>UQEM01000106.1 GCA_900540005.1 uncultured Ruminococcus sp.
AAAATTTATGCTCGAAAATCTGCATATTATCTTAGTGTCAACACTCCCTAAAAAAACAGCCTGCGGAAATTTTTCACACAGTTTTCCGCAAGCCGTCACAAATGGACTATTCTATTTCTTTTTCCGGTATTTTGTCGGAGTCTCCCCCACTATTTTCTTGAACTGCCGCATAAAATGTTCCTCATTATCGTAGCCGCACATCGCCGCTACCTGCGAAACGGTGCAGTCTGTCTCGCTGAGTATCTCCTTTGCCTTTTCTATCTTGCCGCTTATCACGTCCGAAATGCACGAAACGCCAAAGACTTCACGATAAATATGCTGAAAGTACGAACGGGACATATTCACGTCCGCCGCCATTGTATCAACATTCCACTTCAACTGGGGATTGCGGTAGATCTTCTCTCGCAGTTCGATAAGTGAGCTGTAATGCGGATCGGAAGTCTGCCGCAGTTCCCCGCGCCTGTCGGTGGTCTCGCCCACCTTTGCAAGGAGAGTACGCATCAGCGCGTCAAGCATTTTTATTCTTGCTGAACCGAGCGAGTAGAACTCCGTCATGATATTGCGCATGAGAACATCTATTGTCTCACTGTCACAATGCGGGATGACCCTGTTTAATGGGAGTTTCAGCGCGTCAATGAACTCGCTCTCGTCCTCGGCGTCAAAACATATCCAATCGCACACGAGCGGAGCTGCGTCCGCGGCATACTGCCTTTCACAGGTATCATCATATATAATAAGAGAATTCGGCGCGGCTGAGATACACTCACCGTTCACCCAAAAGCGTGCACGGCTCTTGGTAAGAACGAGCATATAAACACCCATTTCCACTTCCGCCTGAAACGAGTAACTACCCGCATACACCGAATTATAGCCGATACTGCGTATATTCATGCGCTCACCTCTTGGCTATGAACCGCCATTCGATATCCCTCCAGTATTCGCCTGCGTAGTCGATCCCAACGCGCGGAGCTGTAACTATTTCGGAGCGAAAACCGTCGTCCTCTATCCATATCTCGCTGTCATCGTAGATTTTTCTCTTGTTGAAGTCACCGTTTACCTGAAGATATTTCGTGAGCTTTGCAGGGCCGTCATGCACTTCTCCTGCACGGATAAGGACTCCCTGCGGCATATCCTTTTCGCCCGTAATAACGTTCATAAGCCAATGCATTCCGTAACAGAGATACACATAAATAAATCCGCTCTCGCCGTAGAGTATCTCAGTTCGGTTAGTTCTGCCCTTTGAGGCATGGCAGGCTTTATCTTCCTCGCCGCAGTAGGCTTCGGTCTCGGAAATGCGCTCACTCAGCAAAGTTCCGTCAGAAAGCCGGCGCACAATGACCTTGCCTACGAGGTCGCGTGCCACATCGAGCGCTCCGCGGTGAAAGAATTCCGCCGCAAGCTTCATGACTTCACCCTCAGACTTTGTTCAAGCTCGGTATCGGGCTTGACAAAGGCGGTCTTGTAATTGGTGAAAATAACCTTTCCGGGTTTTGCGCCCGAGGGCTTTTTTACATATCTCGCAAGGCAGTAATCAACGGGCACGAGATTCGAGTCCTTTCCTCTGCTGTTCACCGCCGCAATGACTGCCGCCTGTTCTATTGTGCTGTCGGGCGGAGTTTCACCCTCCGTCACTATAATGACGTGAGAGCCTGTGATACCCTGTGTATGGAGCCACATATCGCTCTTTTCGGCAAATTTCAGCGAAAGCTTGTCATTCTGATAATTGTTTCGTCCCACGAGGATCATATAGCCGTCCGTAGAGCGGTACTCGATCGGCGGCAGAGCCTTCGGAGGCTTAGCCTTGCCGCCCGAGGACTTGACATAGCCCTGCTCACGAAGTTCAAGGCGCAACTGGATAATGTCGTTCTCAGAGGAGGCTCTTGTCAGCGAATCGAAAACGCTGTCGATATACTGTAACTCCTCCTCGCCTTTTTCTATCTGAGCCGCAAGCTTTTCCTCGGCAGTTACACACTTTTTGTATTCAAGGTAATAGTGCTGCGCGTTCTGCGAGGGAGTCTTTCTTACATCGAGTTTTATCTCGATCGTCGGACACTCCTCATCATAGAAATTTTCAAGCGCCGCCGAACTATCCCCTTTCTGTATCCTGTACATATTCGCAGAAATGAGGTCGCCGCAAAGCTTATAATAGTCTTTCTGGGCACACTCGGCAAGTTCCTCACGCTGCACGGATATTCGGCGCGTAATTCTGTCCGTAAGATTCACAAGCAGCTTGAAAAGGTCATTCGCACGCTGTTTGGTTCTCGCGGCACGGTCACGCTCAAAGTAAAAATAATCAAGAAGTGCCGACGCAGACGGCAGCTCTTTGGTGTACATAAGCGTTCCGAACTGCGACAAGCGAATGAATGAGAAGTCTTTAAGCTGTCCCTCTTTTGTGCTTACGGCAGAAAAACAGCACTCACCGTCAAGAAGCTGCTCCTTGGTTCGCTTTATCGCGAAAAGCAGACGGTCGAGCTGATCTCCGCTGATAGTGCCACTCTCAATATGAGCGCCCCTGCCCGCAAAAAAAGCCCACTCGCGTGCAAGTATCGGGGAAATTCCCTCGAATGTGCGGATAAGAGCCTTTGAAAGCTCGGCTGCTCCGACCTCGTGAAGTCTCGCGGTCATCTGCTCGGGATCAGCCGTGAGGAAATTCAGCCTGTCGTCCCTCGGAGGAAGTGTATACTTCATTCCCGGGAGCACCATTCGCTCGCGCGACATATCCTCGTCAACGCGCTTTATACTGTCGATGACCCGACCCTCATGGTTGATCACGATGAGGTTGGAGCATCGTCCCATTATCTCGCAGGCAAGCGTAACAGTCACGATATCGCCGAGTTCGTTCACGCGTTCAAAGTCCATAAACAAAATTCGTTCAAGACCGTCCTGCCGTATGTTGATGAGTTTTCCATTGCCGATATGCTTTCTTAGGAGCATACAGAACATCGGCGGAACCTGAGGATTGTCAACGTTCTTTTCAGTGAGATGAACCCTTGCGCTGCCGGCATTTGCCGAAATATAAAGCTTTTTCGCACCCGAGCGCGTGCGTATCGTTATCAGTATCTCCTCGCGTGAGGGTTGATGTATTTTATCAACTCTGCCGCCGATGAGCGGCATAAGCTCGGTTTTCACCGCATAGAGAAATGCTCCGTCAAGAGCCATATGATCCCTCCTTAATAGTTGCACGGCATTTCCGCGAACTGCCGCAGTCCTGCCTAAACTTTTCTATATACAAGAAGCTCGAAATCCACCTGTGTTTCGAGCGTTTGAAGCGCTTCAAGCCGCGCTTTCTGTTCCGCGCCGGTGCGATAGTAGTATGGCGTCATGGAAAAAAGCGAGCGGATATCCTCGGGCGAGTCAAGCGTAATTTTATAGCTTATACGCTTATTCTCCGCCAGTTCAAAGCCGTCAAGAGCGTATGGCTTGACCTCGTTTTTGTATGGCGTGTCGTAAACTGCCTGTTTCAGCTCCCAAAGGTGGTATTCGCTCGGGATAGCCATTATCATGACTCCGTCGTGCTTTAAGATCCGCAGAAACTCCTCGCCGCAGTAAGGGGCAAAGAGAGTTATCAGCATATCGCAGGAATTTTCCGCAACAGGAATGTGGAAAACGCTTGCAGCGGCATAAGTCACTCCGTCCTTACGCTTGGCAGCGCTGTCGGCGGCAGTTTTTGAAATGTCGATACCGTAAATACGCGCCTCGGGCAAAGTCTTTGCAACCGCCGAGGTGTAGTATCCCTCGCCGCAGCCGGCGTCTACAATAATATTGCCGCTGAAGTACTTTTTTGCCGCCTCGCAGAGAGCTTCCCTTAGCGGCTGATAGCTGCCCTTTTCAAGGAAATTTCTCCTCGCCTGAACCATAAGCTTGTTGTCACCGTGAACAGTCTTGCCGACGTGCTTGGAGAGCAGCAGATTCACATAGCCGCTCTTTGAGATGTCAAAGCTGTGGCGATTGGTGCAGGTGTAGCTTTTTTCAGTTTTACTGAGATTTTCGCCGCAAACGGGACATATCAGAATACTCATCGCCTACACCTCACAAATATATGCATGGGTCAGTCGAACTCTCGGCGATCTCCACGTCAAGCTGTGGAAATTTCTCCTCAATAACGCGCCGCAGTTCCCACAGAACAGGATTTTCAGTATGGAAATGCCCGCAGTCGAGGAGCGTGATATTGCGGTTATTCGCCTCTATCCACACATCGTGCTTGACATCGCCGGTGATCAGCGCATCGCAGTTTTTTTCGAGAGCAAGTCCGAGCATAGAGCCGCCCGAACCTGAGCAAAAGGCGATCCGCGATATATTTTTACTGCCGTATTTCGTCAGCCGCACATATTCGCAGCCGAAAATTTCCTTGCAGATTTTCGCAAGCTGCTCTGCACTAACGATCTCCTTGAGATCTATTATCCAGCCGAGATTGTTAGCGCCAAGCTCCTCGAAAGGCTCGGGAGCGCCGCTGAATTCAAGCTTTTCCGCAAGTTTTTTCAGAATAACGCCGTTCGTACCGCCTGCCGCAATGTCAACATTCGTGTGCATACAAATAGCTGCAATATCGCCGCAGACAAGCCTGTAAACAGGGTCACGGCGGCTGATAGACCTGCGCGGCTCGAATATGACGGGGTGATGTGAAATGATGAGGTCACTTCCCTTTTCTTCCGCTTCAAGCACTGACTGAATGGTTATGTCAAGGCTGAGCAGAATGTGCCGGCACGTCATTGTCGTATTTTCAACAAGAAGTCCCGAATTGTCCCATTTTTCCTGCAAATCGAAAGGATAAACGCTATCGAGAAAATCGTATAACTCTGATATTTTCACCGAGTCCGAGCCGTTCACCATACGGCAGCTCATTGCTTTGAAGTGCACAGATTCGTCATGCTTTCCGCCCTTTTCGAGATTCTCAGCGATTTTCGCAAGTCGCTCCGCCTCACGTTTGCGATATTTCTGTGCAAGCGGGTCATCATCATCAAAAAATCCGTAAAGTGCCTCTGTTTCGGTAAGTTTTTCGCCGTCGTCACTCGGTTCGGCAGTCATAACGATATACAGCTTATCGCCGTCCTCGATCACGCTCTCGGAAGTTATCACAAAGCCGTTGCAGTAAAGCTGTTTTCTCAGAAATTCCGGCTTGCTCATCGGCTGGAGTATCAGCCTCACATCTGAATCAGAGCCTATCCTCGATTCGTCGCTGATGATCTCCGCAATGTTTTCGCCGCCCATGCCTGCAATTACTATGTCGGTAACGCCTTCAAGAGGGACATTTTCAAGGCCGTTTGAGAGTATAAGGTCGATTTTGTCCGACAATCCGTACTTTTCAACGGTTCTCGCCGCGGATTCAAGCGGCCCTTCCTTTATATCGGAGGCTATTACCTTTTCACATTTTCCGATTTGGATAAGTTCTGCCGCGAGCAGCGCATGGTCTGTTCCCACATCTGCGGCGATCCCTTTTCCGCTTACCAGTTCCGCACATTTTTTCAATCTGTTATCAAGCATAACGCACCTCTGCATACAAAAATTCAGGCGTGTCGGATAACCGACACGCCCACTACTGTGTCAAAATTAAGCCTTTTCGGCAAAATGAGCATTGAGCTTCTGCACAAGAGCATCGGGATCTGTACCGTGAACTGCGCAAGCATCCTCAATTGACTCGCCTCTTGAAGCGGGGCAGCCGAGACAATGCATTCCTATTTCGAGGAAATAGGGAGCAACATTGAAATCAGCGTCAAGGATGTCTCCGATAATAGTTTCTTTTGTGATCTGCATAAAAGATCCTTCCTTTCCTTGTAACAATTGCCGATCCGGCATGGTTGCGCCGAATCATTTATATAAATCCGGGCACAGCGAAAAGGCTGTGCCGCAGATCATATACAAATTATTCTTCGTTCATCTTAGCAAAGCACTCGCTGCAATAAACTGCTCTGCCTTCCTTGGGCTCAAAAGGAACCTTAGCCTCACCGCCGCAGGAAGCACAGGTAGCTGTATACATAACTCTTTCAGCTCTACCAGCATTCTTTCTTGCGTCACGGCAAGCCTTGCATCTCTGGGGCTCATTTACAAAGCCTTTCTCTGCGTAGAATTCCTGCTCGCCTGCGGAGAAGATAAATTCATTTCCGCATTCCTTACAAACTAATGTCTTGTCTTCGTACATTTTACTATACCTCGCTTAAAATATTTGGACCACGAGCCGGACTTCCACCGGCACCTTTGTATAACAACGCTCTTTAGTTAAGCTACCCGGTCATACAGACTTTATTCATTTAAAAGCGCCTTGATTTTTCTCCTTGCCCTCTGCATGGCGTTATCCACCGACTTTTCGCTTATGCCGAGCTTTTCGGCAGCAGCCTTGTAACTCATGCCGTTCACGCAAAGCGTAAGGACTTTGAACTCAGTCACCGAAAGAGCCGATTCGATATTTTTCCACAACTCGGTGAAGAATTCCTTATAAAGGCAAATACTCTCCGGCGTAATGTCGTCGGAAATCAGATCTGCCATTTCGGAATACTCAACGCTGTCGGGAAAGGCAGAAGCTTTTCTTGTTTTCGCGGAGAAACTCCGCATACAATTTACAATACACACCTCCGCAAAGGTAGAGAATTTCACTCCTCTTTCCGGATCAAAGGCTTCCATAGCTTTCAGGAGACTCATCAGCCCCTCCTGCCGCAGATCGTCCCTATCGGACGGTGAATCCGCGAAAATTTCCGATTTAATGAAAACAAGGTCTGAGTAACGCGCCGCAAGCACCGCGGCTGCCGATTTATCGTGCTTTGCCAGAACAGCAAGCTCCTCGTCGGTTTTATCTTTAAAACCGATCAAATTGAAATCCAAATCAAGCAAGATATCCACCTAATGATATGTCCGACAGATAATGTCGGTAATTGTAAAGTATTTATACTGCTCCGTCCCGAAAAAACGAGACGGAACAGTTTTATTAACATCTTACAGCGGCGTATGCCGTCAGTTATTTTCGCTTTCCTTAGCAGCTTCTTCCTCAGCAGCCTTTAAAAGTTCTGCCATGTCAAAGTTGAAGTTTGCGCTCTTCTTAGCAGGAGCCGGCTGTTTGGGCTGAGACGAAACAGAGGACATCGAATCATTCTTGTTGAATGAGTTCGCAGCATTGTTGTAGCCGCCGTTACCGAATGTTGAATTGCCAACGCTTGCAAAAGGATCAGCCTGCTTAGCTGCTGACGGCTGCTCGGAAACGCGATCCGAAGCCGAACTCTTGGGCGCCTTTGACGGCTCAAAATCAGCCTTGGGCGCATCGTTCTTCTTGATATCAACGCTTGCGTCATTGCTGTCGATAACCTTTCGAGCCTCACCGATAATAAGCTGAGCCTCGCTCATTCTGTCATTAGCCTGACCTGTAAGGCGGCTGAGAACAGAAGTAATATCGTTGAACTTAGTATTGACATTTTCGATTTCGTTAAGCAGCAGATCACGAACAGTTTTCGACATTTCGTTGACCTTTTCTGCGTGTGCATTTGCCTCGTCAACGGTGTTCTTAGCCTGATCGTTAGCTTCCTTGATGCAGGTCTCAGCAGTGAGATTAGCGCCTGAAACGGTCTTTTCAGCCTCAGTATTAGCCTCCTTGAGTATCTGGTCAGCCTTTTCCTTAGCTTCCTTAGTCATTCTGTCAGCGTTTCTCTGAGCCTCAATAGTGATCTTTCCTGCGGTCTTCTGAGCCTCAGTAAAGAGAGCGCCCATATCGAACGAAGCAGGGATAGCGCTTCCCTCATTTTCCTTGAGGTCGGTTATTTCATCGTTAAGTCTTACGATCTCAGCGTCCTTCTTAGCAATAACAGCAGCGTGATCCTTTGTGATCTGAGCAAGTTCGCGGTTCTTGGAATCGAGGCTGCTCTTGCTGGTGTTGAGTTCGTTTGTGAGGTTGGAAATTTCCTTTGTTTTTGCAGCGAGATCGTTGCTGATTCTGGTAATTTCCTGCTTAGCCTTGGCAAGCTCCTCGTTCTTGGCTGCACCATTCTGTGCAGGAGCGGCAGAATTCGGCTTCTGCTGAGCAGCAGCAAGCTGAGACTTCAGGGTCTCGATCTCCTTCTTTGCTGCATCAAGAGCAGCATTAGCCTGAGCATTTGCAACAGGTGCAGCCGCAGCCGCTGCCTTCTGCTGTGCAGCAGTAAGCTGAGACTTGAGATTATCGATTTCTTTTCTTGCAGCTTCAAGAGCCTGAGCGTTTGCATTAGCCTGTGCACCTGCCTGAGCATTTGCTGCGCCTGCATTTGCGCCGCCTGCCTTGAGCTGAGCGATAAGCTTTTCATCAGCTTCAAGCTGTTTCTTAGCTTCTTCAAGTTCCTTTTTGGTATTTCTGAGAGCATTATTGGAGGTATTGAGCTTTTCCTGAAGATTCTCTACCTGATTTCTGTACTTGATAAGCTCCTGAGGGTCAGCAGGGCCTTTTTCCTGAGCCTTTTTAAGTTCGTCTTCAAGAGAAACGATCTTGGAATTGAGCTCATCGAGGTACGTCATAACGTCCTCTTTAACAAATCCACCGCCTATTTTGGTGGTTCTTAAAACGGTTGGTTCGTCCATGATACACTCCATTTCTCCCCGGCAAGCCGAGGCAACATAAATTCAAGGGGGACAAGGTGCGGCGATTACGAAACCGCTATCCTTTCAATAAACCTTGAATTAATTATATCATAGTTCTTAATATCTGTCTCTTATACACATCTCCGAGCCCACGAGACTCGACGTCATC
>UQEM01000107.1 GCA_900540005.1 uncultured Ruminococcus sp.
CGTGAAATTTTGCCGAAAAGATGCGTTGTTAGGCTTAGTGTCAACACTCCCTAATACTATATACTTTTGTCAGTCGAGTACGATCTTTGCCGCTGTATTTCCCTCAAAATCAAAAACCGTAAATGTATCATCTTCCAGAATTGCGTAAGTGTTTGGATTTCCGCCCTTTGGTATTGATACTGAACCGGGATTCAGGTGAAAAAACGAAACACCGTCCCTTTCCAGCTTCTCTGCCTTTAAAAGGTGTGTGTGTCCGTGCAGCAAAGCCTCTCCATTGGAGATCGGCGGCAGGTTATCCTCATTGAAAAGGTGTCCGTGCGTTGCAAAGATAGTGTGTCCGTTAAGCACAAGCAGTGCGTAATCCGCAAGAACAGGAAAATCAAGAACCATTTGATCCACCTCAGCCTCGCAGTTTCCGCGAACTGCGTAGATTCGGTCTTTGAGAGGATTGAGCATTTCGATAACTTTCTTTGGAGCATAGTCCCTCGGAAGGTCATTCCGCGGGCCGTGATAGAGTATATCTCCCAAAAGTATAAGCTTTTCCGCGCCGCTGTCATTGAATTTTTCCAGCATTTTTTCGCACCAGTACGCAGAACCGTGAATGTCGCTTGCAATAAAATATTTCATAAAATCATCGCCTTTCGCTAATATTGTATCACAAAACCGACAGAATGTCCATTAATTAACAGAAATTTCAGAATCCGTACAAGCGGACAGACTTCCGGCTTTCCTGTGCCTATTGCTTTTTTAACTGAAATATGATACAATTTATGAGAACTTGCACAGTTTAAAGTGCATATGAGACAAAGTACTGAAAATGGAGAAATACTATGAGTATACTTAATGTAGAACACGTTACGCACGGATTCGGCGCGAGACAAATACTGAATGATGCATCATTCCGACTTCTCAACGGTGAACACGTCGGTCTTGTCGGAGCAAACGGCGAGGGAAAATCTACCTTTCTTAACATAATAATGGGCAAACTTCAGCCTGACGAAGGCAAAGTCGAGTGGTGCCGCCATATCACGACAGGCTATCTCGACCAGTACAGCACACTCGAAAAGGGCATGACTATCCGCGATGTTCTGAGGAGTGCATTTGACCACCTCGCTGAGCTTGAAACAGAAATGCTCGGACTTTATGACAAAATGTCCGATTGCTCCGAGGAGGAAATGAACGAGCTTATGGAGGAAGTCGGCGAGATACAGAGCATTCTCGATTACAGCGGCTACTACACTATCGACGCAAAAATCTCCGAATACGCAAACGGTCTCGGACTGAATGAAATTGGTCTTGACCGAGATGTTTCCGAGCTCTCGGGAGGTCAGCGCGCAAAGGCTCTGCTCGCGAAAGTCCTGCTTGAAAATCCGATGATACTCATTCTTGACGAGCCGACAAACTTTCTTGATGAAAACCATATCGCGTGGCTCACAGAATTCCTCAAAAACTATGAGAATGCATTTATACTCGTTTCACATGATATCCCGTTCATGAACAGCGTCATCAACGTTGTGTATCATGTTGAAAATGCCGTAATGACACGATATACGGGCGATTATGACAATTTTGTGAGAATGTACGAACTGAAAAAGCGGCAGATAGAACAGGCTTACGAAAAACAGCAGAAAGAGATCGCCGACCTTGAGGACTTTATTGCACGCAACAAGGCAAGGGTAGCAACAACGAACATGGCTAAATCACGCCAAAAGAAGCTTGACAAAATGGACAAGATAACCCTTGCTCGCGAAAAGCCCAAGCCGACCTTTTCATTCCGCAAGGCAAGAACTCCGGGACGTGTTGTTATCGACTGCAAAGATATCGTTCTCGGATACGATACACCGCTCACGAAGCCTGTTTCAGTTCAGGTGGAAAACGGACAGAAGATCGCTATCCGCGGTGTTAACGGAATAGGAAAATCCACGCTTCTGAAAACTCTACTCAAAATAATTCCGCCTCTTTCGGGAACTGTCGAGCACGACCAATTCGTTGAGGCAGGTTACTTTGAACAGGAGGAGGAAAGCACCTCGCAGACCGCGCTTGAAGTTATCTGGAACGAGTTTCCCTCAATGACCAACGCCGAAGTCCGCGCGGCTCTCGCACAATGCGGTCTCACTACAGAGCACATAACCTCTCAGATGAGAGTACTCTCGGGCGGCGAAAATGCCAAAGTCAGGATCTGCCGCATTATGCTCCGTGAGATAAATCTTCTCGTACTCGACGAGCCTACTAACCACCTCGATGTTGACGCAAAGGACGCGCTCAAGCAAGCTATTAAGGACTACAAGGGCACTGTTATAGTCGTAAGCCACGAGCCCGAGTTTTACATGGACATTGCCGATCAGGTTTGGAACATCGAGGAATGGTCTACCAAGGTGATATAATCCTGCTAAAAAGAATGTATAATAATAAAGATGAAAACCGCTTAGAATACCTTCTAAGCGGTTTTTGCTATCATCGAACAGTATATGGCAGATCGAATCTGCATAATAACATATTTTGGTAATTACTCATATATTTCCCGAAATCTATGAATATACCACTCAATATCTCCTTCTATGAAGGCAGGAACTTGATTTTCCGAACTGGCACTTATCCAAAAACCTCCTCTCTTTTCCGATCTGAAGAACACTCCATTTACTGAAAAAACATTTGAATCCGCTTCTGAAAAGTCAATTTTATTCAGAGCATCATTGATACCCGTCCCGCGATACTTACACAAGCTCTCTTTCAGCGACCAGAAGCGTGCAAAAATTTCAGACGGAGCATCAGAGCGTTCTATCAATTCCCTCTCTCTGCGTGACATGGTGATATCAAGTATCTCCTCAAATTCTATATCCGTGTCCTGAATATCCACACCTAAACTACGGTCATTGATACCGCAACACACTCCCGAATCGCAGTGGGATATATTAAAGGATATATCAGCATCTTTAAAGTATGGTTTGCCGTGGAGTCCCCTCTCTATCTCGGGTATAGTCCTGATCCCGTAATTTTCCAGAAGTCCGTAGAGCAACAGAAAATATGAAATAATACAGTTGTTTCTGTCAACAGTTCTCAGGTATCTGTCTGCTTTTTCCAGCCTTGAAGCTGGAAGATATTCAGATATATGGGTGATAATTTCATCACTTATGGAAGAATTATTATCAAGGATATAAACAACAGGCTGTCTCATTACAGTCTCTACCTCTCATCTTTTATCATTTACAGTTATTGCTGCAATAATTGCTTTTGCAATATACATAGTATAACACAAGTAATATTTCATTGCAAGTCTGAAGAAATGTTCGCCTCAACATCTTCGCCGTTATGGCGGTATTGTGCTAAAATGTTGTCAGTTTAATCATAACACTGCACATAATGGTATGCTATAATAGATATAGTACATAACGAAAGCACATTTTGTTTCTTGAAAAAATCACTTTATTATCAGGAGGTACTGCTATGAGAAAAACTATTCGTTCCAAAGCAATTTCCGGAATCACGGCTGCGGTCATGCTGTTGACCTGTGCTATGCCTGTTGCGGTAAATGCTGTCGAAAGTCCCACAAAGGAGAATGCTGTGAAAACACTCGAAACCGGTATTACTATCTCCGCTGACAAGATCAGCACGGAAAACTACAAGGACACGAGATTCAATAACCCGATCTCCCCTGACTTCTTCTGCGCTGACCCTACTGCCGTTGAATACAACGGACGACTCTACGTCTACGGCACAAACGATCACCAGCAGTTTGAAATTGCAGGTCCTGACAAGGACAACACCTATGAGAAGATCAAGTCACTTCTCGTTTTCTCCACGGACGATATGGTCAATTGGACTTATCACGGCGAGATAAATGTAGGTGAAATTGCACCGTGGATCACGGCATCGTGGGCTCCATCTATCGTATCCCGCGTAGAATCAGACGGAAAGACGCACTTTTACCTTTACTTCTCCAACAGCGGTATTGGTACAGGTGTTATCACCTCAACAGACCCTGTGACCGGTTGGACAGATCCGCTGGGACATTGCTTTGTAACGTCACAATCTCCCGGAATTGACGGCTCTGACACTCCGTTTGACCCGGGTGTCGTAATTGATGATAACGGAGTCGGCTGGCTTGCGGTCGGCGGCGGCGATCAGACTGCCGCAATGCCCGACGGAGCACGCATTGTTCAGCTTGGCGATGATATGATCTCATTCGCAAGCGACTTCAAGCGCATTTATGCACCCTATCATTTTGAGGCTAATGAACTGAATTACATCAACGGAACTTATGTCTACACATACTGTTCCAACTGGGCAGACCGCCGCAACATTCAGTGGGATTATGACTGCGATGCCCCCGGCGGCTGCGGTATGGTCTATATGACGACCAAAACTCCCCTTGATCCTGACAGTTGGCAGGTAAAAGGCGAGTGCTTCAAGCAGCCCGGCGAGTGCGGATTCGACTACTCGAACAACCACACCCATATGCACAAATTCAAGGGCAAGTGGTATATGTTCTATCACACATTGACTCTAAAGCACGGAATGGGAATTACAGGTGCTTATCGCAGCATGGGCGTAGATGAAGTAAACGTTGATGAAGAAAATGTAACGATCGAGGACGCAGGCGGCACAAAGAAAGGCGTTAAGGCAAACGGAACATTTGATCCTTACAAAGCACACTCCGCCGCTGAGCTTGTTGCCACAGCACAGGTCGACTATGACGTGACCGATCCGTATTCACCGATCGTTATCGCTAAGCAGACCGGTTCGTGGACAGGAGTACGAGGCGCACAATTCACTGAATCGGAGCAGACTGAACCCATAACAGAGGAACTTGAGCAGATGAACATTGACAGTATCCAGTACAATCTGACTGTCACCAGCGTTGACGCACCGACAACAATTACAATGCACCCGTCCACACTTAGCGGTGTGAACTGTGACGGCACAGTCGATGTAACCGGCAAGGGCAAGTATACAATTACCTGCGATATGGGCGGCGCAAAGGGATTCCAGAATCTCGGCTATTTCGAGGCTTCTGACAAGACGCCTATCACCTTTGAAGTAGACAGCATTACGCTGAACGGAAAATATAACATTGCAGTTGCTGCGGAACTGACAAATACCCGTGAGTGGGCTGATGGTCTGCGCAATGTCTGGAACGGATTCTCTGACGGTGATGACGTATATGCAGACGACTCGGCTGCTCTGCGGTATGTTAAGTCAGATGATGCAATTGAACTTTTCGCTGTAAAGTCAGCAGGCAATGTTGGTACAGATGACAAGCTTGTGGAAAAGCCGCTGGCATTTCTTGCTAATGTCAAGGGCACAGGCAGTATTGAGGTACACGTTGACGAACCGACAGGCAGACTTCTGACAAGCATTGAGTTTGATTCTCCAAACGAGTTCCGGACAGTATATTCCGAGGGCATTACAGAGATCGGCGGTACACACGATCTGTATTTCGTATACTCTGACAAGGATGTTGCAATGCAGTCATGGTGCTTTATGGAATCAGACGAGGTCACCGAAACTCTGGAGGGTGATGTCAATGCGGACGGAAAATTCAACATTGCAGATGTAGTTCTGCTTCAGAAGTGGTTACTTAATGTACCAAATACACAGCTCGCAAACTGGAGAGCTGCTGACTTATGCAAGAACAGCAAACTCAACACATTGGACTTGTGCTTGATGAAGCATAAACTTATTAATGGGTGATTAATCTCTCCTTCTGCACAAAGTAGAGGTTTTCATATTCAGATTTGGTAATAATAAGGGGCAAATCAGAGAAATGCGGTATCGCAAGAGGATATAATATCCTGCGATACCGCATTTTTTATGTGCTGTAAAACCTAACCTTTACCAGTTTTGCAATGACAATTTGGTAAAAAGCTTTTTCCCCCTGCAAGAATATGCTATAATATATATATTATGCAGACTATGAAGCATGATTTTTGGAGATATTATAAAAAGGAGGTCATGATTATGCTAAAAAAACATCTGTACCCCTGTGTGATTGCCGCATCTGTAATCACCGTCTCAGCAGTTTGCCTGATGAATACTCCGCTTTCGACCGATCGGTATATACCTGCGCAGATAACCGCATCGGCTGCGGAAGTATCGGGTGATTTTGAATTTGAAAAAGATACCGACAGTGACGGCAGCGAATACTGCATAATTACCAAATACAACGGCAGCAGCACAGATCTGAAAATTCCGTCAAGCTTTACCCTTGACGACCAGACGCTCCCATTAAAAAAGATCTCTCGCGGAGCATTTCGGAACTGCACCACTCTGAAATCCGTAACAATTCCTGAGGGTGTGACGGAAATCGGTTACGAGGCATTTCGCGGTTGTACCAATCTTGCAGATGTTTCATTCCCGACTACGCTTACAACTATGGATAGCTATGCATTCAGCGGCTGTCCTATCAAGTCATTGTTGGTAAACAGTGAACTCTCGTCAGAAATTCGTTCATCGTTTGACAGCGATACGCTGGAATCTATCACATTCGGCAGCAATACAACAGTAATTCCCTCAAGAATGTGCGAAGGAATGGAATCTCTTAAAAGCATAACATTTTCCAACAGCATAACTGAAATTGGAGATAGTGCATTTGAAAGATGTACTTCGCTGACAAAAATTACACTGCCTGACAGCGTAAAAAAAATCGGCAACTATGCTTTTTACAGGACGGGACTAACCTACGTTGATCTTGGTAATGGTGTTGAGACAATCGGTGACGAGGCTTTTTATGCATACCCTAACGGAGTACCTATCTCCACGCTCAAACTCGGCAACAGTCTGCGTGAAATCGGCAAGGACGCGTTCTGTAAAATTTCCATTTCAGGAACGCTGAAACTTCCTGACAGCCTTGAAAATATCGGCTACGGAGCTTTCTCTTACTGTGACGGGATCACGTCTTTGGAACTTGGCAGCGGAACTAAAGTAATCGGTGATTATGCATTCAGCAGTTGTTCAAATCTGCTCAAAGCAAAGATGAATACAGGATTAACGGAAATCGGAAAAAATGCCTTTGATGCCACCGGACTTATCGGAAAGCTGACGATTCCGTCCGGTGTGAAAAAAATCGGAGAATATGCTTTTGCAGGAACTGAGATAACCTCGGTTACATTTCCGGAAACACTGGAGGAAATCGATGCGTATGCATTTACTGCTCTTGCCTTAACAAGAGTGGAACTGCCCGATTCTGTAACCACTCTCGGCGGTGCTGTTTTCTATGAGTGCAGAAATATGAAATACGTCAAGCTGCCTGCCAATATAGAGTACATTCCAACCTCTTGCTTTGAAAAATGCGGAATCGAAAGTTTGATAATTCCAAACAAAGTTAAAACTATTGCTCCGACAGCATTTAACAATTGCGGCGCTTTGACTAATGTTACTTTCGGAGAGAGTCTGGAAACAATTGAAGATCACGCATTTCAGTTCACCAATATTTCTTATCTTAAATTTCCCGATTCTCTGAAAAAAATCGGCGACAATGCTTTTTATGAAGTTGACGGTCTCAAAAAAATCGAAAACTGGTCCGAGCCTTTGGAAAGTGTGGGAACATTTGCATTTGGCGGTTGTGGTAGCTTAGCTGAAATTCCGCCTATTCCGGCGCAGTTCCAAACCATTCCCGACAGTTTGTTCACCGGCTGTCTCAGTCTTTCTCATGTAGAAATTGAGGACGGAATAACCCAAATCGGCAATGACGCATTCAGTGAATGTGCCCTGACTGAAATTACGATCCCCGACAGCGTTGAATTTGTGCTTAGCGGCGCATTCGCTTACAATAAGCTTCAGGAGATCACGATAGGAAGTGGCGTCACAGATATCGGAAACAGAGCATTCGTCAACAATCCTGCAAAAAACATCTATGTTCCGAAAAATGTTGAAACTCTTGGCAGCCAAAGCATAGGTATTGAAGTCGGCGGATACGAATCAAGCACAATAGAAGGTTTTACTCTTTACGGAAACAGCGAGACTGCTAAAAGCTATGCATCGGATAACGGTCTGACATATAAAACAGCAAACGGAAAGCAGGATCTCCCGTCACAGACCGAGTATGTGGATTCAGCAACAGGTATCCATGCCTTTGCAGAAAGCGGTCTTACCATGAAGATCGTAAAGCTGGATTCAGTTGAAGCTGTCAATTCATATTTATCCGAACGGTATAATTGGGGGACTGACTGGACAACAAATATCATCAATGAAAAAGAAACCTTTTTGTGTGGATATGATATTTTGTGGTACAAGAATGGTTCACTGTATTGCCCCGATTATGAAATAAAGCTGCATATCCCGATTTCTCAGGAATATCAGAACGGCTCTTTGTTCAGCGTATACGGTAATATTTACTATGATTCCTACAGAATGCAATGGTACGGCACCAACAGCAATGTTTACAGGGAATCCAACACGCTCATCGGCTACATCAAGCCTAACTTGGAGGAGCAGAATCCGCTCATTTTGAAAGCGCAACTTACCGTTGTGGGCGATGTTAATATGGACGGTACACTCAATATCGCAGATGTAGTCAGCTTGCAGCGATATCTGCTGAACTGCGGCAGCCTCAACAACTGGAAAGCAGGCGACCTGCATTCGGACGGCAATCTCGATGCGCTCGACCTCTCTTTGCTGAAGAAAAAAATACTTGAAACTTATACAGATTAATTAGGGAGTGTTGACACTAAGATAATATGCAGATTCTGT
>UQEM01000108.1 GCA_900540005.1 uncultured Ruminococcus sp.
TACACAAGGCTATTCGTCGGCAGCGTCAGATGTGTATAAGAGACAGACCTACCCTATAATCCTTGCAGTGCTCCTCATCGTAGTTATGCTTTTCCTCTTTATCTTCATCATGCCTACATTCATCGAAATGTACGAAAACCCCGACGATATGCCGGCTATTACCAAGGTTCTTTCCGGATTCAGTGACTTCCTCAGGTATAAGTGGTATCTCGTTGTTGCGATCGCAGCAGGTCTTTTCTTCGGTATCAGATATATGCTCAAGGTTCCGAGCATAAGACTGAAATTCGACAGACTCAAGATAAAAGGCCCCGGATTCGGTCCGCTCGTCTGCAAGATCTACACAGGTCGTTTTGCGCGTACACTTTCATCACTTTACTCAAGCGGTATCCCGATGGTTGAATGCCTTGAGAGAGCTTCCTCTATCCTCGGCAACAGATATGTCGATGAAAAGTTCGAGGAGGTAATCGACGAGGTCAAACAGGGCGAACCTCTTTCGTCAGCTATCACAAGAACCGAGATATTTGAGCCTATGTTCTGCTCGGTTATATTCGTAGGTGAGGAGTCCGGTGCGCTTGACTCTATCCTCGAAAAGACATCTGATTACTATGAAGAAGAATCCGATGCAGCCGTACAGCGACTTGTCGGAATGGTTGAGCCTCTCATGCTCATCTTTATGGGTATCATTATCGGCCTGTTCGTAATGGGTGTATATCCGGCACTTTACGGTTCTATGGATACTATCGAACAAGGATAACAGTAAGAAAGGTGGAAAGAAAAAATGCTTTCATTTGATATCACAGATAGAAATATACGAGTTGTTAAGGGTGTTGAGAGCAACGGAAAGATCAAGATCAGTTCCGCAGCTACTCTTAATATTGAAGAGGGTCTCATTGTAAACGGTCACGTTAAGGACGTTCCCAATGTTGCAACACTTATCAACGGCGTTCTCAAAAAGAACAAAATGCCCGATAAGGAAGCGATAATCTCCATTTCCTCAAACCTCACGATATTCAAGGAAATGACGGTTGCCAAGGCAAAGGGTCAGGATCTTCAGAAAACAGTTAAGCTCCAGATGCAGGCTGAGCTTAATCTCGACGATACATACAGCGTTTCATACATCGTAGTTGGTGATGTTGCCGCACCGGCAGAGGGCGGAGAGCCTGCTTACAAGATACTTGCTACTGCCTGCCCTTATGAGATCGTTAACAGCTACAGAGAAGTGTTCAAGCTCCTCGGTATCTCGCTCAAGTCAGTTATGGTCGGCTGTAACTGTATTACAAAGGTTCTTCTGGCTGACACCAAGATCAAGTCAAAGATGCCGCTCCTTGCAGTTCAGATCGACAACAACTTCATTTCGCTCAACCTCTATGAGCAGGGTCAGCTTTCGTTCTCACGTTTTGCTTCGATCGATCCGGCTGACTACGGCAATTCTCCCGACTATGTTTTCGAGGCAGTAAACGAGAATATCTTCCGTATGCTCCAGTTCCACAGAACAAGAAATACGGGCGAGTCTATCGAAAACGTAATTTTCTACGGCGACACACACGAGTATGTAAGACTTACTGATGAGCTTGAAAAGCTCGACCTCAAAACAAGCCTTATCAACGTTCCTCCGCAGATACACGGCCATGAAAATCTTGAATTCTCTCTCTACGCAAACGCTATCGGAGCTATGTTCAAGAGAAACAAGGACACCGAGAAGATCAACCTCCTCGAAACCGACCTCGGTACTGCCGTTAAGAACAAGATCAAGGACGATAATTCAGGAAATCTCCTCATTCTGGCAGGTCTCCTTGTACCGCTCATAATTGTCGGCGGGATCTGGGGTGTTCAGGCTCTAAGAAACAAGGGCATTGAGTCCGACATCAAGGAGTGCGATGACTTCATCAACAGTAAGGATACTATTGATAAGCTCAACCACGTTGATAATCTCGAATCCCTCAGAAATCAGGTTTCCGCATACCACGACAGGATCCAGAGCGCTAAGGAAGCATTCCTCTCACAGCCTGAGTTTACCGGTTTGGTATACGATAAGATCGAGGAGATCTTTGCAGCGTCCTGCGAGAAGTATTCGATCAAAGAGCATGAGATAGTTTCTCCTGCATATACGAACGGAGTAATAACCTTCTCAGTTAGCTGTGACGCTACAGACGCAATGGCTCAGGAGCTTCCTGCTACATTTATGACCGATCTTATTGAAGAAAGCGACGGGCTCTTCCTCGCGGCTGAGTACACAGGCTACACTGCAAGTGAGCCCGGTGTAGATGATCCGACAAGCAATGGAACAGTCGTTTTCAACACAACTGTTCAGATGAAGGGCTGTGAGAGTCCGTATCATCCGGATGAAACAATAGATGAAGAAACATCTGCGGATGCTGAATAAGGAGGGGAATGAACAATGAAACTTAATTACAGAGATAAGGTTATACTTGCGGTAGTTCTTGCACTTATCGTGCTGATAGGCGGTTTCTTCGGACTTATCAAACCTAAGAGCAATGAGATCAAGGAAAACAAGGCAACTCTTGCAGCAAGACAGGCTGAAAAGGCAGACAAAGAGCGAAAGATTGCAAAAATCAAGCCCCTCACAGAAGAAATCGAAAAGCTCTACAATGAGACAGGCGAGATTTCCAAGATCTTCGTTCCTATGGAAGAAGTAAACACAACTGTTAAGCTCGATGAGTATATGCAGACCCTTGCAAACGAAAACAATGTAAGAATAAGCACACTGAACCTTGGCGAAACTGAGGTCTCACAGCTTGAATTCTACTACTACACGCCCGATGATGTCGGCGGCGATCTGAGAAGCGAGGCTGACTTCAGCGGCGAGCTTACTCTCGATTATGCTTCTAAGGTAGCGGAATCCGCAGCGCTTTCAGCAAGAACACCTGAAAACGTTCTCTGCACACAGTATGGCGTAAGCGTTAAGGGCACAAAGGAGGACATCTGGAACTATATGCAGGCTGTTGCGGATATCGACGAGGCAGTTATGATAAACTCCGTTTCCATCGCGGACTACACATTCGGTGCTGCCGGCGAGGCAGTTACAACAACTGATGAAGAAGGAAATCAGGTAAGCGTAACTGTTGGCGGCGGCGAAAACGGAGAGTCCGATGTACAGTTCGTTATTTCAATCTACTCAGTATACACAATGACAAAACCAAACACAGATATGCCGAAATAATCACCAAGATACGCTAAAAGTTATTGATGTAAATATAACTGGAAAGGCGGTTAGAAAGATGATAAAAGAGAATACAGAAAAAAGAAAGACCGTGCGTGGTTCAGTTCTCTTCACCACCGTTTCGGTCATGGCATTGCTGATAATATTTTTGTCAGGCGCGCTGGCATTAGCCTCATCGGCGAATAATCGTGCGCATAAGTCGTATTCATCATCACAGGCAAGCTACAATGCCCGGGCTGCTATTGACAGCTTCATGCAGGCAATGCAGTCAGATGCGGGCGTAGCTGCTGCGGTTCACGATATGGACGCCAACGGATTGCAGCCCGCACTCGGTATCGCTGACGGTAACGTTAGCAATCCGGATGTATGGGACAAAGATAACAATCCCTCAAGCAGATGGGGAACTATCGGCTATTATGATGATGGCGGTACATTCCATGCCGGACAGATCGACATTCATAAGACGACCAATCAGGATCAGTATGAATGGGACGCTTCGGCAGATGAAGGCAGAGGCAAGTGGGTAAACCTCACTGAGTACAAAATTACTGCCACTGCAAGATACGGCAGAGAAGAAGAGACAGTAAACGCTTACATGAGGACACTTCTTAATATCACCCCCAGCACCGGCGGCGGAGTTAAGGGTATTCAGGCTGTAGGCGGTTCGGGATTCTCCAACAACGGTACTATCACAGGCGGTTTCGGTCTTAACCTCGCAGGCGAAAGCAGCGATTCTTACAAGTATACCGATAATTTAACGATAGATACCGAATTGGCATTCCTGAACGCTTCGATCAAGACATTATCAACAGCAAAATATCAGGCTAAGGTAATGGAAGACGGAACACCTTCAAAAATGGTCGTTACCGGAGACTTTGAGTATGGTCACGGCAGTTCCTTTATCTATGCCAACTATGATATGACACCTTTAAAGAGCGATTTTACTCAGCAGGATGTTCCCTATATATTCATTGAAGGCAAATTCACATCAGGCTCGTCTGTAGGCGATCTTGTTGTAAGCAACGGCGCACCGTTCAACTTCTTTGCAGGTTCAATGAATATGCATCAGGGTAATCTCGGCTCTACAGACTTGTACTTAATGGATTCGGGTGCAGATAATTACATCGGCCCTTATCAGGGTTCTCCGACATTGTACAGGTGGGCAAGAAGTATGACCGCTACCGATACGAGATTCAATTCGGACGGCGGTAATATCTACTGTAACGGCAATCTTACATTGAACGGCGCATACATTAATGGCGATGTAAGAGTTGCAGGCGATTGCAATATCACAGGCAACACAAAGATCTACGGCGACCTCGTTGTAGGCGGAAACCTTACAACAAACGGAAACATTGTTAAAATTGTAAGCGGTAAGGTCTACGCAGGCTCGACAGCAGACGCAGATGCAGAAACGCTCAAGGACGGCTATGAGGTTCACGAGAATCCCAAGCACGTCGGTGAACTCCGACCGGGTTACACTTCTGTAACATATCCCAATGTAGAAATTCCCGTTGTAGAGGAAGTTACACAGGGAAGCGGAGACTATGGCTGGCATCAGGTTGCTTTTGGTGACGGTTCATTTACTCAGGAATTTGAGGGTAGAACTGTTAATTGCAGAGTATTTTCGTGGTCAGAAGCAAGTAGTCCGACAACTGTTTACTGGCTCCCCGACTATAGTGCGGTTTATTTGGAAAAACCGTATTATCGCGTAGATAAGAATGGCTATCAAACAACTGACATTGTAAGCGGTGCGGAATCCACATATTATACAAGGGAATCTGACAGCGCAGACGTAGAAGTAACCGAAGCTGTTGGCGACTTCTTTTCACAGTGGGACGACCCGACAATTGAAGCTACAGAACAGTTCTATTACTATTATTTAGATCCTGCAACAGGCACACTTACAAAGGTTGAAGCAAGTGAAGCTTACGAAACAGGCAAGATCAATCCCATTACAAGTTATGTCAATGCAGACCAGATCTATCCGGCAAATATGACCAAGGAAAAGATCTACGGTGCTCCCGGAGCACCCGGTACAGCAGACGAGGGCAGATTTGTAGCTGCTGATGATTCGACCAAGCTTATCCCGAACTTGTATGAACAGAGAAAAGCTTTGGGACTTGATGAAGCAACAGGTCAGGTTACCAGTACGCTGGTCGATGTAAAGGTCGAGCTTGATAACTCCGGCTTGTGGGATTACACTAACAAGTGTCCTAAGGCGGAAAAGGTAAAGAATCTGTCAGATTACTCAATTTACTCAGGTAATGTTCTTGAGATCACTGAAAGCTGTACGCTTCAGGGTAATGCTGATAACAAGATAATCAACATAAGACCCGGAGCAGATGATATATATATTCTGCTGGATAAAGTATCTTTCTCTAACGAAGCTCAGATCGTTGTTTACAACACCGAAACTACTGATAAAACAGGAAAGATCTTTACACCGAATGTTAATTTCATCATCAACGACGAACTTGTATCTAACAATAAGCTTTCTATCATGAACAGTGCACTCCTTGGCGGCGGCACTCCTACTGTAAAGTATACAGACCGTTACGGTATGTACTTCTACGGACTTAACGAAAATCCGACCTACGGTTGGAGATCATCGTCTATCAAGCTTACTAACGACTCTACTATAGTTGGCGTTCTCAGAACACCTTACACCAAGTTTGAGGCTCGTGTAAGAGGCAGATATAACATTAAGTACATTGGTGAGGACGGCAAGGAAGTAAGCATGAAGCCGGTTATCATCGGTTCTGCTATTGTTGATTCGGCTGATACAACCAACGAATTCGGAATAGCCTACACGATCGGAAACAAGCCAACTGGCGGAAATGGAGTCGGTTCAGCCTTCTTCTCAGCAACAAGAGATAAGTATCAAGTGCTCTATTACTCAGCGTCATAAGGAGGGAGAGTTATGGAAAACAAGAAGAAAAAACTCAAGGGTATGTCCCTTGTAGAGATCATAATCTCTCTCGCCGTTATGGCGATCATGGGAATTCTGCTCATAACACTCGGAACTACTATCGACAGCACAACGAGAGCTACCAACAAGCTTAAAAGCAAAATAGTACAGCAGTCGCCTTACGCGGCTGCTCGTGCGACAAGTGCTTATGTGTATGATGATGACGGAAAAGTCATGCTGGATAGTGATGGTAAAGCCGTAATGACTAACCTTGCTCCGGAAGACCTGACTATTTCAGTTTCAATCAACAAGAGCGGTCAGTATCTGGACGAAAGTGACAACATTGTTTCTTACAGTCACCCGAGTGCTGTCATGAATGTTCATTCATACAACACAAGAAGCATTGTATCTATCGGAAAAAATCCGAGCAAAGCTGTTGAAAACCTCGACCTGAAGTTTATTGACCCAACTGTTGAAGAACCAACGACGACGGCTCCAACAACCTGACAGCGGAGGCATGAAGAATGGATAATTTGAGAAGAAAAGCTCACAAAGGCTTTACGCTGATCGAGCTTATCATAGTAATGGCGATTTTCAGCATACTGCTGATGGCTGTTATTTCAATAGCTCAGCCTGTTTCAAAGATCTTCAGACACGCTGATTCATCTGAAAAAGCCTATTCGTATTCCAACAACATTCAGATCTACTTGCAGAATCAGCTTGAGTATGCTGACAACGTGGTGATATACACCGAGGGTAATCTTCCTGGTGATACAAATGAATTAGCGAGAAGGTTCGTTGACACTTACTATAAAGATGTAGTAACGAAGTCCAAGACAAGCCTGAGCGCTGATAAAGATGCAGCGGTTTACATGAACGGCAAGGCTTATGTTCTGCGTCTTGCAAATCATGATGCAGTTGATGCGAGCGGAAATCCTCTTGAAGTTGATTCGGAAGGCAATATGCTCCGCAAGGGTCAGATATATCTTTACACCTACGATTTCAACACACGGTCAACCAATAATGCGACTCCTCCGACTGATGTGAAGCAGTATGGTGTGCCGCTGACCGAAAACGTTCCCGTGCCGCAGCTCAACGATGTTTATTTTGATGCAGGCGACGCGAAGTACGATTTCAGCTATGTTCTTGGCACTCAGACAGAGGCAGGATCAGAAGTTCCGAGGATCACCCGAATGAACCTTGTAATTTCAATTACAGCCTCTCTCAGGGACACGGCTGGTTCGATAAAGTACAAGGATCACCCGTCGGTTTCCGCGGCTTCGATACCGCTTACTAATATCAGTTCGCGCGCATCGAGCATTGCGACCAGCCGAGTTATCATGTCCAGAAGATATGCCAGAACATGGGATCTGACAGATAACGAATGGAAGATAAGCCTCCAGCCGGGCGGAACAGACGCGCTTGATTCGACCAATGTTTACAACACAGTTGATCCGGATCAGGATATCTACTTTGTATACGCATATATTGATGAGCTTACTGAATAACAAACGATAATAAAAAACAGGCAGCAGTTTTTTATGCTGCTGCCTGTTAATTATTTTTGACCATTACCGAGTCTGAGCTGCGTGGGAAAGAATGTTTAAGTACCATTGAGCGATATCGTTTCCCCAGAGCGCCGATACCGCTATTCCGATGGAAAGGAACGGCCCGAACGCAAACTTGGATTCACTTGTAACACTTTTGATTATCACACCGCCTATTGCGGCTGAGATAATACCTATCAATGCTGAAACGATAACAGCCCGTGTTCCGAGAACGGCTCCTGCCGAAACCATCAGCAGGGTGTCGCCAAGCTCGATCGCACGGAAATCTTCACCGAATCGCTTTCTGATGATCGGTCGGCTCACTTCGCCGATTATGAAAAACGGAACGCTTATTGCAAAAGCTCCGATTATGCGGCTTTTCAGCGAGACATCGTCCGTGAATATTGCAAGCGGTACGGCGAGCAGGAGAATTATGCCGAGGATTATCTGGTCGATCTCCATTGTGTCCCAGTCCATGAACGCAACGACCACGAGGAGCGACATGAGAACGCAGGTTATTATGGCTTTAGCATTAATGTCAAGTACAAAAAATGTCAGAACGTAGAGAAGTCCGTTGAGCGTCTCGACTATCGGGTAGCGCGGGGATATTTTCTCGCCGCAGTTGTGACATTTTCCCTTGAGTGCGATCCAGCTAAATACGGGAATAAGATCTCTTGCGCGTATTTTAGCTCCGCAGGTCATACAATGGGAGGAACGCTTGATTAGGCTTTCATGCCGAGGAAGTCTTATGATAACAACATTCAGAAAACTTCCTATCGCTATGCCGAAAAGAAAGACGATGGCGTAAACCATGGTGCAGAAAACAGGATCCGCGAATTCATCGTGGAGCATATTTTCAAATTCAAACATGAGTTTTACCTGTCTCTTATACACATCTCCGAGCCCACGAGACTC
>UQEM01000109.1 GCA_900540005.1 uncultured Ruminococcus sp.
CGAGATGACGTCGAGTCTCGTGGGCTCGGAGATGTGTATAAGAGACAGATTTCCAACTATGGAATGGATTCATATGTTTACAGTATTTTTCCTTTGTGTAATACCGAGCAATATAATGAAATGAAACAAAAACATTTTTCTGCTTTAACTGAACAAATAAAAATGAACAGTAAAAGATTTACGATTCAGCATTATGAGCAAATGCTGGAAATACGTAATTCGATTTATCTTAATCCAAAAAAACCGCCGTCAACAGACGAAATATGCAGAAAGTATACATTCAGCCCAGGTCATCTCAGAACAATTTATAAAAAATGCTTTAAAGTAAGTTTTCATCAGGATTGCATCAGAAGCCGTATTTCATTAGCCAAATATTTATTATACACCACCAATATTCCCATTGCATCTGTTGCTGATCAATGCGGTTACGAAGATGACAAGTATTTTTTAAGGCAATTTCAAAATTGTATCGGAATGACTCCTAAACAATTCAAAGTTATTTCATCGAACCATATTAAAAATCTATAAACATTCATACTCACCGCCATTGCAAGCTATCTGTTACCGCCCACCCATCTTGTCATCCAAAAGTGAATGTATTTTGTCACGCAGGGCATTCAGAAGTACGGTGTTCCGCGCCGTATCTACTTCGACAACGGCTCTCAGTACCGCACCCGCTGGATGAAGCGTGCTTTCGGTCTGCTCGGTATCCGGCTTCTGTATGCTAAGCCCCGCAATCCGCAGGGCAAGGGTAAGCAGGAGCGTTTCAACCGTACCGTTGATTCGTTCATCTCAGAGGTTGACGTGAATCCGCCTGACAGCATCGAGGAGCTTAACAAGATGTTCAATGCGTGGCTCTCGGAATGCTACCACCACAAGATTCACAGCACGCTCGGTATTACTCCCGAACACGCTTTTAAATGCGGTTCTATGCCACTGAATTATCCCGACGAAGCGCTCCCGGCAAGTGCTTTTCTGCACTGTGAGCTGCGCAAGGTCAATAAGTCCGGCTGCATCAGTTTCATGGGCAAGGATTATGATGTGGGGCTTCTGTATGCCGGTCAGCAGGTCGATGTGGTCTATGATCCGCAGAACATCGCTAAGGTACGGGTCGAAGCCAAAGGGAATGAGCCGTTTTATGCCGAGCCTGTAAAGGTCGGCACACGAGTGGGCAAAAAGCCGAAGCGTGCGGAGGTCGACCGTATCCCTGCGGATTCCTCACGCCTTCTCGATGCGATTTCCAGAACCGCAGAAGAAAGGGAGCGCCGGGCTGCAATCTCGTATACGAGAGCTTTGGAGGATGATGAAAACGTTTGAGTTGTTCTATGAAATGAAGCATACGCCGTTCACGCGCGGCATTCCGACCAGCGTGCTTTACAAAACGCACCAAAGCTCGGAGGTGTTCAGCAGGTTGGAATACACCGCCAAAAACTAGCTCTTTGCTGTTCTGATCGGTGAACCCGGAACGGGTAATACAAGTACGCTCCGCCGTCTGAAAGACGAGCTGCCGGAAGCGGAATACATGGTGCTGTACATCTCGGATTCAAAGCTGACACCGCGCAGCTTTTACAATTATCTGCTGATACAGCTCGGCTGCAAATCTGAGTTTTTGCGCAACACCACACGGGATAATCTGCACAAGCAGATTGAGATCATGCGCAGAATGCGGAGTCGCAAGGTGGTTTGACCTACGGGCTTTTGCCCACGACGGAGGATAGGGCAACGCTGGGGAGCGACCTGAGCGCCTCGTTGGATTTTGCCGGGAGCATCTGCTCTCTATATCTGAAACTGACATCTCCGCTGGGAGGTGTCAGTTTGTTTTCTGCCGACCTCAGCTTGACAAAATACAGTGCCTGCCCTTGACAAAATATGCTCACTTCTGGATGACAAAATAGGTGGGCTCTGGCACTATCAGATAATTCTTTTCTGCGTTATTTGCAATAGCGGAAAGAATAACATACTATAGAAAAAAGGCAGCGTTGCTCATTTACTATGCAACACTGCCTTTAATTTTGTATCAAAGAATATCTTTTTTATACACGTCTTTTCAGCAAAATTATACTTGAAAATCCGCACATCTTCCATATCAACACAAGTTCTAACAACTTTCTAAAATTAAATTATCAACATTCAAGCCACAGGAAATTCTTTAATTCTTCCAAGAATAAAATCCTGAATCAATACAAGATCTGCTTTGTCATAAACACCATTTTGATCAACATCCGCAGCCGCCTGAGCCAATGTACTGTCAAAACTACTTAAACATCCTCGTCTGGCAAGTATCATATCATAAGCATCAACAACTCCGTCAAAATTAATGTCTCCAAGTATAAATTTCTGCACTCCCGCACCAAGAATTCCTGTCCCGCCGACTGCACCTATAGCCTCGTCAATATAAAAGTTGTTATTACTATCATATGTTTCAATATAAAGATACATATCTTCTGCGTCTAACGGTATCTTGAAATTCGGATTTGAAAGCTGCATCCATTCTCCTTTTACAGCTATTCCCTCTGCAATAAGAGCATACTGTTTTTTGCCATTTGCATCGAAATATTCAAGCTTCATAAAAAATTTATCAGTGATTTTTTCTGAATCAAATTTCACATTTACGCTGAAGCTATATTCATTTCCCGGCTTGAAAACTCTATCGCTAAGAGCTTTCTGCGCTCCGTTCCACGAAGATGTCCTGCCTGAAACAAATAGAGAATTATTGCCTACATATCCTGTATTAGCGCTGGAAGCAACATTTGCCGTACCTCTTCCTGTCCAATCCTCCGTATCGTTTTCAAAACCATTACTAAAGTACCAGCCAAGACTATTTGGTTTTATCTCTTCTGGCTGATTCCATTCGGCACGCTCATAATCAAAAAAATCAATATCGGCATAGCCTCCTATTGTTTTTGTGGCGTAACTGTAAATTGCACTTCTGTAACCTGTGAACAATTTCAAATCATAGCTCATGCTCAATTCATTTCCTATATTTATCCAATTACTTCCGTCATAGGAATAATAGAAATTAGCCTTATCAATATTATACGAAATATTACTCTCATTAACATCATTGAATTTAAAATCGACTTTAAGATATATTTCGTTTCCTGTCATATCTACTTCTTCAATTATTTTATTATAGCTTTCCGAAATCTCGCCTCCGCTTGAAGCAATTCCATTTTCAGCCATATAAATCTTTTTTGAACCGTCATCGGCAATATAAACTCCTACATTTCCATATTTATACTGGAAAGCAGAAAGTCCCGCATAATCGCCTGCTTTCATATTTGATGCATCAAGCTTTATAATACTGCTGCAAAACGGACCTTCTGTTCGCTGAGTAAGCGTATTTTTCGCATCAAGAATATTTGTTGCAAGCGATTTATTTCTCAGTCTAAGATAACCTTTTCGTTCAGTTACCGACCATGCCGTATTATCTGGATTATGATTCCACTGCCATTCCAGAGCAAGTTTATTTGAATCATAACTAAAATCATCAGCAGTCGCAAGAAAAGTGCCGTTATAACTGCCGTTGATTTCAATAGTTGCAGGAACTTTTCCGTTTATACCCATGATTGGCCAGTCATTCTGCCACGTTACCGGAACAAGTACAGGTACACGTCCTACTGCCCCATGATCCTTGAAGACAAGTCCATACCATTTTCCGTCGGGAGTATCTATAATACCACCCTGAGCTGCTCCTTCCGAGTCAAGAATAGTTCTGCCTTCGTAATTACCGAGAATATCCTTGCTTCTGTAACAAAGCTCTATTCTTCCGCTATTGCTTGGCCATGCAATAAGAAAAATATAATAATAATCTCCTATTTTCTGAATATGGGCACCCTCTCCGCTGAGCCCGTCAAGACCTGTTGAAAACAGTTCTTTATCAGCTCCTCCTTCCTTGAAGCCGGTCATTTCGGAATTTAGCTCCTTAACCCTAATTGTACCGCCTGCTCCGTAAATAAGATAGTTTCTTCCATCATCATCAAAGAAGAGTGAAGCGTCATGATACATCCCATTCAATTCGGTTTTCGTCCATGTACCATGTTCAATATCATTAGTTTTATATATGTATGATTTTCCGGTTCCGTAGCTTCCGAAGAAGACATAATAAGTGCCGTTATGATAACGCAGACTTGAAGCCCATTGTCCATGACCATAATCGTTTTTGCCATTTTTAAGATTCTGTACATCTCCGTCGGCAAGAACATCATAAACATAATTGCATATCTTCCATGAAACAAGATCCTTAGATTTCATGATAGGAGCACCGGGATTAAAAAACATAGTTGTACTGACCATATAATAGGTATCCCCTACACGAATAACATCAAGATCAGGAACATCCGACCAAATGATAGGATTTGAAACGGTTGAGGTTTCCGCATTATTTTTTTTAAATTTCCACCAGTCCACGTTGAAGAGATAACCGTCACCGCCAATGTACTTGAAATAAACGTCATGCTTTCCTTCAGTTCCACTGATATCACATGAAACCTCCACCCAATTCTGCCAGCCATCTGTTCCGGGAACGTCAAGAGTTCCGGCAAGCAGTCCATCTATACTATCAAGATGTATCTCTATTTTTCCACCATTTGTTGCAGATGCAACACTTGCAGTAAAACTTTCCGCGCCTGTACCGAAATCAACGCCAGACACTTTAATATAATCACCATTTTCAATATTGGCAACATTCATGCCGCCATTAGAACAACTTTCTGTCTCAATACCAACTTCAAAGCAAATCTTTTCAGCTTCATTTCGTACATATGGATCTAAAGCCTCAAGCTGTTCAGGTCCGTCGTTACTCATCCTGATGACAGGAAAACTGCCATCGCTGTTATAGGAAAATTCCTCTACTGCAGCAGAACGAGTAAATCCGCCTCCGCCGGGAAGTCTTTGATTATGATAAAAAAAGTATGAATGACCTTTATAATCAATTACGCCGCAATGATTTGTAAAAGCCGACCCATCTTCGCCTTTTGGCATGATAACGCCCTTATAAGTCCATGGACCTGTAGGAGAACTGCTAATAGAATAACTTATATTCTCCGGAATTTCCTCTGCTGCATAAAGCATATAATAAAGGTTACCACGCTTATAAAACCAAGGTCCCTCAGTATAAAGAGCACCTGTACGACTATCAGAATCGCTGCTGACGCCGAAGCCCTGGCTCATATCAACCTTTTGTATCTCTCCGGAATAGGAAATCATATCTTCATTGAGCTTCACATAATAAAGCTGAGGATTGCCAAAATAAAGATACGCCTGTCCATCATCGTCAATAAAAACTGTCGGATCAATATAATCCCAGTTCGGACCTAAAAGAGGTTTTCCAATAGCGTCTTTAAACGGACCTGTTGGACTGTCTGAAACGGCAACACCTATAACACGTCCTCCTCCTTCTGCATTTGAAAGCGGACAATACATATAAAACTTGCCATTTCTCTCGACACACTGAGCTGCCCATGCAGTATCTTTTTCAGCGTATGAAAAATCTGTATCTGAAAGTACAGTTCCATGGTGAGTCCAGTTCTGCATATCCGTGGTAGAATAGCACTGCCAATCCGGCATATAAAAATAATCCGAACCATCTTTATCATGACTGGTATAAAGATACAGTGTTCCATCATGAACCATTGGCGCTGGATCAGCCGTGTAAACATTCTGTGCTAATGGATTGTCTGCATGTATTGTTACTTTCTGAACAGCATTTAGTAACATCGACACTGTCAACGCAGCCGACACAACAATAGATGTTATTTTTTTCATAAATATTTCTCCTTTTGTAATTTATAAGAAAACGCATTATCTTTAATTAATCGTAAACTACACTTTTATTTTAAGAGTAATTTCATCAGAATTCAATGCAAAAAGCGAATATTTGGTGGACAAAACGAAAAACATTTTTCAGGTCATTTATGCTACCGCCGTAATTCCATCCGCCTTCATTCTGCCAATAACCATGCAGAGCATACAGCACGGATGCTTTTTGCGGGATAATTTACCATGAATACTATTTTTACACTGCGCCGCATCACCCTACAGATTTTTCCGGTGCTTCCACCGGGAACTCCCGGATTCTTCCGATCAGATAGTTCTGAATCAGCACTGCCTCCGCTACAGTAATCTGCGTATTCTGGTTTACGTCTGCGGCAATCTCTGCATAACTGTTCGCAAAGCCGGCAGTCAGACCCCGGCGAATCAGTGCCAGATCTACACCATCAATTCTGCCGTCCTCATTCAGATCGCCCCGGATCAGCTTTCTGCCGTCTCCGGCACCCTGGATCTCCGTACCCTCCACTGCACCAATGGCTTCGTCCACATAGAAATTGTTGGTGCTGTCGGCGGTTTCAATGTAAAGCTGCATATCAGAGGCATCCGCAGGAATTACATAACCGGTATTGCGCAGCTGCACCCATTCACCCCGGATGGTCTCCCCCTCTGCAATGGTGGAATACTGGGTATCCCCATTGCCGTCCCTGTACTGAAGCTTCATAAAGAAGGTGTCCGATGCACCCCCATCCAGATACATCACATTTGCACTGAAGCTATAGGCACTGCCGGGCTTGAAGGCACGAGTATTCAGAGAGCGTGTTGCTCCGTTCCATGCAGCCGTTCTGCCCTGTACCAGCAATTCCTCGCTGCCTGCATATGCAGTCCGACCACTGGTCGATACCTCCGCAGCCCTCGCCCGGTCCAGTCATCTGTGGTTCCCTCAAAGGTACTGTGAAAGTACCATCCATTTGCATCCGGTTCGATCACAGAAGGGGGGTTCCAGTCTGTACGTTCATAGTCAAAGAAGTCAATATCCGCATGGCCGCCGGTGGTCTTGGTGGCATAGCTGTAGATACCGCTACGGTAGCCGGTAAACAGCTTCAGGTCATATGCCATGCTCAAGGTATTTCCAAGCTTGTTCCAACTGTTACCGTCGTAGGAATAGTAGAAATCCGCCTTATCCAGGTTATAAGAGACATTCAGATTTTCATCCACCGTATTGAACAGAAACTCCGCTTTCAGATAGATCTCATTGCCGGCGAGGGGCGTTTCCGCAATGATTTTGTTGTAGCTGTCCGTCACCGCAGCACTACTGGAATAGCCCCCGTTCTCCGCCATATAGATTTTCTTTTCGCCACTGTCGGTTACATACACGCCAATGTTGCCATACTTAAGCTGGAATGCGGACAAACCGGCATAGTCACCCGACTTCATGCCGCTGGCATCCAGCTTGATGACGCTGGAGCAGCTGGGACACTCCGTCCGCTGAGTCAACGTATTCCGGACATTTAGCAGATTGGTCGCAAGCGTTTGATTGGTCAGCCGCAGCCAGCCCGGCCGATCCGTCAAAGACCATGCGGTATTGTCCGGATTGTGGTTCCACTGCCACAACAGATTCAGTTGATTGCTGCTGTAGCTGAAATCATCGTCCCCTGCCAGGAAGGTGCCTGCATAATCCCCATCGATTTCCAGAGTCACAGGAGCTTTCCCATTTACGCCCATCATCGGCCAGCCATTTTCCCAGGTCACCGGCACAAGCACCGGGATTCTACCCACGGAGCCATGATCCTGAAACAGCATGCCGTACCACTTGCCATCCGGCGTATCCACAATGCCACCCTGGGCACACCGCTGCCGTAGGTTCCCAGACCGGAATTCAGCACAGTTTTGCCCTCATAATTTCCAAGCAGATCCTTGCTGCGATAGCAAAGCTCGATTCTGCCGCTGGGCCATGCAATCAAGAAAATGTAATAATATCCATTGATCTTCTGAACGTGGGAACCTTCTCCGCTAAGCCCGTCCAGCCCGGTCTTAAACAAGTTCTTGTCCGCACCGCCGGGTCGAAAGCCAGTCATTTCCGCATTGAATTCCTTGATCTTGATCTCACCGCCAGCACCATACACCAGATAGTTCCGCCCGTCATCATCAAACAGCATGGAAGCATCATGGTACATGCCGTTCAGCTCCGTGCGAGTCCAGGTACCGTGCTCTATGTCGCTGGTTTTATATATGTAGGACTTTCCGGTACCGTAACTGCCGAAGAACACATAATAGATACCGTCGTGATACCGCAGACTGGCTGCCCACTGCCCGTGCGCATAATCATACTTGCCGTTGGTCAGATTCTGGATATCCCCATCAGCCAGTGTGTCATACACATAGGAGCAAAGCTCCCAGGAAACCAGATCCTTGGATTTCATAATGGGTGCACCGGAACTGAAGAACATGGTGGTACTGATCATATAATAGGTATCCCCACCCGGATCACATCATCATCCGGCACATCCGACCATATGATTGGATTGGCGACGGTTGAAACGGAGACAACTTGTGCGATGGGCTACACCGGAAAATAAGACACAGCAGCAAGCAGCAATGCCGCTGCCGTAAGCCCTGCGGCTGCACGAGGCAGCCTTACTTTGAAGTGCTTCATCAATTCATTCCCCCTGATGCCTGTTTCGGTTTCTGCTTCTTTGTAATATATCTGTCTCTTATACACATCTGACGCTGCCGACGAATAGCCTTGTGTAGA
>UQEM01000110.1 GCA_900540005.1 uncultured Ruminococcus sp.
CGAGATGACGTCGAGTCTCGTGGGCTCGGAGATGTGTATAAGAGACAGCTCTAATACTTGACAATTAGTAAAAGATATGGTAAACTTTATATCAAAGAATATACTTTCAGTTTATCAGATGCATGGAGGATTGACAGTTGGAATACGAATACAACCATGAAGCTATAAAAGGGAGACGCATCGACAGGGCTATTGAGATCAGCGCAGATCTTTTTCTCAAAAACGGTATCGCTAACGTTAAAATGACCGATATCGCGGAGGAGAGCGGGATAGGTGTTGCTACGCTTTACCGATACTTCGGTACAAAAACATCTATCACGATCGCTGCAATGACATACCTCTGGAATCAGATGAAGGATATGTTCAGCGAGATATTTGAATCGGAGATCTTTCTCTCGCAAAGAGGTATCAAACAGATAAACGACCTTATGCGTATGTTTATAGTTTTGTATAACGCTCACCCCGATTTCATGAAGCTTCTCGAAGAATTCGACCTTTTTCTCGCCAAGGAAAAAGTTCCGAAAGACGAACTTAAAGGTTATGACAAGTCTATAATCAATTTCTACCCTATTTTCGAGAAAGCATACAATGCAGGAGTTGCTGACGGAACTATCCGCGAAGTCAAGAATATCAGGCTTTTCTATCTCTCATACGCTCACGCTCTCCTTGAAATGTGCAAAAAGCTCACACAAGGCGAACTTCTCCCCTCGGACAACTTTGCCTTTGCCGAATCAGAGCTTGAAACTCTTATCGAAACCGTTATCTACTACTTGAAAAAGTAATTGCTGCCCGTTCAGAGCAGCAACCTCATAATGAAAAAAGGGCTTTTTAAAGCCCTTTTTTCATTTTCTTCTCTTGTGAGCGTTATCTTCGACCTTTTTCTTAAAGTCGATGTAACGCTCTCTTTGTTTTTCAAAATATTCCTCAAGAACCTCTTTGTAAGACCTTTCTGTTTTGAGGGACAGAATAAACCTCGGTTTGTGTTTCTCAAGACTGTAATTGATCTGCTCACGAAGTTCCTCAAGACGGACTGTAATATCCTTCTCCTGTGCATAGCTGTTTATCTTGGAGATAATATTTGCAGAGTAAGCAAAGTCGATTACGAAAATTCCGTAGAAGAAGCCGATTCCGAACGAAAACGCCAGATTATTTGAAAGCCATGCGAGCGCGTCAAGAATGTGCGGATTTACAAAGAAATAGTAAAGCGCACTCAATATCATCCAGAAAAAACTGTAAAGCGGACATATTACGCCCTTGATGTTGCCCCAGCACTCTGAATAGTCCCACAGTCTGACGTGTGTCGTTGAGAGCATTACCATGCCGACAACAAATTCAAGCGCGGTTATGGCTACAGCCATTATCAAGAACAAAACAAGCTTTCTCAGCCACAACTCGTCTATCGGAATATGCTCCTCAAGCGTTGAAAGCAAATACAGTATGCAGAGCGATTCGCCGTAAAGCGGAAGGCACGGCCCTGTGAGAAATCCGGGGTTTACCCAATGCTTTTGCGAAACAAATCTTCGGTAGATAACCTCAATTCCCCAGCCGGTCATGCTTCCGACTGCGAAAAGAAATGTCAGAATCAGAAAATAGCTCATATTTCCTCCTATGCTAAAGCAAATCTGCTCAAAGGCGTGACCCGTGAGCAGATTCAGCGTCAATATCAGGTTTTGTATTTATTCATGTATTCAGCCATTGTCATGCTGCTGTCGGGATTTGCCATGCAGTAAGCGTAATAAGTAAGTATGTACGAGGCGTCCATCGAATTGATCACGCCGTTTCCGTCCACATCCGCAGCTTTTTGCTGGAACGGAGTAAACTTAGCCGGACTTTCCGACATGACTCTCGCGTATTCGGTGAGAACATCAGAAGCGTCCATAGAGTTTACCACACCGTCCTCATGCACTTCTCCAAGAACGACCTGCTTGGCAATAACATTGAAGGTGAACAGCTCGTTTGTACTGCTGTCGCGAAGCGTGATAAATGCCGAGCCGGCTGCAACAGCCGTGATGTTCAAGGTGCTGTTGGAGCTGTTCGCCCATGCGTTGATTACATTGTAGTCCGATGAAACGATCTGAATGCTGCCGCTTGAGTGGTATGAGAAAACTCCGATCTGATTGAGGTCATAGACATAGATCGTTCCGCCGTTGGTAATATCGTCAACATATAGACTGCCTGTTGGCTGAGTTGTGGTAGTAGTTGTTGTGGTTGTGGTCGTTGTTGTGGTCGTTGTTGTAGTTGATGTTGATGAGGAAGTCGTTCCGGCTAAAACAGTAACATAAAATGAAGCAGAAACCGATTTGCCGCCGCAGGTCATAGTTAATGTAATTTTGTATGTTCCGGGCTGATTTTGATTGAACTCCGAGGTATCAAGCTGATAGTATACGACAAGGTCGCCTACTCCGACTGACTCTGAGCGATTGTAGCCGTTAGATAACGGATAATTTGATACCGAATATGGAGAGGAGCTGTTTCCTGCCGAGTCGATCACATTGACCTTTGCCGCAAACTCTCCGCCCGAAATATCAAGCTGTTCTCCTAAATTAAGGGTCGCATCAGGCTGCTTGGTGATCCTCAGCTCCAGACTTTCAACCGAATACGTTAAGGGCTGTGTCGATGTAGTGGTTGTGGAAGTAGTAGTCTGAGATGTTGTTGTGGCAGTTGTCTGCGGAGCTTTTACCGTAACGTAAATAGCAACTGTCTTTGAGCCTGAGTAAGGTTCGCCGTACTGATTTGAAGAATTAACGTATGACGTAACATATATTGCATATGTTCCCGGAACATTTGAGTTGAACTGTGACGAATCAACCGTGAAATCCGTATATGGGCGGTCAAACTGGTCGTAGTACATTGTTCTTCCGTATTTATCCGTAAAGACTATTAAATTATCAAAAGTTGCACCGCTGAGATCAAAAGGTTCGCCAACCTCATACGACATCTTGGTCGGTGAATTCTTTATGTAGAAGCTTATTGTAAGACTCGTTGTGACCGTTGTAGTTGTTGCAGGAGCAGTTGTGGTGGTTGTTGTCGTTGTGGTGGTTGTCGTAGTTGTCGTGGTGGTAGTTGTGGTGGTAGTTGTGGTCGTAGTTGTGGTCGTAGTTGTGGTCGTAGTTGTGGTCGTAGTTGTGGTGGTAGTTGTGGTGGTAGTTGTGGTCGTAGTCGTCGAAGTGCTTGTGCTTTGTGTGGTCGCAGGAGCACCTGTTGACGAAAATTGGTAGCCGTAACTTTCAGCATAGCTCTGTGCAGTAGAACCTGCACTTCCGCAGATAACTCCGTTGTAAGTTGCACTCGACAGAGTGGAGGAGTTGCATATGGTGTCACTGTTTCCTATGATCGTGCAGTTCGGATTCTCAAAAACTACAGAGGAAAGCGACGCGCAGTTTTTGAACGCATAAGCTGCTACTGTATCAACGCTTGCCGGGATCACAACCGAAGTAATGCCCGAACCCGAAAATGCCAGAGATTCGATTATCTGTACAGTTGAAGCAATGCTGACCGACTTTAACGCGGTGAAATTGTAAAAGGCACTTCTTCCGATATTTGTAACGCCCTCGCAAATCTCAATATCTGTGACAGAGGTTCTGTAGTCGTACCACGGAGTATAGGAGGCTGAGGTGTAAGTAGGCATTTTTCCGCTGCCTGAAATTGTTAACTTTCCGTTATCTATAGACCATTTAAGTCCTTGACCAAAGCTGCCGGAATTTGCTGTCTTGCTCTCCTGTACTGCTGCGGCTGTCGGTAAATTTGCCTGTGCCGCCGTAACTGCCGAAGAAGTAACTGCTGTGAAGCACATTGCAGCCGACAGAAGCAATGCAATCATTTTTTTCATAAAAATTCTCCTTTTATCTTTTTCTCACTGCAAAGAGCATAATAAGGGGATATATTTCAAGACGTCCTATCAGCATATCAAAACTGAGCACTATCTTCGACAATGCCGAGAGTCCGCCAAAGTTGCCGGCTGAACCAAATCTGCCGACTCCGAAACCGATGTTGTTCATGCAGGTGATGACCGCCGAGAGAGACTCCTCGATCGAATATTTATCGAACGAAACTATCAGCAGTGAGATCGAAAACAGCATCATAAAGAGTATAAAGTACGATGTAACGCCTCTTATAACGTCTCGTTCAACGGGTTTGCCGTCCATTTTCACTGTTGTCACTGCTCTTGGGTTAACTATGTATTTCAGCTCCCTGAATCCCGTTTTTACAAGAATTATGATACGCGAGACCTTCATGCCGCCGCCCGTTGAACCGGCGCAGGCTCCCACGAACATCAGAAGGAGCATAAGCGTCTGGGAAAATACGGGCCACGATGCGGTATCAACCGTTGCAAAACCTGTCGAGGTAATTGTTGAGGCAGTCATGAAGAACGAGTGCCTGAGAGCCTCGCCGAAGTTATCATAAAGCTTCATGACGTTCAGTCCGATGAGAAGTGTTGCCGTTGCGATAATTCCGAGATATGTTCTCAGCTCCTCGTTCTTGTAGGCAAGCGAAAACTTGCGGATGAGCATATAATAGTAAAGGTTGAAGTTGACTCCGAAAAGGATAATGAAAACCGCAATAACCATTTCTATGTACACGCTGTTGTAATGCGCTATACTGTCGCCGTAAATTGAAAATCCTCCCGTTCCGGCAGATGAGCAAGCGTGGATAATGCTGTCATAGAGCGGCATTCCGCCAAAGAGGAGGAAAACAACTTCCAGAACTGTGAGCGCAATGTAGATCCCGTAGAGGATCCTTGCCGAGAAGCTCGACTTTGAAACGAGACGGCCGACTTTCGGGCCTGCGCACTCTGCTCTCATCATGTGCATGGTACGCGAATCGTTGCTTGACATTATCGCCAGCACAAACATGAGAACGCCCATACCGCCGAGCCAATGGGTGAAAGATCGCCAGAAAAGGCATGAACGCGACATACTTTCGACATCTGAGAGTATGGTCGAGCCGGTCGTGGTAAATCCTGAGACCGTCTCAAACAGAGCGTCAACGTAGTGGGGGATCTCCCCTGAGATAACAAACGGCAAAGCTCCGATAGCAGACATTGCTATCCATGAAGCAGCAACGCTGACAAAGCCCTCCATTGAAAATATCGAATTGTCTTTCGGCTTTTTTATGGTCAGGAGCAGTGCTATCACCAAAGTAATGAGGAAGGGTATTCCAAAAGAGGTGACAACGTGGTGCTCGCTGTAAATAAATCCGACTACTATGGGCAGCAGCATGGCTACAGCCACGATCTTGAGGATCTGTCCCATAATATAACCTATCATTCTGTAATTCATAATCCGTCCGCTGCCGCTCCTCAGTCAAAAATATTGCTCAGGTCATGCATACCCTTGTTTGTCGTTACAACAACTACGCTGTCGTTGACTCTGAGGCAGTCGTCACCCTTTGGAATAATGAGGTCGTTTCCTCTTACTATGCTCGCGATAAGTATGCCGCTTCTCAGCTTGAGTTTCTTGAGTGGAATGTCAACATAATCCTTCTTGTCCCTTACAACGAACTCGATAGCTTCAAGGCGATCCTTTACAAGCCTGTAGAGCGTTGTAACGCTGTTTCCGAGAGAGTTCTGTCTTGCGCGGACATACTGGAGGATCTGGTTGACAGTTATACTCTTGGGCGAAATTATGCTGTCGAGAGCAAGTGAATCCGAGAGCTGCATGAGCGACATTCTGCTTACCTTTGTAACCACCTTGTCTACGCCGTTATTCTTCGCAAGGAGCGAAAGGAGTATATTTTCCTCGTCGATTCCCGTGAGCGTAACGACCGCATCTGCGTCGTAAACGTGCTCCTCTCTGAGAATATCGTGATCCGTACCGTCAGCACACGAAATATCGACCTTATTGAGGCGGTCAGAAAGCTGAAGGCAGCGGTTTCTGTCAATTTCAATTATCTTAACCTTAACGCCCATTTCAATAAGCTGCTGGGCAAGATGATAGGCAACACGTCCGCCGCCGATGAGAACTGCCGATTTCACGCGTTTTTCACGGTACGCGGCGCTTATGCTCTTGAAAAATTTCACCATGTTGCTGTGTGATGCAGTCATGTGGATCTTATCGCCGGAGCGCAGAGTGAAGTTTCCATTCGGGATCAAAAGTTCGTCTCCGCGCTGTACTGCGCAGATGAGCACATCAAGTCTGAGTCGTCGGGTAAGGTGACTGAGTGCAACTCCGTCAAGAATACTTCCGCTTGTAATGCGTATCTCGGCAAGGTCTACCCTGCCCTTGGCAAACGACTCGATATTGATAGCCTCGGGGTATCTAAGAACCTTTGCTATCTCGTTGGCAGCGTTATAGTCGGGATTCACCATCATGCTGATGCCAAGCTCCTCACGCATAAAGACAAGCTGCTTATCAAATTCGGGATTTCTGACACGGGCAACACAATGGCGCGCTTTCATCTTCTTTGCTATAAGGCATGAGAGAATATTTACTTCGTCCGAATTGGTGACGGCAATGAAAATATTAGCCTTGTCAACGTTTGCCTCCTCAAGTACATCTGTCTGGAGACAGTTTCCGGCGATTCCCATTACGTCAAGGTCATTGACTCTTGAATCAATGACTTCTTCGTTCTTATCAATAACGGTCACGTTATGCTCTTCGCTGAGAACTTCCGCAAGAGCGCTGCCGACCTTACCGCAGCCAACAATAATAATGTCCATAATTCCTCCGAATTTTTACAGCCGTACCGTCCCAAAAGCCGATACAGCCTTATATTACTGCGTGGAAAAAATTTTTACCACGTTATAATTTCTCAAGATAATTATACCTCTAACATTGACTTTTGTCAATAGAACTGATCGAAATAGGGTCAATTGGGGCAATTATACATTTAAATAAGTATATTACTCAGCATTATGCCGAAATCCGAGAACTTTTCGCCCACAGAATCCGCCTTGCTGCTTTTGAGGACGACCTTTCCGCCCGGCTTTGCAGCAGGAAGCTGAAACGTGAGTTTTTTCTCCTCACAACGGCACTTCAAACCGAGTTTTTCATAAAACAGCTTATAGATATCATCGGCGAACCTATCAAGTGTTTCGCTGAATTCATCCTCGGTTACTACCGGCTTGTCCGACACATTATGAGGCATTATCGAGATTTCAACGGTTTTGTCAACGACCTCAGAGGAAACCACGAATTCGCGGCAGCTTTCACAACTGCTGAGGAAACTCCTGAGACTGATGAGCATGAGAAATTTCAGGAATTCCCTGCTGCTCCTGAAATACGCACCGGTTTCTCCACTGACGCTGATCTCACACCTTGAACCGATGACTTCCCTGCATGAGCGGATAAAATCAGCTATAAACTCATCGGAATCAATGACTTCAAGGCTTTCCTTATCTACAGAAGCCAGATCAGAAAGCACGCTTCCGAGCCTTGTCATACGCATCAGCTTTTTGCACATAGCGTCAATATTTGCCGTAAGTTCGGAAGATTTCCCGTCACATCTGTTCTCGCGCAGGATTTCATTGAGCACTCCGCAAGCCGCTGAAATTCCCGTGACCGCATACCTTACCATACTGTCGCTGTATCTTATGTATTCTGCTGCAAATTCATTTTCAAAAAATTCCTTCATTTTTTCGTCGTAGTTCATTTATTTCACGTTCCTTTCAGGATCTATCTTATGCGGACAGTTCCTTAATATATGTGATGTGCCCGAAATCAGTACTACTATTATACTACAAATGCACCCAAAAGAAAAGATAACCGCAGTTAAAAACAGCATAATAAACCAACAATTTTAAAAGTTAAGTCCCACTTACAATTGTTGATTTTGTACATTTCCAAAATTTTCTGTTATTTTTTTATCGAACCTCTTGAAAAAATTTCCTTTTTGAGGTATAATATATTCATAAACTATTTAGGAGGTAATTTTCCAATGTCAGTTAAAGTTGCTATTAATGGTTTCGGCCGTATCGGTCGTCTCGCATTCAGACAGATGTTCGGTGCTGAGGGTTACGAGGTAGTTGCTATCAACGACCTTACAAAGCCTTCAATGCTCGCTCAGCTTCTCAAGTACGATACAGCTCAGGGCGGTTACTGTGGCAAGATTGGTGAAAATCTTCACACAGTAACAGCTGATGATGAGGCTGGTACTCTCACAGTTGACGGCAAGACTCTTACAATCTACGCTAAGGCTAACGCTGCTGAGCTTCCTTGGGGAGAGATCGGCGTTGACGTAGTTCTTGAGTGCACAGGTTTCTACACATCCAAGGCTAAGGCTCAGGCTCATATCGATGCAGGTGCTAAGAAGGTTGTTATTTCTGCTCCCGCAGGCAACGATCTTCCTACTATCGTTTACAGCGTTAATGAAAAGACTCTTACTGCTGATGACAAGATCATTTCTGCTGCTTCATGCACAACAAACTGCCTCGCTCCTATGGCTAAGGCTCTCAACGACCTGTCTCTTATACACATCTCCGAGCCCACGAGACTCGACGTCATCTCGT
>UQEM01000111.1 GCA_900540005.1 uncultured Ruminococcus sp.
AGATTTGCCTGTGCTTAGACCTATGAGTTGTATAAAAACTGCCTTTGTGGCAGTTCAAATCCTCCAAAATTGCCTAAATATTGCAATGTCATCCCTCAGTTTTTCAATTTTTCACCAAACACTAGGGCAGCAAAAAAGCCCGATAAATCGGGCTTTTCAGTGCGCGTCATTCTTTTAGTCACGCCAATATGGTTGCGGCGGCTGGATTTGAACCAACGACCTTCGGGTTATGAGCCCGACGAGCTACCTAGCTGCTCCACACCGCGATATTTTTTAGCAGTATCACCTGCGACTATATTAGTATACCACGGGTGCAAAGGAAAGTCAATAGGTTTCGATATATTTTTTTGTTTTAACTATTAATAGGACGTTGTGTAAGGATAAATTACGGGAGATCTGCGGTGCTGCGGATAGTTGATACTGTGAAATACAGCCGAAATTAAGCCAAGTTAGACTGTTTATTCGTGGGCGGAAAGTTTCATGCGGTACTCACGGGGTGAGATACCCATTTGTTTGTGAAAAAGTCTGCTGAAATACAGCGCGTTCTGATATCCGACACTTTCGGCGACCTCGGCGATAGTGTAGTCGGTGTTTTCGAGGAGGTTCTGAGCGTTTGAGATCCTAAGCGAGAGGAGATACTGCAGCGGAGTCTGCCCTGTGATGTGCTTAAAGCAGCGAATGAACCAGCAAACGCTGATATTGCGTGACTCGGCGTATTTGTCGATATTGATTTCCGAGCCGTAGTTATTTCTGAAATAGTACATAGCGAGGCTTATCTCCTTTTCGGTGGCGTCCGAGAAGGTCTTGCGGCTTTCGATAGAGCGGCTGATGAGTATCATGATATTGCGCAGGTGGAGCGAGACAAGCTCCTCGAATTTAGGTCTGCCGAGCTGCAATTCCTGAATTATCTGACCGAAAAGCCATTGGTAATCGGGTGAAGCGCCAACGTATATGACTCTGTCCTCGCCGATTATGCGGTAATATTTCAGCAGGCTGCCGGCCTCAGAGCCTGTGAAGTGTATCCAGTAGACGGCAGTTCTGTCCTCTTTATAATAAGTGTAGTGCTGAGGCTCATTTGGTAGGTAGAGAACCATGTTTCCTGCGGATAGGACTCGCTCGCTGCCGCCGATGAAAAAGTGGGCCTTTCCCGAGGCTATGAACAGGAGCTGATAGTCTTTTCTGCCGTGAGGACGGTTGGTTTCAAAGCACGGACGACTTTTCATCTTATAATTTCCGCAGCTTGTTACTATGAGCGGCTTTGAGTTGTCAACAACTTCAGGCAGGTGATTATTGAGATAGGCAGTATTGGCATACATGAAAAAGCAACTCCTTTATAAACAGAATTATCCTGACAAATCCCCGATGAATGCAGGTTAAGAGGTGATACTGCACAAAGCTTATACAGCATTGTCTTTAAATAACAGTATAACCCAAAGCTGTAAAAAAATCAAGAGAGAAATATTATTTTGTGCATATAACGGATAATATTGTGTATGTTAATGCTAAACAGGTGTGCTATAATATAATCAGTGAAACACATATGAGAGGGACGGGTATTTCCGCACAGCGTTAAGATGATATGCTTGGGCAATTATGTGTATGAGAACAAGTTATAAAAATTCGTCCCCGCGAGCATAAACAAATGCCTTTTTGGCGGATACTGAGGGCAAGCCGGTGCTGCCCGTGAATAAAGAGGGAATATTTATGAACATAAACGAATACAGAGAAAAACTTGTATCGGGAAAGCTTGACAGTCAGCTTGAGCTTCTCTACAAAAAGAACGGCACAGCAAAGCAGAGAGCGCGCTATGTGGAGGCTCTTGACAGCTTTTCACAGACCTATCCCGAGCGCGGTGACATACACGTTTACTCGGCTTCCGGAAGGACGGAGATAGGCGGCAATCATACTGACCACCAACACGGCTGCGTGATCGCGGCAGCAGTAAATCTTGACGTGATAGGCGTTGCGGCGTTCCATAATGAGGGAGTTATCCGCATAAAATCCAAGGGATATGAGCCGTTTGAGGTAACGCTTTCCGACCTTGGCGTTCAGAAGAGTGAGGAAGGTTCTGCGGCTATAGTTCGCGGAATTGCTGCAAGATTTGCGCAAATGGGCGTTGAGATAGGCGGCTTTGATATGTATACGACCTCTGATGTTATACAGGGAAGCGGCATATCTTCCTCGGCAGCGTTTGAAAATCTTATCTCAACCTCCATAGACAGCTATTACAACGAAAACCGTGCGGGAGCGGTGGAGATCGCCAAGATAGGTCAGTTTGCCGAAAACGTTTACTTCGGCAAGAACAGCGGTCTGATGGATCAGCTGGTATCTTCGGTCGGCGGATTTGTTTTCATAGATTTTGCGGACGTTGATGATCCGGCTATCGAAAAGGTAGATTTTGACCTTGAAAGCGCAGGCTGCAAGCTTATCATCACGGACACCAAGGGCAGTCATTGCGACCTTACCGCAGATTATGATGCAGTAAGGAGCGAAATGGAGGCTGTTGCGGAATATTTCGGCAAGAGCTTTCTGCGTGAGACAGACGAGGCTCAGTTCTGGGAGAAAATGCCCGATATCCGCAGAAAAACCTCCGACAGGGCGGTTATGCGCGCGGCTCACTTCTTTGCCGACAGCCGCAGGGCAGGAGCTGAAAAGCAGGCACTCGCAGAGGGCGACTTCGGGCGTTTCCTTGCGCTTGTGAACGAATCGGGCGATTCTTCCATGGATCTTCTGCAAAATCTCTACTCTGTGCGCAAACCCACTAATCAGGAAATTCCGCTTGCGATCATGGCAGGCAAGAGGATACTCGGCGGCAGGGGAGCGATAAGAGTTCACGGCGGCGGCTTTGCAGGTACGATACAGGCATTTGTGCCCGATGATCTCGCAGACGCTTATCAGGCAGAAATGGACAGGATATTCGGCGAAAACTCATGCTATATAATGACGGTAAGACCGGTCGGCGGCATTGAGATCGCCTGACGTTGAAAAGGGGGAAATATTATGATCTACAAGGCAGTCAGCGGACTTATACTCCATGCGATAAATTCCGGACTCATTACACAGGACGACGTTTTTGTCGTTAGAAATCAGCTTATGGACATTCTGAAACTGAGCGAATGGCGTGATGAAGAACCTTTGAGCGGTACGGTGGGCGAGCTTCTTGCAGCAGTTACGGACTATGCTGCCGTAAATGATATTATCGGAGGCACTTCGGTTCAGCGCGACCTGTTCGATACAAGGATAATGGGCGTTTTCACTCCCATGCCGCACGAGGTGAATGCGGTATTTCGCGAAAAGTACTCGCAGTCTCCCAAAACTGCGACCAACTGGTACTATGATTTCAGCAAGGCTCTGAACTACGTCCGCGCAGAGAGGATAGCAAGGGACATCAGGTGGAACTCACCGAGCGCCTACGGAACGCTGGACATAACCATAAACCGTTCAAAGCCCGAAAAAGACCCCCGTGATATTGCAGCGGCAAAGACACAGAAAGCAGTAGGATATCCGAAGTGTCAGCTTTGTGCCGAAAACATGGGCTTTGCAGGTCATGCGACCCACCCTGCAAGACAGAATCTCCGTCCCGTAAACGTTGATATTCAGGGCAGGCGCTGGTATCTCCAGTATTCGCCTTACGGTTACTTCAATGAGCATTGTATCCTTTTCAATGCCGAGCACGTCCCTATGGTTATCGACAACGAGGTTTTCGATAAGCTTTTTGACTTTATAGAGCAGTTTCCGCATTATGTTATCGGCTCTAATGCCGACCTGCCGATTGTAGGCGGTTCGATACTTACACATGAGCATTTTCAGGGCGGACGCTATGATTTCCCGATGGCAAGAGCCGCTGTTGAGAGCTATTTCACGCTTGATAAATATCCCTCGGTCACAGCAGGTATAGTCAGGTGGGCAATGTCAGTCATACGTCTCAGTTCCGACAACCGCGCCGAACTTGCCGCTGCCTGCGGAGATATACTCAGCGCGTGGAGGGGATATTCCGACAGCAGCGTGGGAGTTTTTGCCGAGACAGAGGGTGTTCCCCATAATACCATTACTCCGATCGCGAGAATGCGCGGGGAAAAATACGAGATAGACCTCGTCCTAAGGAACAACATCACTTCCGATGAGCGTCCGCTCGGAATATTCCACCCGTCACCGAAGCTTCACCACATCAAGAAAGAGAACATCGGGCTTATCGAGGTCATGGGACTTGCTATCCTGCCGTCGCGTCTTGCTTCTGAACTTGATGAACTGCGCGAGGGAATGCTCGCGGGAGCAGACCTTTCAAAAGATCCGCAGACGGCTTCCCACGCTGAGTGGGCAGGCGAAATACTTGCGGCTCACCCTGAATTCAATGCGGAAAATGCTGAATCAATAATCAGGCATGAGGTCGGAAAGGTCTTTGAGCAGGTTCTTGAGGATGCAGGAGTTTTCAAGCGAACCGAAGAAGGCGCAGCAGCATTCCGCAGATTTGTTGATACCCTCAGATAAGAACTATTCCTATGTGGAAAGGTTATAAAAATGCCGACCGTACCTCGTTTGTCAGATACGGTCGGTTTGCGTTATTGCGTATTTTCGGAAATTACCACCTTGTTGAGCCACTTTCCGTGAATGGTTCTTGCGAGCATGAGCGTTCCGCGGAAACACAGTTCAATGCACATTGCGAGCCAGATACCGACCAGTCCCATTCCTGAGATCAGTACAAGCGAGAGGACTATCCTCACGCCCCACATACTTACGAGATTGATAATGCTCGGTACGAGGGTATCTCCTGCACCGCGGAGAACTCCTGAGCAGACTATCGCGGCAGCATACAGAGGTTCGGCAAATGCTTCGATCCGCAGTACCCTTACGCCGAGAATGCGGACTTCCTGCGACTTTGTCAGTATCGAGAACATAACCGGAGCGGAAAAGTACATGACGACTGCGGCAGCTGACATCATGAGTATACCCATTATAATGGTTATCCATGCGTATTTCCGCGCGAGATCTTTGCGCTTTGCCCCGAGGCTCTGACCTATGAGCGTTGTTGCGGCAGTTCCTGCGCCGTATCCGGGCATATAGCAGAAACTTTCAGCGGTCACGGCAAGAGAATTTGCGGCAACGGCTGTGCTCCCGAGCGGAGCTGTTATCTTCGTTGCGGCAATGTACGCGCCGCAGGTCGCGATATGCTCGAAGGCAACAGGCAAAGATATCCTGACGGCATTGGCAATGCATTGCCGCCTGAGTTTAGGACTGCCGCCGAGTTTAAGTGCAAGCTTGTCCGAGCGCGCACACGCATAATACAGCATGGTAAGCGAAATACATACCTCTGAGAGCGCAGTTCCGAGTGCAGCCCCCTCTACTCCAAGTCCCATTCCAAAGACAGTTACCACGCTGCCCGTGAACGGGAGTGAAATGCTCCTTGTGGGGAAAATGAAAATAAAGTTGAATATCACGTCCAGTACACAGAGCATTATGTTGAGCACACTGGGCGTTTTGATGTTGCCGCTGCATTGAAGCATTTGCGCCGACAGCATTCTTAGCTGCTCGAACGGCAGACCAAAGGCAAATATGAGAAAATACGCTGAGGCGTTTTTCCGTATAGACTCCTCGCCGCCGAGCCATTCCGGCAAAAAGCCGCTTATTGATATGGCTGCTCCCATGAGGAGAATGCTGAACAGCATTACGACTGTGAGGGATTGGCGGAAAACGCTGCGCGCGTCCTCGTTTTTTCCAGCTCCGATGAGCTGTGCGACCTGCACCGAAAATCCGATAGCTGCCGATATGCAGATACCGCCGATGAGCCATGTTGAGGTGCTGACAAGACCTATTGCCGCGGTAGCCTCTTTGCCGAGACTTCCGACCATGGCGGCGTCTATGTACTGCATGACTGTTGAGGTCATTTCTGCAAGTATAGCCGGAATACTCAGCAGCAGGACTCTCTTGGCAAGGTGCAGAAAGTCGGTTTTTTCTGTTACGATCTCATTCATTCGATGTCTCCTTTGCGATTGCAGTCAGCATTTGCTGACTATTATGAATTATACCACAAATTCGGCTGTGAATCAATCGCATTGATAAATACACATATTTTTACATATTGACATATTGGTAATAAATGATATTTGCTATTTTAAAATATATATAGTATAATGAATACGGGTAATTCACGCGATGTTCAATTCCAAGGAGGAAAATACATGGAAAAAGTCATAAAGAATCAGTTCCTTACAGGCGAAAGAGCCTTATTCGGCACGAAAGACACCGAAATATATGATACATATTCACGGACGGCGAGTCTCCGCTGAAGGAGAGCAGCAATATCGGGGTGTACGGCAGTATGTTCAAGTGGAAGTATCCGCTGTGGTATTGCCGCAATATCAGGGTCAGGGACTCGGCATGGTTCGACATGGCAAGGGCAGGAGTCTGGTACACCGATAATATCTCGGTCGAGGATTGTGTGATAGAAGCGCCAAAGAATTTCCGCCGCTGTGACGGCGTAACACTCCGCAATGTCTCGATGAGCAACGCGGCTGAGACCCTTTGGAACTGCAAGAACATAAAGCTGGACAGAGTTGTCGCAAGGGGCGATTATTTTGCCATGAACTGCGAAAATGTGGAGATAGACGGTCTTACGCTCTACGGCAATTACTCCTTTGACGGAGTCAAGAACATGACCGTAAAAAATTCCAAGATGCTTTCCAAGGACGCTTTCTGGAACAGCGACAATGTTACGGTTTATGACTCGTTCATTTCCGGCGAATACCTCGGCTGGAACGCCAAGAATCTCACCCTTGTCAACTGCACGGTCGAGAGCCTTCAGGGAATGTGCTACATAGACGATCTAGTTATGAAGAACTGCAAGCTTATAAATACTACGCTCGCCTTTGAGTATTCAACTGTGCAGGCGGATATAAGCGGTTCTGTCAACAGCGTTATAAATCCCAAAAGCGGCACTATAACGGCTGAGTCGATAGGCGAGCTTATCATGGAGAAGGACAAGATAGACCCGACTCTCACAAAGATAATTTGCAGAGCCGATAAAGCGGTGAATGTCTGAGAAAGAGGGGAAAGCCATGAAGTATGATTTTGACATTGAAGCAGACCGCAGGGGAAGCAATTCCCTCAAGTGGGACGTTGCTGAAAATGAGCTCCCTATGTGGGTAGCTGACATGGATTTCAGGACTGCGCCGCAAATCACGGCGGCTCTTGAAAAACGCGCGGCACATGGAGTTTTCGGCTACTCCATAGTTCCCGATGAGTGGTACAAAGCTTATGCGGACTGGTGGAAAAACCGCCACGGGCTTGACATTGAAAAGCAGCGGCTCATATTCTGCACGGGCGTTGTTCCTGCGATATCAAGCCTTGTGCGCAAGCTTACGACTCCTGCGGAAAAGGTTCTGATACAGACTCCTGTGTACAATATTTTCTACAATTCAATTCTCAACAACGGCAGAAATGTTCTTGAATCGCCGCTTGTCTATGAGAACGGCGGGTATTCGATCGACTGGGACGACCTTGAGGATAAGCTTGCCGATCCGCAGACAACGCTGATGATACTCTGCAATCCCCACAATCCTGTCGGAAAGATCTGGGACGCGGAAACTCTTGCGAAAATAGGCAAGCTCTGCCGCGAAAACTATGTGACGGTGATTTCCGATGAGATACACTGTGACCTCACCGATCCGAACAGAAACTACGTTCCGTTTGCCACGGTCAGCGAGACCTGCCGCGAGGTCAGCGTTACCTGCATAGCGCCGACCAAGGCGTTCAATATTGCAGGATTGCAGACGGCGGCAGTCTATGCTCCGAATCCGCGCCTTTACAACAAGGCTGTGCGCAGTCTGAATACAGATGAAGTCGCCGAGCCGAATGCCTTTGCCGTAGAAGCCGCAGTTGCCGCGTTCAGCGAGGGCGGAGAGTGGCTTGATGAACTGAGAGAATACATCTTCGCCAACAAGCAGTACACGGCAAAATTCCTTGCGGAAAAACTGCCTGAGCTGTTTCTTGTTCGCTCAGAGGCAACGTATCTGCTGTGGATAGATTGCAGTAAAGTCTCGCCGAACGCTTCCGAACTTGCCTCGTTTATCCGAAAGAAAACAGGACTGTATGTCTCGTCAGGGGAACAGTACGGCGAGTGCGGAAAAGCATTCATTCGTCTGAATATAGCCTGCCCGAGATCAACGCTCACAGACGGGCTGGACAGACTGTATGAGGGCGTAAAAAAATTCAGATAAAGAGCGAAAACCTCCCGAGCCGACAAAGTTCAGGAGGTTTTTGGTATAGTATTAGGGAGTGTTGACACTAAGATAATATGCAGATTTTCGAGCATAAATTTTAC
>UQEM01000112.1 GCA_900540005.1 uncultured Ruminococcus sp.
GAGATGACGTCGAGTCTCGTGGGCTCGGAGATGTGTATAAGAGACAGGGTCAATAGTTATTTTGTCCAGCGCAGCTTTGCTTGCAGAGTAGCCTGCCTGCTGAGGTTCAAGAGCGATACCACTCGTGGTATTTACGATCCTGCCAAAGCCGTTTTCAATCATTTTCGGCATGAAGTGGTAGCAGATCATTGCAGGAGCGACTGTATTTATCAGAAAACTTTCGGTATAGTCCGAAACAGGTGTGCTGAAATAGTCATTTCGGTACGCTATTTGTAAGCCTGCATTGTTGAGAACGATATCGACTCTTACGCCAAGTTTGTCGATCTCGCCGAGCATTCGCTCTACTTCTTCGGGTCTGGAAAGTTCCGCCGCTATGGAAACTGCTTCCACACCGAATTTCCTCAGTTCTGCACAAACTTCCTCTGTGCCCTTGCGGCTGTGGAGAATGAGATTGCAGCCGTGTTCAGCCATAAAAACTGCGCTCAGATAGCCGAGTCCGCGGCTTGCGCCCGTAATAAGCGCCCATTTGCCTTTAACGTTAAGCACGATAAACTGCTCCTTTCGCTCTGCGCCGTGAGATCGGCGGAACGTTCCGCAGACACACTCATAACGCGGTTTTATTATAAACACCTGAAAGTGACGATAAATAGATTATACCCAAGAAAGGGCGGCAGGTATATCATAAATGTGTGGTTTTTGTCAAACTCTTTGCATGGCTCACTTTATTACGTCAAGATAGTGCAGCTCGCGGTATTTTTTGGGAGTTATTCCATTTTTCTTTCTGAAAACGCTGATGAAAGAGCTTTGTGAGGAAAAACCAAGTGCGAGAGCTATTTCAAGATTTGAGAAATCTGTATTGATGAGCAGATTTTCGGCTGTCGTTATTCTTGCCTGTGTCACAAAAGCGTGAATGCTTATGCCCTTTTCAGTAGAAAAGAGCTTGGATAGGTATGAGGGATTGAGTCCCACATAGTCAGCAAGGATCTCGACTGTTATTTTCTCATGCAGGTGCTCGTATATGTAGTCGATACATCTGCGGACGTGCAGAGACACGACATTGCTCTTGCGCAGCGCTTTCATGCGCTCGGCAAAGTCAACTTCCATTTCCCTGAAAAACATGATAAGTTCGTTGATATCGCGCATGGCATCAGCTTTCTGAATGTATATGTCCGAGAGGGTGTAGGCTGTGTCGTGATCCATTCCACCCTCAATGCAGAATCTCGAAACGAGAGCGACTGAGGTCACAAAATGGTACATGAGGTTACGCACAGGGTCAGGGGAAAGAGTTCCCTTGCCGTCCAAAAATTTGCTCTTTATGCTGTCAAACCGCTTTTCCACCTCAATGACATCTCCGCTCTGGATAGCGCGGTAGAATCCAAGTTCGGACTCAAACGGACTTCTCAGAAATCCGTCGCTGCGCTGAATATAAAGGCGATAGTTCAATTCGCGGTCAGTTTTCATAATATCACTCCATTCCAAAGGCAGCGTTTGCGGCGCTCCTTAAAGGTATAGCGTTCCATGAAAATACTGCTGATTTTTCAGGAATGCATAGATTAATTATAGCCCAAATTTTATATGAATGCAATAGTTTTGATATATTTTCTATCGCTTTTGGACTATAATTCTTTAAGATTTTAAAACCTGCCGTTTGCATTACCCGTGCGGACAGGTCATGAACAAGGAGGGTTGCTATATGACAAAAGCAAATGATCTCACACAGGGAAAAGTTACGCAGCTTGTTCTGAAATTTTATTTCCCGATGTTGCTTACAAATATGCTTCAGCAGATGTATAATATAGTCGATACGGTGATCGTCGGAAAGGGGATCGGAGATAACGCACTTGCGGCTGTCGGAAATATGTCATCGCTGACATTTCTTATTTTCGGCTTTGCAATGGGGCTTGCCAACGGTTTCTCCGTTATAATCGCCCAGTATTTCGGCGCAAAGGACTATGCAAATCTCAGACGTTCAGTGGCATCGTCCATTGTTCTTAGCGGAGTTATCGGATTGGTGCTTACGACTGTGAGTGTTGTGTTCCTGCACCCGACTCTCGTGCTTTTGCAGACCGACAGCGTTATAATGCATGACGGCCTTGTTTACGGTTATCTGATTTTCGGCGGACTTATCACGACTATCGCGTACAATCTGTGTTCGTGCATTCTCCGCGCTCTCGGTGACAGCAAAACACCGTTTATCGCGATAATTGTTTCGACAATAGTAAATATCGCACTTGACATCTTCACCATTTATGTTCTCAAGGCAGGAGTTGCCGGTGCCGCGATTGCAACTCTCACAGCTCAGGCAATATCAGTGCTCATCTGCTATTCAAAGCTTAAAAAGCTCAGCATACTTGCGCTTGAAAAGGAAGATTTCCGCGGAAACTCTGCAATATACGGCGTTCTGTTCAAGAACGGACTCCCTATGGCTTTCATGAACTCAATAACCGCGATCGGCTGCATGGTAGTTCAGTATTTTGTAAACGGACTCGGTGTAATGTACACGACAGCTTACTCGGCTTGCAGCAAGTTCATAAATCTTTTCATGCAGCCTGCTACCACAGCCGGTTATGTAATGTCGGCATTCACGAGCCAGAATTACGGCGCAAAGCGCTTTGACCGGATCAGAGAGGGACTTCGTGTCTGTCTCGCAATCGCGGCTGTATCGTATGTTCTGCTTGGTTCGATAATGTTTTTCCTCCCCTCACAGCTTTCAAAACTTATCCTCAGCGGCGATGAGACTATTGCAATTGCTGCAACGTATCTGCCAATTTGCGGAGCATTTCTTTTCAGCGTTGATTTTCTCTTTATTTTCCGCAGCGGCTGTCAGGGACTCGCAAAGCCTGCAATACCCATGATTTCGGGTATTCTGGAAATGGCTATGCGTATCGGAGTTATCGCACTCTTTATTCCGACGCTTGGCTTCAGGGCGACTGCCTATGCCGAAGCTGCTGCGTGGCTCGGAGCACTCGCACTCAATATGACGGCTTTTGGTTATTCAATGCACAAGAACACTCCTGAAAGTCCTGTGCGTGGATTTGCAAAAAGACTTGCGTCCAGCAAGCGGTGAGTGAATAAACAGACAGCTTCTATTTTACTATACCCGCCTCCCGAAAGGGAGGCATTTTTATGAAAAAAACGGTATCCGAAAGTATCGGATACCGTTTTTTTATCAACATCAGGATTTGATGAAACCTTTGCGTACAAGGGGGATAAACATTCCGCCGACAGCATTGCCAAGAGTCATTATCATGAGATAGCCGAGAGCCTTAAAGCTCCAGGCTTCGGCAATAGTGAAGTAGAACATATTCGCAATACAGTGCTCGAATCCGCTGAGAATGAAAACCACAACGGGCAGGAACACAACGCATATCTGACCGACGGGATTTTTGATAGTTTTGTATCCGTCAGCAGCAATGAACATCAGCATTCCGCAGAAAAATGCGAGGAAGAAAATGCTCAGCAGATCGTCCGCAAGTTTTATCTCGCACATTGCCCGTGCCTTGTCAGCAATGCCAGAGATACGCGTATTGAGCAGCATATAAGCTGAAATTGCAGCGCCGCCGAAATTTCCAAGCCACACGATGAGGAGTTCCAGTATGTAAGCCGGTTCGCGTTCGACCGCGTATCCGACTTTGCCGGTGAAAAGATTGAACCCGAAAGTAAGTATCGTGAAAAGACCTGTACCGAAAAGAAATGCGCCGAGATACTTGTTGTCGCACGAAAGGTAGACCGCACCGCCTATACCGATAGCAAAACCGGTACACAGCGCTCTTAGAAATACATCAAGTGTTTTTTTCATAGTATAACCTCGTTCAAAAAAATGTCACAAAAACAGAGTGCATATATGATTATAGCACTTTCCGCGCATTTTGTAAAGGCATAACCGAATATTTTTTGTCGGGTCACTTCTTGGTTGCCTGATAAAGCTTATCGGCTGCGGTAGAGGAGGCTGATTTTCGATAGACCACCTCGTTGCAGGCATTTACAAAAGCATCAATAACATCTGAGTTTTCCATATACGGCTGCATTGCCGCCATATTTTCGGAAGAATCCATGCGCTCGGAAGCCTCATACTGTATGCCTTCAAGCATACCCTCTTTCTCCATGTATTCCTTTGCCTCTGAGCTCAGCGGAATACCCTTGTCCACACCTTGCAGGAGAGCCATTTCCTTGCTGTTGATAAGAAAATTCACGAGCAGTGCGGCTTCTTCAGGCTGCTCTGTGTTTTTGCTTATCGCGTAAAGCTGTGCCGGCTTTGCATACCAGCCGTCACCGCTTTTTTCGGGATCAAGGTTCGGGTAATCAGCGGTGACTATCTCGTCTCCGTTTTCTATACGGTCGCTGTAGTAGTTGGCCGCGTCACTCACCCATGCGACAGTTCCCGCATAGATGCTGTTGTCGATCTCTGTGCGGACGAAGTATTCGACCTGTGGGATAACTCCCTCATCTACCATTTTCTGGTATTCATCGAGCATTATTTTAAACTCATCAGAAGTGAAATTCAGCGAACCGTCCTCCTTGAGCAGAGTCTTTCCACTGACCTGTTCAGCGTAAGCAACGAGGAGTATCCATATCGACTTTTTTGCGCCTGCGAGAGGATAGACTCCGTCAGGACGCATTACCTTGGCGGCAGCGAAGAAATCGTCCCAAGTTCTTGGAATATCAAGGCCGTAGCTGTTGTAAATGGTCTTGTTTATGTAAATAGTTTCGGTGTTCATAGCTATCGGGACAGCATTTAAAACACCGTTCATTCTGCCATAGTCAAGGTAATCGTCATCAATGGTAGAAAAGTCGATAATATCACTTGCATTTTCGAGATCGTAGAAACCCGTTCCGTCAGGGGAGTAATCAGGCAGCCAGTTGAAGTTTATCTGCATCACGTCAGCCTCGGTGTTTGAGTTCATGCGAACCTGACTGCGAGCCTCGTATCCTGACCATTCCGAGTATGAGCAGTTGACCTTGATATCAGGGTAAAGTGCTTCAAATTGCCGTATAGCTTCGATCGTATATTCGTTGCGCTTGTCGTTTCCCCACCATGAGAAAGAGATCACTGTCTGCTGTTTCTGCTCTATGACAACGCGCTTGTCCCCGCACCCTGCGGCGGCAGAAGCCGTTACTGCGCAGGCTGTGGCGAGCGAGACGAGCCTTGAAATTTTCATTCTGCATTCTCCTTCCCGTCATTCAGTTCGCTGAAAAAGGTGAACATATCCTTGCCCTTGTGCTTTGAATTGTACAGAGCCTTATCAGCCGCAGCGTAGAGGTCTTTGAAACTCTTGCCGTGTTCGGGAAACAGCGCGATTCCCATGCTGCACGATATCTTGTAATCACCGTTGTCGCCTGTGTAGAAGTCGCTGAAATCGCTGCGGAGCATTTCGCACTTTTCCCTTATAAGGTCAGCGTACTCCTTGCCGGAGTTCGGGCGGATATTCATGAATACGCAGAATTCATCGCCGCCGATCCTTCCTATGTAATCAACGTGCGAGAACACCGAGGTGAGCGTATGACCTATGCGCGCGAGAACCTTGTCGCCGTAAGCGTGGCCGAGAGTGTCATTTACGCCTTTGAAGTTGTCCACATCGAGCAGAACGAGCGCGTGATAGTCCTCATCAGAAGCCTGTGCAAGACGATTTTCAGCAGCTTCTTCAAACGAACGCTTGTTGAGAACGCCAGTGAGAAGATCAGTATGAGCCTTACTGTCGAGGTTCTGAACGAGGTTTGTGATAACGTCCGTGAGCTTTATCGAGAGCACCATACCAAGTATAGCCGCGAGAAAAGCTGCGATCACGGCTGTTATGTTAATGTACAGGCTCATTTCATTCTTTTCTTTGAGAATGATCTTTGTCGGGATAGAACAGATGACGTACCAACTGTCTCCGCACGACGAGACTGTGATGAGGTACTCGTTATCGAGGACGGTAGCCGCATTCTGTCCTTTAATGCGTGAAGAAATGTAGTCAGGGATCTTCTCGCCGGATTTTTCATTTTCGTCCGAGGAGTAGATTGTGTCGTAGTCCGCCGAAGTCAGGCGAATGGTCATGTCGCTCATGGTCTGCGGATTGTCAAAAACATTTTCAAGTTCGGTCGCGTAGAACGAAATAACAAGAATTGCATTTTCGTGTATTTCCTTGACGTAGTAGATGCGCTTGAAATCGCCGCCGTATCCCGCTGACCAGCCGTCAAGAGTACGCTGTCGGTTTATCATGGCATGAAGATCAGGAAAAAGCTTATCGCCAAAGAGACTGACTGTTCCGTTGGAGATCTTACCTATAAAATGGTTGTTGCTGTAGACAATGCCGTAGTCAACGAAATTCTCCATTATGCACAGGCTGTATAGTTGGTCGGAGATGTTCTTTTCGGTCACAAGTGCTTCGTATTCGTCATTTTTCTCGTCAGTAGCGTCATAGGTGAAAGCGTCCTGCGAGGCAAAAGCAAGCGTGCCGATAGTTTCCATGCGCGCCATGTATTCAGAGATATTGAGCTTCATCTGAACATTCAGCGAGGAAGTCATCGTGGCAACCTTGTCCTTCATAATGGTGTCGGTTTTGTTGATAGCGAGCGTTGAAACGATAAGAATGGAAAGAAACGTAATAGCCGCAAATCCGCAGATAAGCGTGTATTTCAGATGCTTCATACGTTTGAGACTGGATGATTCGTGGGTAGTTTTTTTCTCCCTCATCGCGGAGCTGCCCCCTTTTATGATATATGTTTATTATATCATATAATAGTGCATTTGTCTACTCTATTATATGAATTCCTTAGTAACAATTCTCTGCTTTATCCGAATTGACTGGATTTCAGAGAGTTGTTGGTAGATAATATAAACGTGAATCACATTATTTTTCTACCATTTTTTCTACCAGAATCACACGTTTTTTGATTTCTTTTTCTTGATTCCACTTTCGCATATTATATTTTATAATGTTGACATCTGCGATTCTCCCTTGCCTTCGGGATTATCGCTTTTCTTTTTCCTACCGTCACTCTTTAGGGACGGCTTTTTGCTTGTTGCCTTTGACGTTCTGCCTGTGGTCTTTCTGGCAGAATTATCTGCATCAGAATTATCCTCAGACTTGCCACCGAGAACCCTTGCAATAGTTTCAGCCGAGCTGACTTTAGCGTTGTATTCCAAATGACTATAAAGGTTTGCTGTGATTGCAAAATTGCTATGATCAAGCCACTCCTGAATCGCCTTCATCGGAATATCATTCGCCAGTAACAAGCTCGCACAAGAATGACGAAGATCATGGAAACGTAGATGTTTCAAACCGCTTTTAGTAACGATATAATGGAAGTGCTGCGTTACATAGCTTGGTGAGATCATATTACCAAGACTATCACGGCAAATAAATCCGTCAAACTCCAAATGTGCCGTCTGGAGAAAGGACTACTGCACAGCCAAAGATGGTATCAATTCCCCTGGATGACTAACAGATTCACATAATCTGCCTTGTGAGATGCGTCATCGAACGTCACCAGGAAATTAATCGATTCCCAGGTGTACTCAATAAAGGTATCGCTCTGATCGTTCGGCTCTCCGTACTGTTCGATGTAAGAAGTCATCGTATCATCGTTCAGACCACAAAAGGAAATGCCGTCATTCATATCATCCACGATGATGCCAATAATCTCACTGTCCATGCGTTCGGGTTCTTTGCCCTGCACGAATACAGAACAGATTACTGTGTTGTATGTGGTACTTAGATCACATAGGGTATAATTATCAGGTTCGCTGTACAGTTTCGGCATTAGTATGAGCTCTTCGCTGAGTTCTTCTACCCGGAATGGGAATGTGAGCGCAATACCATTAATCTCAAGGCCGAGTGGATCCTCTGTCAGTGCCTCAACAGTAAGTGTATCTTCCTGCCCAATCTCTTCAGAATTCTGGGAAAGCACACTCTCTTCTGTAGCAGAGTTTGACAGCTCACTCTGCTTCCCGCATCCACTCATCAGAGGGACGGTCAGCATTAACGCCAGAAATGTTGCGATTACTTGTTTTTTCATGTTATCCTCCTCGTATTATAGTGTATAAAGTGTCTTGCTTTGCTAAACACTCATCCGAGCTGTTAGTTTGATAAGTCATCAGATTATCAAATTTGTCTAATTTGTTCAAATGGGAAATTATTCGCTATCTTAGTGCTCAAAGAATGCTATTTATAATACCATTTTCATAAGAAAATGTCAATAGAAATTTTACAAATATTGATAAATCGTATACTTGCTTTATGTTTTTACCAATTTGTGCTTATTCGCCAAACGATTAATTAGGTCGTGTTGACACTAAGCCTAACAACGCATCTTTTCGGCAAAATTTC
>UQEM01000113.1 GCA_900540005.1 uncultured Ruminococcus sp.
GAAATTTTGCCGAAAAGATGCGTTGTTAGGCTTAGTGTCAACACGACCTAATAACACTGCGGATTCTGCTCCGCGAAAACAGGAGGGCTAACAATGAACAAGACAATCAACCAGATAGGCAATATGCTCGACAGACGCCGTATTCCGTATCAGTTAAGACAGGACAACGAAAATGTACTCAGATTCCAGCTCAGACTTCCGCAGAGCGGCGCTGACGTTATCTTCATGATAAGCTTTACTGAGGCACAGAGCAACTTTAATCTGTCCGTGAGCCGCATTGCGCGCTTCAACGCTCCGACAATGGACGCTTACAGACTCATCAACCGCTTTAATGCCGACCCCAAGTCGTACAACTGCAAGATGTTCCTCGATCCGGAGGGTTATGTGATAGTTACCTGCAACGCTGTTATCGAGAGCGGTGCTGTCGTAAAGCAGGTCGAGGAATACATCGGGATCGCACTCGATACCATTGACGAATATTACCCCCAGCTTGTTGAAGTGATCGAAAAAGGCAATGCCGAGTGGGAAAAAGAACACTCAGAAAACTGATCTCAGCATACAAAAACCTGTCAGACAGCCGAAGATACCGCACATTTCTTGCGATGACAGATAATAAAACAGATATCCCGAAAGAGGTTCAGCTTTGAACGCTTTCGGGATATTATTTTCCTTTTCTGCCGATAGCGCAGCTCTCAGACGGATAAAGGAACTCACGATAAACTTACAGTATAATTATTTTGTGCAGTCCTACAAACTTTATTGCTGCATCAGACAAATTAGAGTAAAATCTATTGAATTTACGCGAATATATGATACAATTAGTACATAGACTTGTTGGGGGTGTTTGTATGACTGCTGTGAAAAAATTTGCCGATAAACTGACTTCGGTTCTTCTCTCTTTGCTCATTTCAGGTATGTGCCTGAACATTCTCCCAACGGCTGATGCAAACTCCGCCGAACAGCGCGACTTCAACGAAATGGCGGACGAGGTCTGCATTCTCGTGAACGAAGCAAGAGCCGAGGCAGGACTCGAACCCCTTTACATGGTTCCATATCTCTGCGGCGCTGCCAATGTGCGTGCCCGCGAATGCATAACGCTCCTCAGCCACACACGTCCCGGCGGCGAAAACTTCAATACCGTTATTGACGGCGGTCTCGTTCCTTTTTCCCGTGCAGGCGAAAATATCGCGGCTGGTTCGGACAATGTTGAGGACGCTTTTGAGCAATGGCGCAACTCCGAATCGCACTGGAACGCTATCCTCAACCCCAAATACACCCACATCGGTATCGGCATATGCTACGAACCGAACAGCGACTTCGAGTGGTACTGGACTCAGCTTTTTGTGGCTGTCGATCAGCCCCTCGATAATCAATATATCCCCGAATATACCGCCGTCCCAAAGGACAGCCTGTCCGAATACGCAGGCGACCTCAATGCTGACGGCGTTATCAACAGCTTTGACCTCGTTATTATTGAAAAGCACCTCATGGGAGCTTCTACTCTTGATTCGTCTCAGCTACAGTGTGCGGACATTTATCAGGACGGCATTGTTGACGAAAATGACGTGCGTGTGCTGACAGAGTACATTCTCGGAAAGATCACCGAGTTTCCCGTTGAACCGACTCCATAACCCTCAAGGACAAAACCGCATAAAGCCGTCAATTGTGCTTTGTGTGCCGATGTCTGAAGTGTGTTCATACCAAAAAGGCTCTCCTCCGCGGAGAGTCTTTTTTGCGCGGACAATTTTTTGTTGACAAATATATACGGAAATGCTATAATTAGTGATATGTAAGCGCAGACTGTATACACCGTTTGTATAAATTTTAAATATATTGGTCTGTATTCCACAGGAAGGAGAAGGCTTGCTATGAGTAGTTCAATTAATCCCGAGTTTAAGATGAGAGAGGTCGCTGAGCGAATTAAGGCTGTACGCGAGTCGGTAGGCCTCACTCCTGCTGAAATGGCTGAGAAAACCGACATCTCCGCCTACGAATACCTCGCTTATGAGGGCGGCGCTAAGGATTTCAGCTTCAGTTTCATCTACAAGTTTGCTAATGTGTGCGGCATTGAGATCGCCGACCTTATGGAGGGTGAAAGCCCGCACATCTACAGTTTTGATATCACAAGAAAGGGCGAGGGTCTCCCGATCGCACGCCGCAAGGGTCTTAGCTATCAGCGTCTCGCGCCTAAGTTCAGAAATAAGCTCGCCGAGCCGTTCCTCGTTACTATCCCCTACATTGACGAGGAGTTCCGCGTTCCGCACCCGCATTCTCACGAGGGTCAGGAAATGGATATCGTTATCAGCGGTCAGCTCAAGGTTCAGGTGGGCGATAATGTAGAGATACTCAACGAGGGAGATTCTATTTACTACGACAGCAGCGAACCCCATGACGAATGGGCTGTCGGCGGCAAGGAGTGTAAATTCTACGCCATTGTTTGCGGTCTCAATCAGCCGCAGCACGCTATCCAGAACCTCGAACCGGTCATTCTCCCCGGCGTTACCAACTTCGACCTTGCAAGAGTCAAGGATCCTATCGCGGACAAGTTCATTGAGATCCAGACCGACTCCGAAGGCTCGCTGACAGGTATCAGCTTCAAGAACGATGATACTTTCAACTTCGGTTTCGATATCGTTGACGGACTCGCTGCAAAGTGCCCCGACAAAACGGCTCTTATCTACGTTTCAAACGAAATGGAGGAGAGACGCTTCACTTTTGCAGAAATGAAGAAATACTCCAACATGACCGCAAATTACTTCAAGTCCAAGGGAATCAAAAAGGGCGATAAGGTAATGCTCGTCCTCAAGAGACACTATCAGTTCTGGTTCTCTATCCTTGCTCTCCATAAGATCGGCGCGATCGTTATCCCTGCTACCAATCAGCTCGTTCAGCACGACTTCACTTACCGTTTCAAGGCGGCTGACATTAAGGCTATCGTATGCACAGGTGACGGTGATGTTGCTCATCAGGTTGACCTCGCTATCGAGGAGTGCGGCATGGACATCATAAAAATGATGGCTCACGGTCAGCGCGAAGGCTGGGCTTCATTCGATGACGAAATGGCAGAGTTCAGCGATGTTTTCGAGCGTCCCACAGACCCCGAACTCCTTTCATGCGGCAGCGACCCGAACCTCATGTTCTTTACATCAGGTACTACCGGCTACCCGAAAATCGCTATGCACAGCCATAAATACGCTCTCGGTCACTTCATTACCGCGCGCTACTGGCACAACGTTGACCCGAACGGCATTCACTTCACAATTTCCGACACCGGTTGGGGCAAGGCTCTTTGGGGTAAGCTCTACGGTCAATGGCTCAGCGAGACCTGCGTATTCGTTTACGACTTCGACCGCTTTGATGCAAACAAGATACTTCCCATGTTCAAGAAGTACAACATCACTACATTCTGCGCACCGCCTACAATGTACCGTTTCTTCATCAAGGAGGATCTCAGCAAATTCGACCTCACTTCCATTAAGTACGCAACCGTTGCAGGCGAGGCTCTCAACCCAGAGGTATACAATCAGTTCCTCAAGGCTACGGGCGTTAAGCTCATGGAGGGCTTTGGTCAGACCGAGACCACTCTCGCTATCGGCAACTTTGTCGGCATGACAGCACGCCCCGGTTCAATGGGCAAGCCGAGCGTTCTCTACGATATCGACATTGTTGATCCGGACGGCAAGCCCGTTAAGACCGGCGAAACAGGCGAGATAGTTATCCGCACAAGCGAAAATGTTCCTGTTGGACTCTTCCTTGGCTACTACAATGACGAGGTAAAGACCAAGGAGGCTTGGCACGACGGATTCTACCACACAGGCGACACGGCTTGGAAGGACGAGGACGGCTATTTCTGGTACGTTGGACGTGTTGACGATGTTATCAAGTCATCAGGCTACCGTATCGGACCTTTCGAGATCGAAAGCGTTATCATGGAACTTCCGTATGTTCTCGAATGCGGCGTAAGTGCTGCTCCCGACCCTGTAAGAGGTCAGGTCGTTAAGGCGTCTATCGTTCTCACAAAGGGAACTGTCGGCACTGACGAGCTGAAAAAGGAGATACAGGACTATGTAAAGAAGCACACCGCTCCTTACAAGTACCCAAGAATCGTTGAATTCCGCGATGAACTTCCAAAGACTATCAGCGGCAAGATCAGACGTGTTGAGCTTAAAGGCTAATATAAAGAAAAAGGACGCTTTAAAAGCGTCCTTTTTGCTATGAATGGGATTCTAAAGGGTTGTTAACCCTTTAGCGGATTCCAAAGGCAGAGCCTTTGGTGGGGTGTGGGGCAAAGCCCCGCAATTTGACAAGCTGAAAGATCGCTTTTAAAGCGTACTTTCTCACACCTGCGCGTCCTCGATATATTCAAGTATATCGCCCGGTTGGCAATTCAGAGCCTTACATATTGCGTTGAGTGTGGAAAACCGTATCGCGCTCACCTTGCCCGTTTTAAGTTTCGACAAATTGACGTTGCTGACACCAACCAGTTCGCTAAGCTCATTGAGACTCATTTTTCTGTCCGCCATTACGCGGTCAAGCCTTAAAATTATCGCCATACGCGCTCACCTCAAAGAGTCTCGTCCGACTCCTGCTGGAGTTCCGCGCCGTACTTGAAAATTTTCACGAGCAGGAAAATCACAAACGCAAGCAGCAAGATCGCTACTCCTGCCGTGCTTCCTACGCAAAGTCTGAACACCGCCCACGGAATGAGCGAGATCCCGAACGCTCTCATCGCCTTTATTACGCTTTCCTCAAAGGGTGAGCGACACTTTGAAAGAACTTTGGCGAGTTTTCTGACGAATACGGACGCTATCAGAAACAGTGCGACAACTATTGCACCTGTGAAACAAGTTGTTGCAAAGAAAACTTTGATTTCTCGTCCGGTAACTCCATCAGCCTCAGCCGAGATCTGATAGTTGTTCTCATCATCGGAAATATCCTCGGATCTGGTGGTTATCTTAGCCTTTATACCGAACATATCCAGCTTGAAGGTCGAGTTATCAATGTTGTCGATCTCAATAACTCTCGAAACCAATTGGCTCGTTTTAAGCGTAATATCGGCATTTCCGCTTCCGCTGACCCGAATGGAATCATTAGGTAACTGCAATATTACTATGCCCGCAATTATACTGGAAATGATACCGACGATCATCACGACCTGTATTACTATTGTTACAATATTTCCGACCTTGCCGATAGTGTTGATACTTTTGATATTCTTGTTCTCCATGACTTTCTCCTTTCACGTTGGGAAAATTCCTTTCGTTGAATAGAGTATATCATGAATATTAGCGTTTGTCAACTAAAATTTAACGATAAACGATAAATATTATATATTTGCACAAGAACAAGCCATGTTCCCTGTTCTGCACTTGTTGATTTTAACGATAAAAATTTAATGTTTATCGTTAAATTGTTACGCCCACAAACAGAATACCGCTGCGCCTGCAAACACTATAATTATCCTGACCGCAAGGAACACTCCACGCCACTCGCGCTCGTGAACTGTTCCTGTGATGAAAATATCGACAAGCGCACCGCCGTCAAGCTGTCGGAACGGCAGCAGGTTGTAAAGTCCTGCCGCGAGGTTCAGCATGGCAAAATCTCCGACAGCGCCGTGAATACTCAGGGCGGCAGCAAGAAACAGGTTCACCGCAGGGCCGCTCAGCAGCATGAGCACGTTTTCGCAGTTCGTGACGACACTTGCTCGATCGGTCAGCATTCTTATCCCGCCGCCCGAAAAAACAACGCTCTTTATCCGAACTCCCACCGAGCAAGCCGCGAGAATATGCCCCATTTCGTGTAGAGCACACGCCGCGTAAAACTGCATGAGCAGACTTTCACTGCTGAAAAGAAAAATTATCGCGTTGAAAAGCAGAAACGAAAAGCCGATACTGACCCTTGTTCGCCCGATGTCAAAGCTTATCAAGATATGAAATTATCAGGTCTATAGGGTTCGGTATCAGATTTTTCGGGTCGGACGTGAGTGCGGTTATCTTCCCATAAAGCTCCTCTGCGGTATCAGGGTAGAAATAATTTGCCGCGATCAGCAGAAGTGCAAGCAATATGCACAAAACCGACTGCATTGCAATAACGTCATCGGGTCTTGAATCCCTGCGCGCGTGAATTTCCTCGACAAGTGTCTCAGTGCTATCATCTGCGGCGATTTCATTGGTGTATTCCTCGGTTTCCATGATATCAGCTCCTTTTTTGAAATAATATGCCGAACTTATCCACAAAATTCCACAAAAGCTGTATCACATAAAACATATCCGCATATAATGTACATAACGGGTCACATCGTTTGTCTCCCTGTCGGGAGCAAAACTGATGCCCCATATGTGACATATTACGGCGTACCGTATGCCGAAAAGCGGCGGAGTACTTACTATGTGCGGAATTGCAGGTGCGATAAGCTTCATTGAAGATATGCGCGATGATATGAAAACATACGAAAATATGCAGAAAAGCATGATAAGACGCGGCCCTGACCAGCGCGGAATGGTGATCTCACGCGAGGCTGCACTTATTCACACGAGACTTGCCGTTATTGATATTGAGGGCGGCCGTCAGCCGATGAGTTTCGGCGACTACACAATAGTCTATAACGGTGAACTGTACAACACGGACGATATAAGACGCGAACTTGAATCCGATTTCGGCTTCACCACGCACTCGGACACCGAAGTCGTTCTCAAGGCGTTCATCAGGTGGGGCGAGGACTGCGTTGAAAAACTGAACGGAATTTTCGCCTTCGTTATCTACGACAACGCCCAGAGGAGAGCCTTTATCGCCCGCGACAGGATCGGTGTCAAGCCGCTGTTCTACTTTCAGAACGAAAGCAAGCTGATTTTCGCCTCGGAACTACCCACGCTCATGGAGCACCATGATGTTCCGCACGAAATAGACGAGATAGGCGCGGCGGAGCTTCTGCTCATGGCTCCCGGACGAACTCCCGGCTGCGGCGTAATAAAGGGAGTAAAAGAGATACGTCCCGGCTGGTGCGGATACTACTCGGAGGACGGTCTGAAACTGCGCGAATATTGGCGTTTGCGCGCATACGAGCTGAATGAAAGCTTTGAGCAGACCGCAGAGCACGTCCGCGAACTGGTACTGGATTCGATACGCCGTCAGCTTGTTTCGGACGTTCCCGTGTGTACTTTCTTATCCGGAGGACTCGATTCGAGCCTTATCTCCTCGGTTGCCGCCGCTGAAATGAAAAAGCACGGCAAGATTCTCGACACATTCTCGGTTGACTACCGAGACAATGACAAATACTTCCACAAAAGCCATTTTCAGCCAAACAGCGATCCGGAATTTATCCGCGCAATGGTAGAATATCTCGGAACAAATCACCATTGGACAGTCGTTGACACGCCCGAACTCGTTGAGGCTCTCGATGACGCGGTCGATGCACGCGGACTCCCCGGAATGTCAGACGTTGACGCTTCACTGCTGATTTTCTGCCGCGAGATCAAGAAATACGGAACGGTTGCCCTATCAGGTGAATGCGCAGACGAAATTTTCGGCGGCTATCCGTGGTACCGCGACAAGGATATCCGCATGACAGACGGATTCCCCTGGGCGCAGAGCACCGCTTACCGCAGCCGTTTCCTATGCAACGACTACGCCTCGAAGATCAATGCTGACGACTATGTGTACAGCGCATACCGAAATACAGCCGACTACGCCGATAAGCTGCCGAGCGACGATCCGACCGACTACCGTATGCGCGAAATGACACAGCTTAACTTCCATTGGTTCATGCAGACGCTACTCGACCGCAAGGACAGAATGAGTATGTTCAGCGGTCTTGAGGTTCGCGTGCCCTTCTGCGACCACCGTATCGCGGAATACCTCTACAACGTCAAGTGGGAGTACAAGGACTATCTCGGACGTGAAAAGGGACTGCTGCGCGAAGCAATGCGTGATTGGCTCCCAGAGGAAGTCCTGTGGCGCAAAAAGAGTCCCTATCCAAAGACGCACAACCCGAACTTTCTTGACGCGGTCACGAATAAACTGCGCAGAATACTTGACGAGAACGGCGAACTCCTGACGCAGTTGATAAAGCGCGAGGAACTTGAAAAACTGCTGCGCCACGAGGATCACGTTCAGTGGTACGGTCAGCTAATGAATCTGCCGCAGACAATAGCATTCTTTATCCAGCTCGACCACTGGCTGAAAAAGTTCAGCATAAAGCTAACATAAAAGCAAAAGACTGCCCTCGGGCAGTCTTTTTTGCCGAAAATATAAATTTCATAAGTGAAAGTTCTTTGCGGGGCTTTGCCCCACACCCCACCAAAGG
>UQEM01000114.1 GCA_900540005.1 uncultured Ruminococcus sp.
ATGACGTCGAGTCTCGTGGGCTCGGAGATGTGTATAAGAGACAGGTTGTGATGTGTGCAAGGAGAAGTTCCGCAATTGGCTTATCGACAGATATGACACCCTTGAAAATATAAACAATACATACGGAACGACTGTATGGAGCAATGAATACAGCGATGTTTCGCAGATTGAACCCCCGACAGCCTATCCGCAGGCATGGCAGAATCCTTCCCTGTGCCTTGACTATTACAGATTCAGCTCGGAGTGTACGGCAATGTACGCAAAGGAGCTTGCAATGGCGATAAAGCTTGAAATCCCGCGTGCTAAAGTCACCACGAACACATGGTTCTGTGAGGATGCTCCCGATTTCTACAAGCTTTTCAGCGAACTTGATTTCGTGTCGTATGACAACTATCCGTCTGTGAGGATCCCGAAAGACCCTGAGGAGTTCTATTCTCACGCATTCCACCTCGACCTCATGAGAGGAATAAAGGGGGATAAGTTCTGGATAATGGAACAACTCAGCGGAGCTACCGGCAGTTGGGCACCCATGTCTCCTGCGCCGAAGCCGGGTATGATAAAAGGTTACTCGCTTCAGGCGCTCGCCCATGGAGCAGACACAGTGGTTCATTTCCGATGGAGAAGTGCGACCAAGGGCGCGGAGATGCACTGGCAGGGGCTCATTGACCAGAGCAATGTTCCGGGACGCAGATTCTTTGAATTTTCCGAACTTTGCAAGACGGCGGCAAAGCTTTCCGTCATAGATACAACGGAGCTTATTTCAGATATTGCGATAATTTATTCGCCCGAAAACGACCGCGCGTTCAAGATACAGCCGCAGTCAGAAGGCTTTTACTATCTTGAGCAGCTTAAAGCTTTTCACAGAGCATTTTCAGCTTATGGAGCAAATATCGACGTGATCTCTCCCGATGCCGATTTCAGCAATTACAAAGTAGTTGTTGCTCCGTGTATGTACCTGTATAAGAAGTCAACGGCAGAGAGCCTTTACCGCTATGTAATAAAAGGCGGAACTCTCGTAATGACCAATCGCAGCGGAGTAAAGGACAGCTCTAACAATTATGTGAACGAAACTTTGCCAATGGTTTACCGCGAGCTTATCGGCGCTGAGATCACCGAGTGCGACCCTATCGGAAACGATGAGCGTACTATTACGGATTTTTCAGGAAACAAGTTTACCTGCAAAAAGTGGTGCGATGTTCTTAATGTGACGACTGCCAAAGCTTATGCCGAGTATGACGACGGATTTTACCGTTGCTGTCCGGCAGTTACTATGAACAGGTATTGCGGCGGAGTGGCATATTACGTTGGCACGATTTGCGGCTCTGATTTCTATAAGAGTCTTGCTGCAAACATCATGAAGCAGACGGGAATTCCACGGTTCAACGGACTTCCTGAGGGGGTGGAGATAACAACGCGCACAAACGGTCTTGATGACTACATCTTCTTTTTCAATAATTCCGAAAAGAATGCCGCAATAGGACTTCCAAAGCCGATGTACAGCATAATTGATACAGTCGGCAAGGATAAGATAGAGCTTAAACCCTTTGACATGGATATCATAAGAAAGTAGGCGCGGATATGAGGATAGTACTCCAGCGTGTGAAATACGCTTCGGTCAAAGTGGACGGTGAGTTGTGCGGAAAAACTGACGGCGGTTATATGCTCCTTTTCGGAGCAGGTCATGGTGACACGGAGGAGATCTGCCGAAAGCTTGCGGATAAGATTGCGAATCTGCGTATTTTCTCGGACGAAAATGACAAGATAAACCTTTCGCTCGCCGATGTTGGCGGAACGATTCTTGTAGTGCCGCAGTTTACTCTGTACGCGGACTGTCGCAAGGGAAACCGCCCCAATTTTATACAGGCAGCAAAACCTGACGAGGCAAACAGACTTTACGAGTATTTCGTTGAGTACCTGCGCAGTAAGGGCTTTCACGTCGAGACAGGTTCTTTCGGAGCTGATATGAAAGTTGAGCTTCTTAATGATGGGCCTTTTACGCTAATTCTCGACAGTGATACATTAATAAAATAACTGCACGGTTTCTATGTGAAACTAAGAATAAAATCCCCCTGAAAGTCAATAATGGATTCAGGGGGATTTTTATGCAGAAAAGAACGGAACGCGGGATAATAGCCTTGACGGCGATTTTCTTTTTGCTTTTTACCATACTTGCGTGCAACTATTACAGGATAGCGTTTTCGCAGGAGTACGTCAGCGCGGCTCAGGAACGCTCAGAGGTGACAATATCGGCAGGAGAGATCGAGGGGACGATATATGACCGAAACATGAAGCCGATAGTGAATGCAGAAACAGTCACAAAAGCGGTTATAGTTCCGAGTGCAGTTGAATGTCAGAAAGCCGAGAAGTTTGCTGTGGATAAATCAGAATTCAGAGAAGCCTACGCCAAGGGAGAGCCGTTTGTGTTCGAGTGTACGGAGAATACTCCCGAAAGTGACGGCTTGACAGTTTTTGAGATCCCTGAGCGTTATTCCGAAACTCAGCTTGCAAGCCATATAGTCGGCTATATTTCAGACGGAAGCGGAATGGACGGTTTAGAATATGCTTACGATTCGGTTCTGCGCGGAGATACTGCCGAAAACAGCGTGACATACAATGTGGACGGATTCGGGCATATTCTGATAGGTGACGGTAAAGAGGTAGTCCGTACCCAAGCTTACGGCGGAGTAGTAACGACTATCGACAGCGAATTGCAGCGAATCTGCGAGGAATGCGGAAAGAATATAGAAAAGGGAGCGATAGTACTTGCGGATATAAAGACGGGAGATATTCTTGCAATGGCAAGTTTTCCGACCTACTCTCCGAACGAAATAGAGAATGCACTGACTGATGAGAGCCTGCCGCTTATAAACAGAGCGCTCTATTCTTACAGCGTAGGCTCTGTATTTAAGCTTGTGACGGCGGCGCAGGCAATTGATGAGGGCTTTGCTGATTTTATGTATGACTGCACGGGAAATATCAACATAAAAGGTCAGTACTTCAACTGCCATAAGCTGAGCGGACACGGACTGCAAAGTATGAGCGATGCAATGACAAATTCCTGCAACACATATTTCATAAATCTCAGCAGCAGCCTGAATGTTGAGTCATTCAGAAAGCTTGCATATTCGCTCGGCTTCGGCAGGGAGAATTATCTTTGCGCCGGAATAACAGGTTCAGCCGGAGTTCTTCCCACAACAAAGCAGCTAATGATACCTGCGGAGCTTGCGAATTTTTCGTTCGGGCAAGGCAAACTCACAGCTACTCCGCTGCAAATAACACAGCTTACCTGCGCGATCGGCGGTGAAGGGAAAATGCCTGTTTTGCGGCTTATAAGGGGAGTAACGGTAGACGGCGAGACTGTAGGAAACGAAAAGCAGCCACAGATATCGCAGGTTCTTGAGCCTGAGACTGCTGAGCAATTAAAAAAGCTGATGATTTTTGCAATTCGTAATAACAAGGATTCAAACGCGCGCACAAATAAGATCTCTGTCGGGGCGAAAACCTCCACGGCTCAGACCGGACGCGTTGATGAGAACGGCGTGGAGCTGTGCAATGGCTGGATAACGGGATTTTTTCCTGCTCGCAAGCCAAAATATGCTCTGACCGTGCTTGTTGAGGACGGAGGCTACGGAAATGACTGTGCCGCACCAATATTCCGCAGTATCGTGGAAAAAATTTACGAATAGCAAAAAATCCTTGCCAAGTGTTGACAAACAGCGGAAAAAGGGATATAATATAACTATATAGCTGTGACGGGATTGACTGTTTTGTCCGCGGTTCAGAGAGAAAGCGTCTGGTGCGAGCTTTCACGCGGTTTACGGGTGCTGCCCCTGAGCTTCTGCGGGAAACCGCAGCGTATTTCTGCGTTAAAGAATATGAGGGGAGAGCAGCGGCTCTTCCGAATTTGGGTGGTACCACGAGAGCCTTCGTCCCATTGGCGGCGGGGCTTTTTTTGTATTACTTTGTAATATTTTTTATTAAAGGAGATATATTTATGCAGTGGACAGGTCTTAATGATCTTCGTGAAAAGTATCTTTCATTCTTCGAGAGCAAGAATCATACCAGAATGGCGAGTGCATCGCTCGTTCCTCAGGGCGATAAGAGCCTTCTTCTTATCAACTCGGGTATGGCTCCACTCAAGAAATTCTTTCTCGGACAAGCTACTCCCCCAAACAAAAGAGTAACTACCTGCCAGAAGTGTATCAGAACTCCCGATATCGAGAGCGTTGGCAAAACGGCACGTCATGGTACATACTTTGAAATGCTCGGCAACTTCTCATTCGGCGATTACTTCAAGACTGAGGCTATCGAGTGGGCGTGGGAATTCCTTACAAAGGTTCTGGAGATTCCGGCTGACCGTCTTTGGATCACTATTTTTGAGAGCGACGACGAGGCAGAGCAGATCTGGGAGAAGAAAATCGGTATCCCCCACGAGAGAATTATCCGTCTTGGTAAGAAGGACAATTTCTGGGAACACGGTTCAGGTCCATGCGGTCCATGCTCCGAGATCCACTTCGACAGAGGCGAGGAATATGGCCCGTTTGAGAGTTTTGAGCAGGCAAGTGAGATCGACCGTGTAATTGAGATATGGAATCTTGTTTTCAGCCAGTTCGACAGCGACGGAAACGGACATTATGCTGAAATGAAGAGCAAGAATATTGATACGGGTATGGGACTTGAAAGACTTGCCTGTGCAATGCAGAGCGTTGACAATATCTTCGAGGTAGACACCGTTCAGAACATCATGAAGCATATTTCACGCATTGCAGGAGTAAACTACAAGAACGACAAAAAGAAGGACGTTTCGCTCCGAGTAATTACTGACCATATCAGAAGTACAACGTTTATGGTCGGCGACGGAATCATGCCCTCAAACGAGGGGCGCGGATATGTTCTCCGCAGACTTCTCAGAAGAGCAGCTCGTCACGGCAGACTCCTCGGAATCACCAAGCCTTTCCTGTGTGAAGTTTGCGATACCGTAATAAATGAGAATGCTTCAGCATATCCCGAACTTGCTGAAAAGAGAGAATACATCAAGAAGATAATCGGCGTAGAGGAGGATTCTTTTGCCAAGACGATCGACAAGGGTACAGAGCTTCTCAATGCGCTCACAGATGATCTTGCAAAGGAAGGAAAGAATGTTCTGTCGGGCGATGACGCGTTCAAGCTTTCCGACACATATGGTTTCCCGATAGATCTTACAGTAGAAATCTGCGAGGAAAGAGGAATCACCGTTGACCGTGAACGTTTCACCGAGCTTGCAAAGGAACAGCGTGCACGAGCAAAGGCAGACCATGCTGCAAAGGCAGGTTCATCATGGGCAGACAACAGCATAAAGGTTGACGCTCCTGCAACTATTTTCACCGGCTACACATCATTTGCTACTGACGGCGCAGAAGTTCTTGCAATATACAAGGACGGCAGCGAAGTAGATCACGCAGCAGAGGGCGATGATGTAGTGATAGTCCTCGATGTTACACCTTTCTATGCAGAGAGCGGCGGACAGGTCGGCGATACAGGTGCTCTCATCAGAGACAGAAACGTTGTTTCGGTTTCGGATACTATAAAGTCAGAGGGACACTTCCTCCACATCGCAACTGTTGAGCAGGGCATTATCGCAAAGGGAGACAAGATGAATGCCGTTATCGACAGAGAGCGCAGACTTGCTATCATGAGAAACCACACGACAGCGCACCTTCTCCAGTATGCACTCAGACTTGTACTCGGCGACCACGTTCATCAGGCAGGACAGCTTGTAAACGAAAAAGCCTGCCGTTTCGATTTCAATCACTTCAGTGCAATGACCGAGAGTGAGATCATGGAAGTCGAGTCGATAGTTAATGCGGAGATAATGGCTGCAATTGACGTTACAATGACCGAAATGCCTATCGAGGAGGCAAGAAAGCTTGGAGCGATGGCTCTGTTCGGCGAGAAATACGGCAATACAGTCCGCGTAGTAACAGCAGATAAGTCGATCGAATTCTGCGGCGGTACACATATTTCAAACACATCACAGATAGGACTCTTCAAGATAGTTTCCGAAAGTTCTGTTTCGGCAGGCGTAAGACGTATTGAAGCTGTGACAGGTCTTGGAGTGCTTGAACTTCTTAACGGATACAAGAATACTATTGCCAAGTCGGCAAAGGCGCTCAAGCTTGCGAATTTTAACGAACTTCCCGAGAAGTGTGCAGCAGTTGCGGCAGAGATAAAGGAAAAGGATAAGAAACTTGAAAGCCTTAACCAGCAGATCGCAAATGCAAGAGTGGGTGAGATCTTCAACAACGCACACGATGTAAACGGCGTTAAGGTGATTTGCGCAAGAATGGACGGCTCTGCTCCCGATGAGCTTAGAAAGCTCGGCGACAGCGTAAAGGACAAGCAGGAGGATATAATCGCTCTCTTTGCAGGAGCTAACGGCGAAAAGGGCACATTCTACTGCGTATGCACAAAGGGCGCAGTTGCAAAGGGTGCTAATGCAGGAAAGCTTGTAAGAGAAACTGCTGCAATAACAGGCGGCAAGGGCGGTGGAAAGCCCGACGGAGCTATGGCAGGCGCAGGCGATATTACAAAAATTGACGAGGCACTTGCACAGTTCGAGAGCATTGTAGCATCAATGGTAAAATAATCGTAAGGAGAATGATTATGGATTGTTTATTCTGTAAAATAATAGACGGAGATATTCCAAGCACAAAGGTATATGAGGATGAGTATGTTTTCGCGTTCAAGGATATTGCTCCTATTGCGCCTTTTCATACTCTCATAATCCCGAAGGCTCACATCAGCGGAGCTGACCAGATCACTGAGGAAAATTCTATGCTCGTAGCAAAGGTATTTGAGGCGGCTGCAAAGATCGCCAAGGCTGAGGGTATCGAAAGCTTCCGTATCATTAACAACTGCGGTGATGACGCTGGTCAGACAGTCAAACATCTTCACTTCCATATGCTTGCAGGAGTAAAGATGGGCTGGGGCCATGAATCTCTCGGCAAGACTGAATGAGGAGGACAGAATAATGCCTGAGACATATAAAATGAAAATAGCCGGTCTTGAGAGGGAGCTTCCGCGCTGCCCTCTCAACGAAAAGCTGGATATAGCAGCGTTTGTAATGTTTTCGGACGTAGAAGTTACAGTTGCTGCCGCTGCTGAGCTCCTTAAAAAGTGTCCTGATTTTGATATAATCATAACGGCTGAATCAAAGGGAATACCGCTTGCTTACGAAATGGCTCGACAGTCGGGAAAGACATACGTTGTTGCGAGAAAGTCTGTAAAGCTCTACATGACAAATCCGATTTCCGTAAAGGTGAAGTCGATCACAACGTCAAACGAGCAGGTGCTTTATCTTGCAGAGGATAAGGCTGAAATGCTCAAGGGCAAGAGAGTTCTCATCGTTGATGACGTAATAAGCACGGGCGAATCACTTACTGCCCTTGAAAAGCTCACAGAGGCTGCCAACGGAAACATCGTGGCAGAGGCTGCTGTGCTCGCTGAGGGCGATGCGGCTGACAGAGATGATATAATCTTCCTCGAAAAGCTGCCACTTTTCTTTAAATAATTAATATGAAGCGGAAAATGATCGGTGCTTCGGCAGCTTATATGTCAGGATTATTTTTCGCTTCCTTTTTTACAGGTATGCGTGAAATTCTCCTGCTTGCCGCAGTTTCCGCTGTTGTGGCGGCTATCGGAGCAAGAATGGGATTTCGCAGGGGAGATTATGTAATGCTTGCCGTGAGCTTTGCGGTCGCCTGCGGAGCAAGCGCATACAATAACAGATTCCTTTATTCGCGTATAACCGCTTTTGACGGAACTACGGGAAACTTCAGCGGCGAAGTTGTTGATATAAAGCACTATGATCGTGAAAAGGCAGTATATTTGCTTGACGGTACTATAAACGGCTCTGTAAGGGCAAAAGTCACCTATTACGGGACAGATTTGTTTCCACGTTACGGTGATATTCTGAGTATCGATGACGGAGTTTTCGCAAAAGTTCAGGGAGACTACCTTTTTGACAGCGAAAGCTATTACAAGTCGCAGAAAGTATTTTTGCAGGTGGGCAATGCTGAAAACGTCACACTTATCAGTAAAAATTCTCGGCACCTGAAGAACTTCCTTTCCGACTATCGTGAGCGAATGACTTCCGAATTCTGCCTGAAAACAGGTGACGAAAGCGGAAATTTTCTTGCCGGAATGATATTCGGTGAAAAACAGAGCATAGACCCTGTCTCTTATACACATCTCCGAGCCCAC
>UQEM01000115.1 GCA_900540005.1 uncultured Ruminococcus sp.
GACGTCGAGTCTCGTGGGCTCGGAGATGTGTATAAGAGACAGCATTTCCACCACAAGCTTTGCGGAGTTTGTCATTATAGGAACAGCACTCTGAACGTGCTTGATATCGCCTATATTAAGCTTGAGAACGGCTTCAAATCCGCTATCGGACTTCCTGAGAGCAATATCGTAGTGTTCCTGCTCGTCCATGAAAAGAGTGATTCCTGCCTCACCGCCGTCAAGCGAAATATCGCAGCATATCTCACCGCAGAAATCCTGCTGTCTTATGCCTATAAAAGTAGGAGAGGCAATATCTTCGAGAGTTTTGTCTGTTCCGTGAAGAATAAAGCTGTCACCTGAGAGCTCATAATTTGAAAAGTCGGGATTTCTCATATAGCACCAGTCGATACTCGGAGAAGTATTGCCAAAGGTTTTGACGTTATTGACAATTTGAGTAAAATCGCCCTTTATCTCGTATTCGTCACGAGTAGTGCCATTGGTTCCGGCAGTAAACCAGCCGTCCTCATCAAAGTACACGGGCGTTAGGAAAACTTCTCTTCCCAGATGATGATACGGCATCCATTGGTCGATCTGTCGGAAACCAAGGTGCGCTATGAACCATTCGCCATCGCGGGTCTGTATGAGATCGCCGTGACCGACTCCCTGAATCTGATAACCGCCGAGGTTGCGGTTAGTGAGAACAGGATTGTGAGCATAGCCCTCAAAGGCCCCCCACACGGAATTGCTGCGTGCATAGGTTATCATGTGACCGTATTCCGTGCCGCCCTCAGCAGCCATGAGGTAGTATCCGCCGCCAATCTTGTACATATGCGGGGATTCGAGGTATCTTCCGCCCGAACCGCACCAGATATTTTTGCTTGCGGAAAGCTTTTCGCCTGTTTCAATATTGATCTCGCATTGGGTAACTCCCTCAACGCCGTTATCGTCAGCGCCGTTGCTGATAAAATAAGCATGACCGTCATCAAAGAGGAGAGAGGGGTCGATTCCGCCCTGCTTGATTATAATAGGTTCGGACCATTCGCCATAGATATCGTCCGTGAAGATGTAAAAGTTTTCACCTGTAGAGGTGTTTGTTGTCACCATGTAGAATCTTCCGTCGTTGAATCTGATAGTGGGAGCATATACGCCGCCTGAGCTTCTTGCTCCATCGAGTTCAAGCTGACTCTTTCTTGTAAGGCAGTGACCTATCTGTTTCCAGTTTACAAGGTCGGAGCTTTCAAAGAGCGGAACTCCGGGAAAAAACTGAAATGAACTGCAAACCATGTAGTATTTTCCGTTTGCGGCACAAACGCTTGGGTCGGGATAAAATCCCTTGATTATTGGGTTTTTGTATTTCATATAAGACCTCTTTCGCAGGAGCTTTGTTCGGTTATCTTGCCTATATTCCCCGAAAGTCAGCTCCGAATTAAAATGTTAGCAAGAATAGTATATCATACAAAAGCAGAAAAGGCAACTTTATACTATAAATTTTTCGGTATTTTGATGAGAAAATTGTATCAATTGAGAATATGAAATTTAATGCTTGACAAAAGTGGGGAAAAGTGGTATAGTAATTAAGTAATGTACAATTGTTTGTCTGTGGCGGACGATTTTGCAGCACTCTTGATTCACAGGTGATTGATTATGGAAGAAAAATCGCAGCTTATTGTTGCTGAATCAAAAATACTTCCCGATGTCTTTACAAAGGTTCTTGAGGTAAAAAAGCTTATGGCGCAGAAAGGCGAAAAGAGCTTTGCCTCCGCCTGCAAGCGCATAGGCATTTCACGAAGTGCATATTATAAGTACAAGGACTCGGTTTTTTCATACGAAGAGCTTTTCACGAGAAAGATAGTGAATATTTATCTGCTTCTCAGTGACAGCCCGGGCGTTCTTTCGTGCGTTCTTGTGTTTCTTCACAGCCTGAATGCGAACATACTTACCGTAAATCAGAGCATTCCCGTTGACGGAGCTGCTACCGTAAACATCTCACTCAGGCTTACAGGCGAGACCGATGAGGAGCTCGCTTCTTTAAATTCAATATCAAAGCTTGACGGCGTTTTAGAGGTCAAGGTACTTTCTGCCGAATAAGCTTTATGGAGGTTTCTTTTATGTCAGTAAAATTTGCAGTTTTAGGTTATGGTGTAGTAGGCTCAGGAGTAGTAGAGCTTTTTTACAAGAATAAGGCAAGCATTGAGAAGCGTGCCGGCAAGGAAATGGACGTTAAATATATTCTTGATTTAAGAGATTTTCCTGATTCTCCTTACCGTGACAAGCTTACCAAGGACTTCAACGATATTCTCAATGATGACGAAGTAACGGCTGTTGCAGAGTGCATGGGCGGAGTTGAACCCGCATTCACATTTGTAAAGTCATGCCTTGAAAAGGGCAAGAGCGTTTCTACATCAAACAAGCAGCTTGTTGCGGAAAAAGGCGATATCCTTCTCCGCACAGCAAAGGAGCATAACTGCAACTTCTTCTTTGAAGCAAGCGTTGGCGGAGCTATTCCGATCATCAGACCTCTCCACCGCTGCCTCGCTGCAAATGATATAACAAAGGTTGCCGGAATCCTCAACGGAACGACAAACTTTATCCTTACAAAAATGTACAACGACAATATGCAGTTTGAGGATGCTCTCAAGCTTGCACAGGAACTCGGATATGCCGAGAAAGATCCCACGGCTGATATCGAGGGACATGATGCCTGCAGAAAGATCTGTATTATTGCATCGCTCGTGTTCGGAAAGCACGTTTATCCCGACAGTGTGACTACAAAGGGAATATCTCAGGTATCTCTTGAAGACGTTGCTGCGGCAGATGTTCTCGGCTGTGCAGTAAAGCTTATAGCTTGCGTGGAGAAGCTTGAAAACGGCAAGATACTTCCCACAGTAATGCCTATGCTCGTGCCTCAGGAAAACATCATTGCAGGCGTAAGCGATGTATTCAATGCTGTTCTCGTTTACGGTGACGGAATCGACCAGACAATGTTCTACGGCAGAGGAGCAGGAAAGCTCCCGACCGCGAGTGCGGTTCTCGGTGACGTAATTGAGAGCGTAAAGGAAGAAAATACAGTTCTTTCACAGACATGGGAATCTTCGGAAGATTCATCATTTATCGCAGATATCAGCGAATTTACAGCACGTTGGTACTTCCGCGTACCCGAATCAAACAAGCCTGCTGACCTTGAGGGCGTTTACTGCGAGAACGGTTTTGCTCACTTTATCACAGAGGACAAGCTTTCATACAATGAGGCAGCCGAAAAGGCAGAAAAGCTCGGCGCAGCAGCATATATTCCTGTTCTTGACTGAAAATAATACTATAATAAAGAGGACTGCAATTGCAGTCCTCTTGTTTTAATGATTATTCAAAAGAGTTGAGATCAATTCCCGCGAGAAGGTCTTTGAGAGCAGCAAGGTCATCTGCTGTAAGGGTAACGCCCTTGCCCATTCTTGAATGGTCGGGAGCCCACTCTCTGATGTCGTACTTAGGCTCGTGCTCATTCCAACTAACCATGTTGAGTTCCTTTGTCCAACCCTTGGCGTTTTCCGAAAGAACGCCGATATGTTCTGTGATTTCGTACTTGAGTTCTGCCATGATAAATCTCCTTTAATTTTAGGCGGCACTGCAAAAACCGCGCCTGACGGTTTCCGGCGGAGCGCCTTGATACTTTTGATAGCATTCAGTATTATATCATAAAAAAATCATTTTGTCCATACCCATTGGAAAAATTTTGCAGCGGCTGTATCAGAATCTGAAATCTCTTTCACCGTTTCTGATGCGCGCAAGATAACTCAGCGCTTTTTCGCGGCGTTTTGGGTCGGGAACATTCAGTATCTCGCGGTCTATAAGAGCCTCACCTATCTTTTGAGTCTCCTCAGTGGCATAATCCGTGAGATATTCCTGCAATGTAAGCAGAGCATTAGGGTGACAGCAATTCTGAATTTGTCCCACTTTGCAAAGAGCCATGAAACGATCACCGGTTCTGCCCTCGCGGTAACAGGCTGTGCAGAATGACGGGATATAGCCTTTTTCCATGAGCCACTTTACGACCTCGTCAAGAGTCCTCTGGTCGGAAACATCAAACTGCTCGGTGTCATGCGGTCTTTCCTCCGGCGAGTAACCTGCATATCCTCCGACGGAAGTTCGCGAACCGCCTGATATCTGCGATATTCCGAGTCCCATGACCTTATCGCGGCAGGTTTCATTTTCACGCGTTGAAATTATCATGCCTGTGTACGGAACGGAAATTCTGATACAGGCAATGATCTTAGCAAAAGTATCATCATCAATACTGTTGTCGAAAACATTCGGGTCGATATCCGAAGCCCTCTTTACGCGCGGAACGCTTATTGTATGCGGGCCAACGCCGTGAACAGCTTCAAGGTGTTCAGCGTGCATAAGAATCCCTGCGAACTCGTACTTGTACATATCAAGACCGAAAAGAACACCGAGCCCCACATCATCTATGCCGCCGTCCATGGCTCTGTCCATAGCTTCGGTATGGTAAGCGTAATCGTGCTTTGGCCCTGTCGGGTGGAGCTTCTCATAGCTATCTTTGTGGTAAGTCTCCTGAAAGAGGATATATGTTCCGATACCTGCATCTTTCAGCTTTTTGTAGTTTTCGACCGTTGTGGCGGCAATATTGACGTTAACGCGCCTTATAGCACCGTTTTTGTGTTTGATAGAGTAAATGGTTTTTATGCAGTCGAGAATGTACTCAATGGGATTGTTTACGGGGTCTTCACCTGCTTCTATGGCAAGCCTCTTGTGGCCCATATCCTGAAGTGCGATAACCTCATCGCGAACCTCATCTTGTGTGAGTTTTTTTCGTGGTATTTCCTTGTTTTTGAAATGATACGGGCAGTAAACGCAATTGTTTACGCAGTAATTTGAGAGATAAAGCGGAGCAAACATAACGATTCTGTCACCGTAAAAGGCTTCCTTGATCTCGCGGGCGAGAGCATATATTTTTTCTATCACCTTTGGGTCGTCACAGGCAAGGAGAACACTCGCTTCACGGTGGCTTAGTCCCGAACATTCCACACCTCGTCCCGTCTTTTTCGGAGCAGCTTTGGCAAGGATCTGCTCTATCAGTTCGTGATTGTTTTTATTTTTTTCAGCGTATTCGAGAGTTTCACGAATTTCGGTGTCATCTATGAACTCCTCAGCCTTTAGCGATTTAGGATCGTACAATTATATTACCTCACTTTTTAGAAATTGCTGCCTTAACGGAGACTCCGCTAATTCTGCCGAGTTTTCCTGTAAGGCTGCTTATAACATCCGGTTTTGCGTCTATAGCAACTGAAATCAGGGAAATGCCGCGCTCGCGGTAAGGAATGCCCATTCTCCCTATAATTACATCGCTGAATTCGTGCAGTACGTTGTTTACTTCGATCGCCGCAGAAAGCTCGTCAATAACAATAGCGGCAACGGCTATTCTTTTTTCGTCCATTAAAAACTCCTTTGAAAACAAAGATCCGCCTGCAAAAGGGCAGACGGACAAAGCTGTATCATATAAGACGTATTTAGCTGACCGATAGCAGAGAGCATACCCTGCTGCCCGAAAACTTCAAGAAAATCCGACCGACAGCCAAAGACGCAGTTCAACTGTCCGTCAATTAATTGTAGCATATATATAAGTAAATGTCAATATTTATGAAAGACTTACCGGAAGTTAACCGAGTGAAACCTGAATCCAATATAGTTGATTTCGGGAATAGTTTGTGCTATAATTTAGACATTGGAGGGATAAGAATGAATTTTGAAAGACTGAAAAAGAATCTTTGTGACAATATACTTGAAGCTCAGATAAAGCTTGGATACGAGGGCAGACCAATGAGTTTCAACTATATTTTAAGTTCGCTGAATCATTTGCTCGGAGTGGAAAGAACCGAGAGCGAAATGGAAGCTGACCTTAAAGAATTTGCCGATTTTGTCCGGAATGACCTTGGCGAAGTCGAATTTAGACCGATAAAAAGCGGATTCTGCATTACCGTACCCGAACAGGGAACAAAATACGTCCATGAAAATCCTGAGGGCGGCGAGTTCCTGCGCGAGTTTATAGAGGCAGTCCGCCGTCATTGCACACTTGATGAGGCATTTGCCATTTTCAGAAAATACAGCGAAAATGTCGTAACAGAGGAAGTTCACAACGACGAATTTAACTATCTCGTGTACTTTGCCGATGGTATTCCCGACGATTACCGCTACTGTATAGCTGTTGAGGAAGAAATTGACGGAAGTGTTCATATAACCTACCACAGATTCATTGCGGAAGATTATGAGGACTTCGGCTTCTGAGTGACAATTATAAGCAAAATAAAACCCGAGAGTGATCTCGGGTTTTGTTATGGTCGAATATCTCAACTATGTCGAGGAGTTTGAGCAATATGTATTTTAGGTCGTGTTGACGCTAAGCCTAACAACGCATCTTTTCGGCAAAATTTCACGCATCCTGCGTTAAAAAGTCTTGACAGGCGACAGCCTGCCTGCGACTTTTTGCCTTGTCTACGTAAAATTTATGCTCGAAAATCTGCATATTATCTTAGTGTCAACACTCCCTAATTTGCAAGAACCGTATCAATTATTCCCTTATACAAAGCTCCCGAATCGCTCGCGTAGTTGAAACCATGGTCTTTCGGGTTCTGGATTTGCAGGATAATTATGTACGAGCCGTTTTCCTTGTATGAGTTGTAGTCAGCATAAGTCGGGCAGCCTGAGCTTTGGTCGTTGTTGTTTCTGAGACAGCCCGTGATGTAGAGATAGTCACCTGCGCCGGTTTCAGCAGTACCTGTTTTGGTGTAGAGCTGATATCCTTCTGGGACATATACTCCGAGATGACCTGTAACTCCAAGCATACCGTCAAGGAGATTCTGTCTGTACTCCTGCGGAATGGAGGCGATGACCTCGTAAGGAGCACTTCCTGCGCTGATAGTTGAATTCGGGTCGTTTGTATCAACAATGTTTTTGACTACAAAAGGCTTTACCATGTCACCGAAAACAGCCTCACGCGCGAGAGCTGCGAGATAAATGGGACAGGTTCTGACATAAGCCTGACCGAAAGCGCTTCTTCGCAGGTCGTCTGCACAGTAGACCTCGATATTATTGTCTATTGAGCCAAAATCACAGTTTATGGTGTCAACAAAGTGAAATAGGCTATTCAGGTCTGACAAAGCAGTATCCGTGCCGATTTGGTCGAACACTTTTGCGAAGAAAATATTACTCGAATCGACAAATGCTGAATAGAGCGTTCTGTTCGGAATGGGATAGCAGCCTGCATCATGATTCCAGTTGACTATCGTAGCGCCGCCATCTACCCATGTTCCGTCGTCATAGAGCGTTGTGATTCCATGTTTGTCGGCGATAACTTCAGACATTATCTTGAAGCACGAGCCGGGAGTTGCATTCTGGAACGCTCTGTTTCCCATTGCGCCCCAAGGGAGACCGTCAGCGTAGCTTGGGTCAGCCTGATAGGCTTCCGGACTATAGGAGGGGTAGGAAACTTCGGACATGATAGAGCCGTCAGTTCGCATGACTACAACAGAACCGACAATGTTCATGTTCTGCATATAATTGTATATTGCCGCCTGAACATTTGCATCAATAGTCAGTTCAACGGATTGACCAACGGTGTCGGTATCATTTACTGGAGTCGGATTCTTAACGCGCAGTGTATCTTCGAGTTCGGTGTCAAGTCCTGCTGAAGCCGCACTGATGATGTTACCGACGGAATACTGATAATCGCTGTTATAGTAGCGCATTTCGCGGCCGTCCTCTGAGAGCTCGCTGCGAGTTAGCAGAGTTTTGTTACTGTCGTAAATATTTCCTCGCATAACAGCGACTGTAGTGGTCGTTGTAGTCGTAGTAGTGGTTTCTGTGGTTGTAGTGACAGTTTGAGTTGTTGTCGGAGCTTCTGTAGTCACGGCAGGCTGTGAAGTAGTCTGAGCAGACGGCGCTTCAACATGGATCCGTCCAACATCGGACGAGCAGGAAGAAAGCGCAGATATGAGCGAAGCTGCTGTTAAAAATGCGGTAAGTCTTTTCCTTTTATGAGCCATATCTTATCGTCCTTTCGCAATAATTACAAATTCACTTTATATTATACATTTTTTTACCGATTTCGTCAACGGAGTTTCCAAATTGTAACTGAATTGAAAACAAAATCAGCAGTATTGACTTTAGGGAGTGTTGACACTAAGATAACTGTCTCTTATACACATCTGA
>UQEM01000116.1 GCA_900540005.1 uncultured Ruminococcus sp.
TAAAATTTATGCTCGAAAATCTGCATATTATCTTAGTGTCAACACTCCCTAGTATATAACCGTATTCATAGGATATAAGGAGCGGCAGACTGTTGCTCCTTTATTTTTGCTCATCAGATAATTATTTTGGATTTTATTTCTTGACAAATTGTTGCTAAAGTGGTAAAATTAACCAAATGGCAGCGTAAGAATTACTGATAGAAAAATTTTCTGAAAAATAATGAAATGAGGGCAATAATATGAAACACTCCGACAGTAATCACTCGTTTAAGGAAACTCTTTTCGGCATTTTGTTTTTATGTACCATTATAGGCGCTGTTTTTGCAATATATATTACATCGCAGACGGATATTTTTCTGTGCCTGATAACGTTCTTTGGCTTTTTGGGAGCAATGTTCTTGCTTGGCGGGCTCAAAACCATTAGTCTCCCGAATATCGGTAATCTGGTTTTTGTCACGCTGGGTGCAGAATTTGTAATAAGCTCGGTCGCTGTTGCGATGTTTTGGGGCGGAGATTCGCAGCACCGCGCTCAAATGGTGAGTATACTGCCGAAACTTGGCTGCGGCGGAGCGGTTCTGCTTGGAGCAGTAATGGCGGCAGGGGGAGTAATACTCGATAAGCTTCGTCTGAAACGCTGCTGCTGTGAAGTGACGGCTGAAGTTACGAACGTTGACATTATGACAGATCACAGGAACGATATTGCGCACCGCCGAAACCGATATGCTCCCATGGTAAAATACGATTGGCAGGGTAACGAGTATGAGACGCAGGCCGATGTGTATCAGTCTGCTCCGCGGTATAATGTGGGCGATAAAGTTACCGTTAAGCTGAATCCTGATCGTCCTGAGGAGATAGTGGTTTCCGGAAGAACTTTCATGGTAAGCGCGTTCGTTTTCGGTGTTCTTCTCATGGCGGCAGGGATCACGGTATATATTCTTTTGAATTAAGAAAGTGGAACTCATGCGCGAAAGTGAACCGAGATCCGCTGCGGAACACCTTTTTGATATCGCGATATATCCCTCAAAAAAGCTGAATGTTGCCGCAGCAGTGCGGTGTCGTTCAGCTTTCTTTTGTTAGTGAGAGTAAATCAGACTTATGGTAAATATTGACTTATTTGCCCTTAAATGATATAATTAAGGTGTTCCGAGGATCGGAAGGGGGAGTGTAAAGTGAAGCAGAACGTAAATATCTGCAAAAGACTGATGTCGGTTTTTACGATATTTGTACTTTTACCGCTCCTCATTTTTAATGAACGTGCAGATATGGATGGTACGGCGCGCGGGAACAGCAGCTTTGACCGCTGTTATTCCGATTATGGTGCACAGATCGCCCTGCCTGCAAATATACGGATAGAGAGAATACTTTCTTCAAGTTCTGTAAAGTATTCAAAGTATAGTCCCTCCAAAAAATACGAACACCCCGTATATATCGACTATCTGCTGAACAGAAGCAGCGGACTTATTGCTTTGGTCTGCATTGCGTTTCTGCTGTCCATTACGGCAAAGGCAGAATCTGTATTCAGCCGAAAGTACATACTTAAATATATTCACGATCAGGACGGTCACAAGGGCATATCCTCCGATTTATACGCAGAAAAAAATAATTCGGAGGGAAAAATAAATGAAAACAGTTTTAATAATTATTCTTGGAGTTCTTGGCATGGGAGGAATGGTCGGCTTGGATGCGTTCATTTCAAGAGACCTTAAAAAGCCTGCTAAAAATAAAAAGAGAACTAATGAAAGTGAGGATAACAGCAATGAGAAAGACGAAGATCATCTGTACGATCGGACCGGCAAGTGAGAGTGAAGATACGCTGAGGGAAATGTGTCTGGCGGGAATGAATGTTGCGAGACTGAATTTCTCTCACGGCACTCATCAGGAGCATCAGGTAAAGATAGAGACCATTAAAAAGGTAAGAGATCAGCTTGAACTGCCTATCGCGATCATGCTTGATACAAAAGGCCCTGAGTATCGCATAAAGACCTTTGAGGAGCATAAGATACAGCTCAATGACGGCGACACCTTTATTTTTACGTCAGACGACTGCGTGGGAGATCAGGAGCGCGTATCGGTAAGCTACAAGGATCTTGCAAAGGAAATAAGTATCGGTGATACTATTCTCGTAAATAACGGTCTGCTTTCTTTCAAGGTAAAGGAGATCAACGGCAACGATGTCATTTGCGAAGTGATCACCGGCGGAGAAATGTCCGACAGAAAGAGCATGAACTTCCCGAACCATGTGCTGAAGGGCGACTATCTCAGCGAACAGGACAAGGACGATATTCTGTTTGGAATCCAGAACGGAGTTGACTTTATTGCTGCTTCGTTCGTCTCAAACAAGAAAGACGTTGAAGACCTTCGCAACTTCCTGAACGAAAACGGCGGCAGCGATATCGACATTATTGCCAAGATAGAAAACAGTTCCGGTGTAGACCATATTGATGAGATATGTGACATTGCTGACGGCATCATGGTCGCAAGAGGCGATCTCGGCGTTGAGATACCGTTTATTGAAGTGCCGTCGATACAGAAGTATCTGATAAGAAAGTGCCGACTCCTCGGAAAGAGAGTTATCACAGCTACCGAAATGCTGGAGTCAATGATCGAAAAGCCGCGTCCGACAAGAGCGGAGATCTCCGATGTAGCCAATGCTGTGTATGACGGTTCTTCGGCAGTTATGCTTTCGGGCGAGACAGCTTCCGGCAAATATCCCGTTGCTGCGGTGAAGAATATGGCGGAAATTGCCGAGCGCACAGAGCAGACAATAGATTACATAAAGAGATTCTCCACAATGGAGTATGTTATCAAGAACAATACTGACGCGCTCTCGCACGCAACCTGCGCAATGGCGATCGATACTAAAGCAAGAGGGATCGTTATAAGCTCACTTTCGGGCATGACAGTCCGCATGGTAAGCCGCTTCAGACCGCCGGTAGATATTATCGGTATGACTACTTCTAAAAAGGCATGGAGAAAGCTTAATCTCAGCTGGGGAGTTACACCTGTTCTGAGCGAGGAATTCAACTCTATAGATGTAATGTTCTATCATGCTATGAAAAAGGCAATAAGCGCGTTCGGACTCCACAAGGGTGACAATGTTATCCTTACCGGAGGACAGACTAACGGAAAATCGGGCAATACGAATACTATTCGCCTTGAAACCGTTCGCTGATCCTGAATTTTCAGCTTATTCTGCATTAAAACAGCCGCATTCTGCATGATTGGGAGTGCGGCTGTTTCTGAAAGCCAAACAGTCATTTGAGAGGAGATGTGAGTCATTGAAAAAACTGAAATTTGATTGGAAAGAAATTGATCCTAAAAATTTCATCGTGCTGGTAATCGCCGGAATCATCAACGCTTTCGGGGTTACGATCTTCCTTTTTCCCGTAAAGCTCTATGACAGCGGAATATCGGGACTTTCTATGCTGCTTGACCAGATAACTCCTGACAGCTTGTCATTGTCGCTGTTCCTTATCATTCTGAACATACCCGTTTTTCTTTTCGGACTCAGCAGACAGGGTGTCACATTTACCGTGTACTCAATTTTCACAGTTGCGGTCTATTCGCTGATGTCGTTTTTGATAATGAACGTATTCCCCATAGACGTATCTTTCATCTCGCCGCTTGCAGGTTCGGACTTGCTCCTGTGCGCGATATTCGGCGGCGTTATATCCGGGATCGGCAGCGGATTAACCATAAGATTCGGCGGCGCAATAGACGGAATAGACGTTTTGTCGGTTGTATTTGCAAAAAGGATAGGACTGTCAATAGGTTCGTTTGTCCTGATCTTCAACACTTTGCTGTACATTGTTTGCGGAATTACGATGAAAAGCTGGATACTGCCGCTTTATTCGATCGTGACGTATTACATCGGTTCAAAAACGATAGACTTTGTTGTTGAGGGCATAGACAAGTCAAAGTGCGCCATGATAGTGACGACAAAAGCCGATGAGATCTCGGACGTTTTGACGGATAACTTTGAAGCGAGCGGCACGATAGTAGATGCGGTAGGAGGATATTCAAAAGAAAGAAAAGAGATAATTTATTTCATCGTTAATAATTTCCAGATAAACAAGCTTAAAAAGATAGTACATACTATCGACCCATGCGCGTTCATCTCTTTGCAGGATGTTTCGGATATTATCAAGAATCCGTCTGCGTAGGTCAACGTACAAAGGTACATTTGCGTAACAAATAAAAAGGCGGCACTTGCCGCCTTTTTATTTTGTGTATAATCAAAGCTGTATCCAGTATTCGCCGTTTTCCGAGTAGTGTACAGTCACGGAGTTATTACTTATATATTCCGTAACATTTGAAGCATAAGGCTCAGAAACCACGATTTCCTCGCTTCCCGTAACAGGACTTTGGACTGCTGCAACGATACGATACACCGAATTGCGTTCCCTTGTATAGAATTTTTGGTTTCCCTTGAACTCTCTGCCGAAATAGTAGGGAATCCGCTTTATTTCGCGAACTGTTCCTTCTACTGAGGGACATGACAGCATAAACTGCATATGTGCGATCTTAGCCCGATCTTTTCGGTTTTTTGTGATGTCGCAGAGTATAAACAGTAAGATCAACACAGCGGCGACAATGCAGAAATACTTCATATCTGAAAAGGCAGCTCCATTTTTGACAAAAAGCAGTGTGAGCAATGCAGTTCCGACAGCAACTGCAACTGCAAGAGATGTGCCCATTTTTGACCTTGAATAACCCATAGGAACAACTTGTTTCATAACGTTTCCTTTCTGCAAATGCGAAAATTGTGTATAATATATGAATAATTGTATCAGGGCGAAGTCACTTTGTCAATGGGGACTTTCACGCTTTGCTCAGCAGCAATTCCAGTTCTTCTTTAGTCAGCGGTCGGAATCCTCCGGGCGTCAGGGAAGTATCAAGCGGCAGACCTCCTATCCTGTCTCGGCGAAGGTAAAATATCTTGCAGCCAACGGCGCGCAGCATAAGCTTGACCTCGTGCTTTTTTCCCTCGTGAATTATCAGCCTCCCTGAAAAAGCCGCTCCGTGAGGATTTTTCAAGTATCGCTGCCGACAGTCCGCGGGAATAAAGTCCGCCAGATCCTGCAACTGATAGATTTTCCCGAGCTGAAAGGACGCGGTTCTCGCAGTAAATCCGTCAAGGGAAATCCCGCCCTCCAGACGTTTTATTTTCTCAGTGTTCATTTGTCCGATCGCATAGAAAAAATAAGTCTTGCTGACGTGCATTTCAGGCTGCATCAGCTTTTGATCCAGACTCCCGTCATCGGTCAGAAGCAATAAGCCACAGGTATCCTTATCCAACCTGCCAACAGGGTGCAGACTCCCTGCAAGCTCAGCGGGAAAGTAGTCCATTACGGTTTTATGCATAGTATCGGAGCAGGCGGTAACGCACTGTTGTGGCTTATTGAACATATAATACAGCATTCGGCACTATCCCTTTCATTAACTTATGGCGATACAATATAGTATAGTACTTTTTTCAGCGTAATGCAAGAGAACGTGTGAAAAAACAGCTGTTTAGTTATGCTAACAGCAATACTGAAACTGGAGATGTAGTGGATATAACGGCTTTTGCAAAAAATGCGGTTACTTTGGAAATAACGTAAGAGGGCGGTTCATTTGAACCGCCCTTTAAATTTGTGTAGCTTTGCCCCACGCTCCACCAAAGGGTTATCAACCCTTTAGAATCCCATTATTAGTTTTTGGCAAACTGAGTTTAAAATGACTCGCCATGACCTGCGTCGAGGACAATGATTGGCTTTTCACTTTCGTTTGTGACCAATGAAGTCGGGATCGCCTCGCCTGCATTTCTATGGCTGAGGAGCGAAATCCCTCCCAGACCAATGAGTGCGCACCCTGCAAGCACAGCTCCGCTTAAAATTTTTCGCTTGATCTTATCCATATCCATTCTCCTTGTCATAATATAGCAATACAGGAGGCTGATATTATGCCGCATTATTGTATTGCTATAGATTTGTTTCAGCTTGTTTGTAAAAGATATGTTTAAATCCGAAAAATTAGTACAACCGTAGCTTGACAAAGCAGAAAACTATAGTATAATTAAAAATATAGAGAAATAACGTCACCGATGTTTTTTGAATATTGAAGGGAGCAATAACCATGAACAAAAAAATTATCGCCATGTCGCTGATACTTGCAGTATCGGCAGCAGTTTCGGGCTGTGGAACAACAGACAAGGACAAAAGCTCAGAAACAGTCAGCACAACAGAAACTTCGACCTCTGCCGTTACGACTGAGGCCGAAACTGCGAGCACAGCCGAATCTACGGAAACTGAAACCGCTGCCGAAAAAACGAGTGAAACTGAAACAGTAACCAATAAATTCGCAAGTATTGCCGGAGACTGGTACATTGACGGCGACACCTCGGCAGCTCACATTTCCATAAGCGATACCGGCACATTTACCTCCTATTATGCAACAAGCGGCGTTGAGAATAGTGGCTATATAGAATATGCGGAAAATGGAAACGGCGATACTTCTGATCCTATGTATGTGCTGTATACGGACGATGGCAGCCGGTATATAGAATTCAAAGATGACGGAAGCGAGCGCAAGCAGGATATATATTCGGAAGGCGTTTACGGCGCGCATTTTGTCCGCATAGAAGGAGCAGGCGGAATTGCCGATGACGGCATAGGTGACGGTGAGATAGCAGCAGAAGAGGACTATCTTGGCACATGGGGCTGCAATAGAGCGACTCTGACAATTTACAGTAACGGCGACGGAACATATCTCGGAACAGTTACATGGTCGGACAGTGCTTTCGCATACGTTGAATGGACGTATACTCTGTCATATGAAAACGGCATAATGGTATGCAATGAAAACGCGGTCAAGAAGTACTACGAGTACAAGGACGGTAATTCCAACCCCGAAGTAAATGTGATGTATGACAACGGCAGCGGAAGCTTTACCTTGAGAAACGGCGTGATAACATGGTATGACGCAGAGGAAAACCTCGGCGAAGATATGGAATTTATAAAGTAAACGATCGTTAAGGGCTTGTCGGTGTATCGGCAAGCCCTTCGTTGACATTATTTTTGGCGTATGATATAATGATTGTATCAACACGACAGGAGGGCTTGATTTTGAAAGGCAAGCTTATAGTTTTTGAGGGACTTGACGGCAGCGGCAAGAATACGCAGTCTGAAAAGTTCTATGAATATATGAAAAACAGGGGAATAAGGGTAAAGAAAAAGTCCTTTCCCGACTATAAAAGTCAGTCCGCGGCTCTTATAAATATGTATCTTTCGGGACAGTTCGGAGATTCGGCGGATTCTGTCAACCCCTATGCCGCGTCAAGCTTTTATGCCGTTGACCGCTACGCAAGCTACAAGACCGACTGGGAGGAGTTCTACAACAGCGGCGGAGTCGTTATCGCCGACAGATACACAACGTCAAACGCTATTCACCAGTGCTCGAAGCTTCCCGAAAGCGAATGGAAAGCCTTTCTGAACTGGCTTTTCGAGTACGAGTACAAGTACATGGGGATACCCGCTCCTGACAAGGTTTTTTATCTGCGCGTAGACCCCGATGTGAGTCAGGAGCTTATGAGTATGCGCTATCATAACGATGAGGCGAAAAAGGATATTCACGAACGCGACACCGACTATCTGAGACGTTCACGGCTGAGTGCGGATTACTGCGCGCGTGAGCTGGGCTGGGACACGATAGAGTGTACCAGTGAACACAAAATGCGTTCGATAGACGATATTTTTGCCGAAATAATGGGGAAAATCGACAACTGCGATTTTAATTGATACAAAAAGTACAATTGTCATGCGAATTAAAGTTATAATTATTTAAAATGTGTCGAAAATACACAATTTTTTAAAAAACACTTGCATTTCTTGTCCCTATATGATAAAATTATATTGTTAGGTTATGTATTTTTGGGGCAAGTCCGCACAAAAACGGCGGTATTGCCTTGACCTGAATATCGTAAATACTTTCTTGATTTTCTGATTTGATTGCTTACCGTGAAATACTTGCACAGTATGCTTCTCATGACGGGTCTCCGCCGCAGAGAGTGAGTTTGTAAATACTGGTATATTGCTGTTTTCATTGACATAACACTCTATATATGATATAATACTATATATAACCTGTCTCTTATACACATCTCCGAGCCCACGAGACTCGA
>UQEM01000117.1 GCA_900540005.1 uncultured Ruminococcus sp.
CATTTTAGTGAATTCAAGACTATTTTACATATTTTTTAGGCAAATTACAAAAAATCTTCTCAACATGATAGTATTTTTGATTGCAAAGCTATCAAATAATATGTATAATATTAATTGTGGATAAAAAGTTAATCCGTTAGAGAAAAAATAAAAGTTGAGCGGTGTACATTCTTTTGTACCGCTTTGGGCTTTGCGCTATCGGCGCATGGAAAGGGAATTTTTATGGGTTTTAATTTCAAAAGGCTTGCAGCGGCTGTTTCGGCTTTTGTGGTCACAGCTTCGTCTGCTGCCGTTCCGACAAGGCTTGCCGCAGTAAAAACGCTGACAGCTTCGGCGGCTTCAAATGCAAGCACAAACGTGCTCGAATATCTCGATAGGGGAATATCCGCGGTCAATACCGGCTCGGGTATGCTCGTGAACTGGCGATTTCTCACGAATGATGCCGATGACGCGGTTTTCAAGCTCTATCGCGACGGTACTCTCATTTACACAAGCAATGCGGGTGAGGCTACCTGCTACCTCGACAAGAGCGGCTCGGCAAGCTCCAAATACCGTGTGGACACAGTCGCCGGCGGAAAGGTGACATCTTCCGAGAACTGCCGCCTGACAAGCGCGAACAGTTACTTTGATATTCCGCTTTCTCCTCCGTCCTCGATCTACTCGCCGAATGATATGTCTGTCGGAGACGTTGACGGTGACGGACAGTATGAGCTGTTCCTGAAGTGGGATCCAAACAACTCCAAGGATAACTCGCAAAAGGGCAAAACAGATCCCGTATATATTGACTGTTATACGCTTGAGGGAAAGAGACTGTGGAGAATAAATCTCGGCAAGAATATCCGTGCAGGCGCTCATTACACGCAGTTTTATGTCGGCGATTTCGACCTTGACGGAAAAGCCGAAATGACCTGCAAGACCGCAGACGGTACAGTTGACGGTACAGGCAAGACTATCGGCGATGCGTCAAAAGACTACCGCAATTCAAACGGATATGTTCTCACCGGCCCTGAGTACTACACGCTCTTTGACGGCGCGACAGGTGCTGCTCTCGATACCGTGGACTACACTCCCGCAAGAGGTACGGTCAAGTCTTGGGGAGACTCCTACGGCAACCGCGTAGACCGCTTCTGGGGCACAGTTGCTTATCTTGACGGAGTTCACCCGTGCGTAGTCACAGGCAGAGGCTACTATACGAGAATGACCGCTACTGCTTACACGGTCAAGGACAAAAAACTCGTGAAGATGTGGGCTTTTGACACGGGAAACAGCAGTTCTGCCGCAGGTTACGGTGACGGAAACCACAACAGTATGCCTGCTGATGTTGACGGTGACGGCAAGCAGGAGATCATAACAGGCTCTACCTGCATAGACGATAACGGAAAGGTCCTCTGGTGTCTCAATAAGGGTCACGGTGACGCTATGCACGTTGCAGACCTTGACCCGACAAATACCGGACTTGAGGCTTGGATCTGCCATGAGGATAAGCCTTACGGAGTTTCGCTCGTTGACTGTGATACGGGAAAGATAATTTTCCACAATGACGGTTCGGGCGATACGGGACGCTGTGCTGCCGATAATATCTGGGCGAAGAATCCCGGCGCGGAATGCTGGGGCAACGGCAATGAGGTCAAGGGCGTGAACGGACAGACGCTCTCGTGCCGCAGACCTGCTATCAACTTCTTCAGCTACTGGGACGGCGATCTTGAGCGAGAGATACTTGACGGCTACACGGATTCTCCTGCAACAATATCAAAAATGAAAGATGACGGAACTCTCACAACGCTCCTTTCGACCACAGGCTACTACACCTGCAACACCACTAAGGGTACGCCTTGTCTCTCGGCTGATATCTTTGGTGACTGGCGCGAAGAACTTATTGTAAGAGCTGCCGACAGCAAGTCGATAAGGATATACTGCACGACTTACGATACGGACTATCGTGTAACGACTCTCATGCACGATCCTCAGTACCGTATGCAGGTTTCCGCGCAGAATACAGCATATAACCAGCCGCCTCACCCGAGCTTCTTCCTCGGAACAGGCTATGACCTTCCCGCAAGGAATGACTGTCAGGTAAACGGAGCTCCCACAAAGCCGGCAGGAAAGACCGGAGCTGTCATTGATACACAGCACAGCTACAAGATCAGGAATGTGAACAGCGGTCTTTACCTTGAAGTTACAGGAGCTGCTGCCGCAAACGGCACGAACGTTCAGCAGGGAACGAACGAGGACGGTGCGGTATGGAAGTTTGAGGACGCAGGTGACGGATATTACCGTATTTATTCAAGTCTCGGCGACGGAAAGACTTACCTTCTCGACATCGACTACGGCAAGACGGAAAACGGAACGAATATCGGCATATGGGGCGATACGGCGAGCGATGCACAGCTCTACAAGCTTGTGGACAACGGTGACGGCAGCTATACTATCTGCACCAAGGTCACAGGCGACGAAAGCTGTCTCGGAGTTTCGGGCGGCTCAAAGGAAAACGGAGCAAACGTGCTTGAATGGGCGTGCAACGGCAGTGATGACCAGAAATGGACTCTTGAGATAAAGGTCATGCCCGTTGACGGCACTCTCTTTAAGCAGCTTGTCGTGAATGATACCGCAAATTATCTCGACTGGAAGATATCTCCCACAACTGCTCAGGGCGGAGCAATTTTCGGAGACCGCGACTTTACCTTTACATCTCTGCCGTCAGAATTCAGCGGCTGTGAATCTATCCTCACAGCCTGCGACTCAAAGATGTTCACTTCCGAGCAGGCTTCATTTTACGCAGGCGCTGACATGAATGTCTACATTCTCCTTGACCAACGTGTTGAAACGGCAGGAGTTCCGTCATGGCTCTCCGATTGGAGCAAGACGGATATGACCGCGAACAGCAGCAATGATGTTGTGTTCAACGTTTACAAAAAGCTTTACAGCAAGGGCGATAAGGTAAGTCTCGGCATTAACTGCACATCTACAGGAAACGTTATAAACTATTCCGTATTTGCCAAGGCTGTAACAGTCAGCGGAAAGCTCTTTACTCAGCTTGAAGTTTTCGATAATGAGAATTCGGCGGACTGGAAAGTTGCTGAAAATGCTGCAATAGGCGGCAGCGTTTACGGCGACCGCGAAGTTACCTACACTTCGCTGCCCGAGTTCCTTATCGGCACGGAGTATCTCACTCCTGCGTGTGATTCCAAAAACAGTACCTCAGACCTCGCAAAATTTGTTACAGGCGATAATATTATCCTCTACGCAGCGGTCGATTCAAGAGTTTCATCGACCCCCGCATTCCTCAACGGCTGGGAGTCTACAGGTGAAACCGCAAAGGCTTCCAATGACGTGGTATACAACATCTATTCAAAGGCGTTCAGGAGCGGCGAAACAGTTATCCTCGGCACTAACGGACAGTCGTCCGGCTGTGTTGGATATACGGTATTTGCAGCCGTACAGAAAGCGGACGTTACCACAACGACCACGACCACAACTACCACCACAACAACAACTACTACGACCACTACAACTACTACGACCGTTTCCACAACAGTTCCTGATACAGATGACATTATCTACGGTGATGCAAACTGTGACGGAAAGATTGACATTTCAGATGCCGTTATGATACTTCAGGCGGTTTCAAATGCGGATAAGTACGGCGCAGACGGATACGACGAGACTCACATCACCCTTCAGGGCGTAAGAAACGGAGACTGCGCAGGAAACGGCGACGGACTTACTCCCAAGGATGCTCTCGCTGTCCAGAAATTCATACTCGAACTCATAACTGAACTTCCTGAGACTTAAGGAACACCGCACAAAGCCCGCCTGACGGCTTTGCACTGAATCTGCTTGCATATTTTCCGTCATCTTGCACAGAAATCCCTTGACATACGATAGTATGCCTGCGGAATTTCTATACAATCTGACGAAAAATCTGACAGCGCATCTTCAGCACAAGCTCTGTGCGGTATTGCCTTTTAAATACTTGTCTGACTCAGGGATTCAAAATATCCTCTCACGAAAAAGCTCTCCGTCTCGGGGAGCTTTTTTGCGGACTGCGGCTGCCTCTTGATTATTTGCGCAATTTATGATATACTATATTTTACAGTATTAAAGGCAGTACTGCTGTGTTTCGCGGAGCTGTCTGATGAAAAAGGAAAAGTAATATGCTTGCAAGTTTAACTAATATAAACAAGTTTTATAACGGCAATCAGGTGCTGAAAAATGTTTCACTCACAATTGACGAAAGCGATAAGATAGGTCTTGTGGGAAACAACGGCTGCGGTAAATCCACCCTGCTGAAAATACTTACCGGCTCGGTCGATCCTGACCGCTTTACCGAAAAGGACGGAATCGTTTCATTCGCAGCCAAGACCACTGTCGGCTATCTTGAGCAGATGGGCGGACTTGACTCGGAAAGCACGGTCATTGCCGAGATGAGAAGCGTTTTTGAGCCTATCCATAAGGCTATCGAGCGGCTGCGTGAGATCGAGCTTGAGATAGAAATGGGCGATGATTCAGCCGCAGACGAGTATCAGCGCCTGACCTCGTGGGTCGAGGCGAGCGACGGATACAATACCGATGTGAAGATACGCACGGTTCTCAACGGCATGGGATTTTCGGGTGATGAGCTGGAACGTATCGTTTCGGGATTCAGCGGCGGCGAAAAGACCCGTCTCTGCATAGCAAAGCTGCTTCTTGAAGAACCTAACCTGCTGATCCTTGACGAGCCGACCAATCACCTCGATTTCAAGACTATCATGTGGCTTGAGGACTATCTCCGCTCATACAGGGGAGCAGTTCTCATAGTATCCCACGACCGTTATTTCCTCGACCGTCTTTGCAGTTCGATATGCGAGATAGAGCGCGGAGTTCTTACGCGGTATAAGGGAAATTACTCGGCGTTTGTGCGTCAGCGTGAGGAGAATAATGCGCGCCGCGAAAAGGAATATGAGCAGCAGCAGAAACAGATAGCGCAGCTTGAGGATTATGTTGCAAAGAATCTCGTGCGCGCTTCAACCACGAAAATGGCTCAGAGCAGGCGCAAGCAGCTTGAAAAAATGGAGCGTATCGAGAGACCTGCACACGAAGCGAAGTCGGCAAAAATACGATTCACCTATGCCGTTGAGCCTCCGATCGACGTGCTCAAGGTCAAGGGCGTTGACATATCGGTCGGCGAGGGAAATGCACGAAAAACTCTCGTGGACGAAGTAAGCTTTGACGTGCGCCGCGGCGAGAAGATAGGTATTATCGGCGATAACGGTATCGGCAAGTCAACGCTCCTGCGTATTATACAGGAAAAACTGCCGCATAAGGGCATAGTTCGCTGGAACAGCAACGTTAAGATATCCTACTTTGAGCAGGAGAGTACTAACCTCAACCGCGAACTTACCGTTATGGAGGAACTGCACAGCCGCTATCCGTCCCTTTCCGAACTTGAAGTGCGCAGTCTGCTTGCACAGGTCAGACTCGTGGGCGAAAACGTTTTCAAGGAAACAGGAGTTATCAGCGGCGGCGAGCGCGCAAAGCTTTGTTTCGCGATAATGATGCAGGAACACGGAAATGTTCTCATTCTTGACGAGCCTACAAACCACCTCGACCTCTCGACAAAGGAGGCTATCGAGGAGGCTCTTGAGGAGTATACTGGTACGATAATTTTTGTATCGCATGACCGTTATCTGCTTAGCAAGATAGCCGACCGTCTTATAGAGCTCACTGACGGAGGCTACCGCTGCCACAACTTCGGCTTTGAAAAGTATCTTGACGTTCTGCGTGAGGAGCAGTCCGAGCAGAAACGTGCAGCGGACGAGGAAAAGCGTCAGCGCGCGGCTGAGGCTGCAAAAGAAAAATCAGAGAAAAATTACCGCAGCAAGCAGCAGAGAAGCGCTGACGCGGCACGCAAGAACGAGATGCGCCGCCTTGAAAAGAAAATAGACGAACTTCAGGCGAAAATAGACGCTCTTACCGAGGAGATAGGCCGTGAGGAGGTCTACAGCGACTATGAGCTTATGAACGCCAAATGTGCCGAAATTGACGAGCTAAAGCAGCGGATCGACGAAAACTTTGAACTGCTCATAGAACTTGACGGCTGAAAACTATATGAAATGCACATCGTTGGATCTGCACAATTGTGAGAAATCACTAAAATTGCCTTTTGACAAAAAAACTATTGAAAAAAATCGGGAAATATGTTATAATGTTATCAAACAATCAGCGGTACTTGCCGCGAGTTCATACGGAGGATTATTATTATGAAACACATTCAGACTATCAATAAGGCTAATCTCAAGGAATCTGCTAAGAAGGGCGGCTGCGGTAAGTGTCAGGCTTCATGTCAGTCAGCTTGCAAGACTTCATGCACAGTTGCTAACCAGAAGTGCGAGAGATAATCAAGGTATTATGCAGTATTTGAGGCAGTAGAAATACTGCCTCAATTTTTTACAGCAATTTTCAGAAAGGGTAATTTTATGATACATAAATACAAGCTCAACGGGTTCAATATCGTCCTTGACGTAAACAGCGGAGGCGTTCATGTTGTGGACGAGCTTACTTATGATCTGCTTGATAATGTTGAGCCGCCGTTTGATGAGAAATGTCCTGAAAAGGTAATAAATAAGCTTTCAAAATCCTACAGCAGAGAGGATATCGAGTCCTGCTATCAGGAACTTAAAGAACTTTATGATGAGAAGATCCTCTTTTCCGAGGACGATTACGAGAAGTTTGCAAAGTATTCTGTTGCTTCACCGGTAAAGGCTATGTGCCTCAATATCGCGCATGACTGTCAGCTCAGGTGCAAGTACTGTTTTGCGTCCACGGGAGACTTTGGCAAAGGCAGAAAGCTCATGACCTTTGAGACCGGTAAACACGCCATTGATTTCCTTCTGGAAAAATCGGGCGACCGTCAGAATCTTGAGCTTGACTTTTTCGGCGGCGAACCGCTCCTCAATTTTGATGTTGTAAAGCAGATAGTTGAATACGCAAGAAGCCGCGAGGCTGAATTCGGCAAGAAGTTCCGCTTTACCATAACAACAAACGGACTTCTTCTCGATGATGACAAGATAGACTTCATCAACCGCGAGATGCACAATGTCGTTCTCTCGATCGACGGCAGAAAAGAAGTCAACGACAGCATGAGAGTTCTTGCAAACGGAAAGGGATGTTATGATACGATCCTGCCCAAGTACAAAAAGCTTGTTGAAAAGCGCGGCGATAAGGAATACTATGTAAGAGCAACATTCACAAACAAAAACCTCGACTTCTCGGAGGACGTTTTCTCGCTTTATGAGGCAGGATTCGACCAGATCTCGGTTGAGCCTGTAGTTGGAGATTCAGAGGAAGAATATGCGCTTACCGAGAAGGAACTCCCCGCAGTTTTCAAGGAATACGAGAACCTCGCAAAGAGGATACTTGAAAATGAGAAGAAGGGCGGAAAGTTCAATTTCTTCCATTTTATGCTTGACCTCGATCAGGGTCCGTGCGCTATCAAGAGACTCCGCGGCTGTGGCTGCGGCAACGACTATGTGGCTATCACTCCCGACGGGGATATCTATCCCTGCCACCAGTTTGTTGGTATTGACGAGTACAAAATGGGCAATATCGACGAGGGCACATTCAACCTCGATATGAAGTCCGACTTTGCAGGCTGTCACGTTTATTCAAAGCCTGATTGCAGAGAGTGCTGGGCGAAGTTCTATTGCAGCGGCGGCTGTAACGCGAACAACTACCAGTATATGGGTGATGTAAGAGCTGCACACAAGATCTCATGTCAGCTTGAAAAGAAACGCCTTGAATGCGCTATCATGATGAAAGCTGCGAGAATGTTCGGCGAACAGGAATAATAACGGAAACTTAAAGGCAGAGCTTTGGCGGATCGTGGGCAAAGTCCCGCACGTGACCTCAAAGCGCTCCCTTATGAGAACCACCTTTTCCGACAGACTAGGTCGTGTTGACACTAAGCCTAACAACGCATCTTTTCGGCAAAATTTCAC
>UQEM01000118.1 GCA_900540005.1 uncultured Ruminococcus sp.
GTATAAGAGACAGGCATTGCCTTGTCATATTACTTTACAATATCTGAATCGTCAAACGGGTCTCCGCAATTAGCGCAAAACTTAGGAGGATTGAACGGATCAGCAGGCTCCCAGCCGCACTTATCGCAGCGATAGAGAGGTGCTCCTGCCGGCTTGGGCTTACCGCATTCAGCGCAGAATTTACCCTTATTTACTGCTCCGCATGAGCAGGTCCAGCCGTCGGTGTCGGCAGGTTTTGCCTTACCGCAATTTGCACAGAATTTGCCTGTGTTCTCTGCTCCGCACTCGCACTTCCACGAACCTGCTGCCGGCTTTGGAAGGGGCTTTGCCTTACCACAGTCAGCACAGAACTTACCTGTATTTGTCGCGCCGCACTCACATTTCCATGAATCAGCAGACGGAGCGTTATTTGCGGTAGCTCCTGCCGCTGCCTGCTGTGCTCCCATATTAAAGAGATTCTGCGGATTCATTCCGCCTGCCTGCTGAGCCATTCCCATACCGAAAAGTCCCATTGCCGCACCATTCGGATTGTTTGCAGCGCTCTGCATAGCCTTTGCCTGAGACTCAACAAGAGTTGCAGCAGCATTTGTCGGATTTGTATTCCATGCTCTGTCCTCGAATTCCTGAATACGCTTTGTATCTGCCTCGGAAATTGTAGCGGAATTAATAGCTACCTTTTCAATTTTAAGACCTCTCTTTTCCTTCCACTCAGGATTAAGTTCGGTCTCTACCGCTGTTTTAAGTTCCTTCTGTCTGCCGGGAAGCTCGTCATATCTTATTCCCGATGCAGCTATGGTCGAGAATACAGGCTGAAGAGAATCAAGGAATTCGCTCTTGAGCTGTGCGTCAAGCTCGGAACGTGAATACTGGTTTGTTACATTTCCGCATACATTCGCGTAGAAAAGTACAGGGTCAGCGATCTTGTATGAGTAGATACCGTTGCAGCGAACTCCAACAGTAAAGCTTCTGCCGAGATCCTGATATGTAACACGGAAAGGCACAGGGTTCTGAGTGCCGAATTTATTGTCAAGCAGCTCCTTCATATTGAAGAAGTAAATTCTCTGATCCTTTGCAGCATCTCCGCCGTGCTTTATACGATCCCATGTCTCGCGGAATGTTTCCTTCAGACCTGCTCCGAAGCTGCTGGAGAAAAGGCTCGGTGATGTGCCCGACTCATACTTATAAACACCCGGCTCGGTAGCGATTTCCGTTACGATACCCTGATCGACCATTATCATAGCCTGACCCTCGTGTACAACGATACCACTTCCGTCGGTGATAACATTGTCATTACCCTTTGTGTTGGAAGAATGCTTACCAAGCTGCTTCTTTCCTCTTACTACGAGAACGTCAGTGGGAATAGACTCACAAACGTAGAATTCCTGCCATGAATCGGCAAGAGTAGAGCTTGCACCTGCAAGTGCGGCTTTAATAATACCCATAATCAATACTCCTTTCGGGAACTTGCCCGTATATTTTACGGAAAATCAGTATTTTCCGCAGATATTCTGTCAGTTTGATACTAACGTATTGTAATTATATCATATTTTCCAATAAATTGCACTACCCTTTTAAGAAATTAATAATAAATTTGATATATTTTTTATTTTTAACTTTATAGCAGGCAAAAAAGCAGCACTTTAAAAAGTGCTGCTTTGGCTTATTATTCCCAATTTTTCCAGACATCGGGGCAGAAACCTATCGTTGCCTGTCTGCCGTTCCGTACTATCGGGGTTTTTATTACCTGCTGATTCTCTATCAGCTTTTCTTCCTTGTCACTGTCAGAAAGATACTTCATCAGCGTTATTACGTCCTTGTCCTTGGCGTTTTCGTTTATCATAGAATCGATCCCACCTACCGCCTGCTTTACGCTGTTGAACTCTCCACGGCTCATGTCCTTTTCTCTGAGATCGATCATCTGATACTTTATTCTGCGTTCTTTGAAATAGCGTTCAGCCTTTCGCGTATCAGAGCATTTTTTCGTTCCGAATATCTGTATGTTCAACCTCAGACCTCTTCTTTCTTGAATGCAACTTCAAGATTCTCGGCAGGTCTTACAAGTTCAAACTTTATGCTGTGCATATCAAGCCCGCTCTGTGCAAAGTAAAGTCTTACTGCTGTAAAGTGCGAGAATACGGGAACTTCATTCTCCATTGCCACAGGCTTGCCGTCTGTACCGTTCCATGTGAATGTTCCGTTGGCTGTTCCCATAAGGAAAAGAGTTACCGGGATCTGTGCGAGAGAGCTTTGTGTAGATGATGCTGTGATCGTTACCTTATAGAATCCTGTGGTGGCAACATTGAGTGCAAATCTGTAGTTCTTTCCCTGAACGCTCTTTATGCCGCTGAGGTCAAGCTCAAATTCCTTTTCGATATCATAGAAGATAACAGGCTCGTCAGAATCCATTTCTTCATCAGGACGGTTGATTATCTCAATTTCGTCAGCTTCACCGCAGAGACGCTTCATTGCATTTGTACCGATGATAAAATTGCAGATATTAGCAGCATTTCTCTGAAGCTCCCCTCTTGTAAGAGTTCCGTCAGCGAGGGCTGTATCAATGTCCTCGTCAGCACAGGAAGTGTCTGCACAAACCATATAAACATCATTCTGCGCAATTGCCATGGGAACGAAAAATGCTCTCTTAGGCTCTTCGCCGCGGAAATTGACATTTGCCCACCAGTCAGTCATGATAAAGCCTTTGAATCCCCATTCTTCACGAAGGATCACTGTATTAAGGTCAAAGTTTCCTGCTGTCCACAAACCGTTTACCGAGCCGTATGTGGTCATTATTGAATCCGCATTGCTCTCTCTTACTGCAATTTCAAAGCCCTTGAGATAGATCTCACGAAGCGCTCTCTCGGAAACAGCAGAGTCAATGAAGTGGCGATTGGTCTCCTGATTGTTTCCGCAGAAATGCTTTATTGTTCCTGTTACTCCTGCACTGTGAAGTCCATTGAGCTGAAATGCTGCCATTTTTCCGGTAAGGAACGGGTCTTCGGAAAAATACTCAAAATTGCGTCCATTGAGCGGATGGCGGTGAATATTCATTCCGGGTCCGAGGATACAGTCAACCTTGTTTGCACTCATCTCAAGTCCGAGCAGATAGTACAATTCCTTGATAAGCTCACAGTTGAATGTAGACGCGAGCATTGTTCCGTTCGGGAGACTAAATGCCTTTGTGCCGCAGTCGAGTCTCATGCCGGAAGGGCCGTCATCACAGCAAGCCGCAGGAATGCCGAATCCTGTAAGTGCATCGGATACTCCGCCAAACGCAGAAGCTGTACCTGCCGTTACTCTCGGACTACCCATTCCCTCTCCTCTGATAATGCACGAAAGATCATGGTTGGAAAGCTGTGCAAGGAACTCGTCCATTGTGTTTTTACCGCTCTTTACATCGGCAAGCTTTATTCCTTTATCGCCTGTATACGGTATCTCCTGCGGAAGTCTCTCTGCTCTGCGCGCAGGTTCATCAACTTCACTCAAAGGAACGTCGTGCATTACAGGCGAAAGATCTCCGTCATTGTTATCCGCTGTGATCCTCTTGAAAGGAAGAACGGGAGCAAGCGCCTGAATGCACTTCTCAGTCACCTTGGATTCATTCAGACTAAATTTGAAAGTCTCCTGAGCCGAACGAACATCTGTACCTACAAAGAACTTATACTCGCCCTCTTCCAGAACCCAGCAGAATCTGTTTCCTGTAACACCTGAGTCATCATACGAAGCGAGTGTTTCAAGACGAACTGAAATTTCAAGCTCCTGCGTTTCATCAGGAGCAAGCTCCTTGGTTTTTGCAAATCCGCAGAGAACTCTTGCAGCCTTTCCGAGTTTGCCCTGAGGAGCGCCGCAGTATACCTGAACGACTTCTTTACCGCTGAATTTGCCTGTGTTTGTAACAGATACTTTGAATGTGAGGGTGTCAGAACCGCTGACAGAAACGCTCTTTACATCAAATGTTGTATAGGAAAGTCCGAAGCCAAAGGGATAGAGAACCTTTTCAGGAGCAAATGTCTCAAACCAGCGATAGCCGACAAAAATGTCCTCGCTGTAAAAGTTTCTCACTCTGTCTCCGAAATACGGGTCAGAGGGATAATCCTTTACGCTGTATGCGATAGTATCCGAAAGCTTTCCGCTTGGACTTACCTTACCTGTAAGAACATCTGCTGTTCCCGTTCCGCCTGTCATTCCGCCCTGCCATACATAAAGTACAGAGTCAGGAGCGTACTCGTTCACGAATGACATATCTATAAGTCCGCCAACATTAAGGAGAACCACTACCTTTTCAAATGCCTTTCTTACCTTTGAAAGCATATCTTTCTCAAGTGCTGTAAGCAGGAATGAACCCTCTGTAAGAGTTGCGTCCATTTCCTCGCCTGCTGTTCTGCCGATTATCACTATAGCAGTTGAGCCTTTCTGAGCCGCATCTGCAACAAGCTGCTCGTCAAGCGGCATTTCTACCTGCGACCAAGGCTCATTGCCCCAGCCGTCACCGAGATCGTAGGGATTTTCTTCATCCCATTTTTTATATACGTTGAGAAGTTCCTCGTTAAGCTTTACACCGCTTTCGAGAAGTCCGTCAACAATGCCTGTGACCTTTGATACGTTTACCATTCCGCCGGAACCCGTTCCGCTCTTATAATAGTGAAGCTGAATTCTTCCGAAAACGGAAACCACCTCATCTTTCGACAGAGGAAGTGCACCGTTGTCGTTTTTGAGCATTACTATTCCTTCAGCAGCAGCGCTGGCAGCGGTTTCAAGATACTTTTTCCAATCCAGTATTTTTTTCATAAATATACCTCTTTTCAGATGAAATATTGTTCAGTATTGATATTGTAAGGTAATTATATCATGTTTAAACAGACATTTCAAGTAAATTTATTGCATTTATATCAAAAAACAGGCGGACATTTCTGCCCGCCTGATATTATTTTGCAACTGCCAGCCTTTCAAGCGGACAGCCTTTCTGATAGCACGAGGTATAGACCCGAGTACACTTTTCAAATCGCTCAAAACAGCGCCGCGCCTGTTCCTCGTTGCCGTAGACTTTCCAGAAACCCGTGAGCTTGCACTGCCTGTGTTCAATGAATCCCTCCACGTCCTCAGGAGGATATCCGAGAAAAAGTCCTATCTCATGCGGAAATTCTCCGTCCTCCCGCAGTCTTGACATCAGTTTGGTGATACATCTGTTCGGATCGCTGCATTTGTATCCGCAGCCTCCAAGAATGCGACAGACCTCTGAATTACAAAAGTCGCGTTCGAGTTTTGCCGGACGATAAATATAAATGAGAGCCTTTCCGCTTTTAAATCTCAGCGGTATCGCGCGGAGTCCCTTTGCGCGCAGTCTCTTGTTCATTACCGAAATATCGCCGTAAAGTTCCTGCTTGGTGTCATACCTGCAAGTGAACATATTTCCCGTTTTAAGTCCTGCCAAAGTCGGCGAGCAATGACGTACCACAAGCTCTTCAGGCATATCAGTTCCTCCCTGTGTGTGTCTCCAGAATGTTTTTCAGCGCAGATGCCGAACTTGAGTGGCTGCGCTCGATCTTAGTCTGTAATCCCTTTGTCTCGCTGATAGCACACCTTGCCATTTTATGCGACATTGTTCCTGTGAACAGCACCAGCAGATCAGGACAGCCTATCTGTTTCTTCAAATCCGTTTTCATATGTGTAAAGACCTTTGCACTGCATTTATACTGCTCGCAGATCTCCTTGTATTTTCTGATCATGCAATCGTTTCCGCCAACTATTACTACGCTCATAAAGCCTCCTCATTCATTTCGTTAGTTTATTCTAACTGATGTTATGATTATACACGAAAAGAAAAAATATGTCAAGTAAGTTATGCTTGGCTAACTATATAACAAAAAAGCTGCCGCGGTTTCCCGCAGCAGCCTGTGAGCTATTCTTATTAGCCGAAATATCTCTTGAGGAGTCCCTCAAATGCCTTGCCGTGTCTTGCCTCATCACGAGCCATTTCATGAACTGTATCGTGAATAGCGTCAAGATTGAGCTCCTTTGCTCTCTTTGCAAGCTGAAGCTTGCCTTCCGTTGCACCGTGTTCAGCCGCAACTCTCTTTTCAAGGTTTTCCTTTGTGGACGCTGAAACCACATCACCGAGAAGCTCTGCAAACTTTGCAGCGTGTTCTGCCTCCTCGTATGCAGCCTTTTCCCAGTAAAGACCGATCTCGGGATAGCCCTCTCTGTGTGCAGCTCTTGCCATTGCAAGATACATACCTACCTCTGTGCACTCGCCTGTGAAGTTTGAACGAAGTCCGTCAATGATCTCCTGATCTGTAACAGCCTTGGCAACGCCTACTTCGTGCTCGCAGGCAAATACAAGGTTATCGCTCTTTTCCTTAACAATGAACTTGTCGCCGGAAACTCCGCACTGAGGACATTTCTCGGGTGGCTGGTCTCCTTCGTGAACGTATCCGCAAACAGGACATACATAAGTTTTCATAATTTTATACCTCCAGATTTTTTATTTTACAGCGTTTCTGCGCTGTGATAATTATACACTGTGCTTAACTCTATCGTGCTCCTCTGCGCGCTTGCCGTTGTTGAAACGATCAAGTGTACCTACAAGGTAGCCCGTGATACGACGAATCCTGTCAAATGGCACATCGGCGAAGTTATACTGTAAGTCCACGTAGTCTCCGTCAACTTTAACAGTCATTCCGGTAATTTCGCGGTCGCTGTACTTCTTCTTTCCATAGTCTATGTACGCGTTGATTTCTTCCTGAGAAAGCGCATCTCCGACAACATTTACTTTCATAAATATAACCTCCTGTAATTGTATAATTCAAAAAGTCAGGACTGCATCTTCAATTTTTTGGAGTGCTGCACTTGACTTTTTCTGTAATATATTGTATCATAGATTATTAGAAAAATCTGTTGCAATTGCAACAAGGAGGTGTTTTTTTTGTTACCTGAACAAAACATTCTTTTTAAAGGGATAGACAATAAGGACTGTCTGCGAATGCTCGACTGCTTCTCTCCGAATATCATGCACTATAAATCCGGCAGCAAGATCGCTGAATTATCAGGTTCAAGCGACCGCATAGGCATTGTCCTCAGCGGCAATGCGCTGATGCTTAAATATGACATCAACGGCATACGCACGATAATAGAAACTCTGAGCGAGCAGAGCATTTTCGGAGTTTTCTTTACATTTACAGATACAAACCATAATATAATAGAAATAGTAGCAAAAACTGACTGCGAAGTTATGTTCGTAAACCGCAGTGAGATAACAAAACGCTGTCAGAATGCGTGCCTGTGCCACACAAAGGTGGTCGAAAACCTGCTCGAACTCATGGCTGAAAAGGCTCTCTCTTTCAGCGAGCGGATCGAGGTTCTGAGCCAAAGGAGCATAAGCGGAAAGCTGATAAGCTGTCTTTCTATTATCGAGGGAAAGACTCCAAAGGGCGAATTTCCCGAGATCCCGTTCACCACAACCGCTCTGTCCGATTATCTCTGCGTAAACCGCAGCGCTCTCCAGCGCGAAATAGCAAAGCTGAAACAGTCGGGCACTCTTACAATTTCTAAGAGAAAATTCCGCCTTGATTTAAGCAAGTATACAGACGTATAAGCGAAAAATGTCGCAATGGTTGATTTTTCCGCGGCAGTGTGATATAATTCTTATGAATAAATATAGAAAGGAATCAACTTATGCTTGAAATTCTAAAATCCATTATTCTGGGTATCGTTGAAGGTATCACGGAATGGCTGCCTGTCAGCAGCACGGGTCACCTGATCCTTGTTAATGAATTCATTAAGTTAAAGCAATCAGATGAATTCATCGAAATGTTTGACGTCGTTATCCAACTCGGTGCGATCATGGCGGTTGTCGTGATATTCTGGAAAAAGCTGTGGCCGTTCGGCAAAAAAAACAACGCTCATCCGCTAAACAACTCCTGTCTCTTATACACATCTCCGAGCCCACGAGACTCGACGTCATCTC
>UQEM01000119.1 GCA_900540005.1 uncultured Ruminococcus sp.
TTAGCGGATTCCAAAGGCAGAGCCTTTGGTGGGGTGTGGGGCAAAGCCCCGCAAATACCCTCAAAGGCGCTCCGCAAAGGGTGAATTCAAAAACAGTTCAGTGGACTGTTTTTGAAGAGGGAACGCCCTGCAAGGGAGGGCGTTCCCTTATTAAAACTATCCTTTTTGACAAGATGAAACGGCGGACTTTAAAGTCCGCCGTCTTTTTTATTTTATCCTAATGTAACTACGATCTCGTTAACGTCTGCAAGCTTGTCTGCGGGAACATAATTTCCGCTGAGGACCTCGCCGTTGAGAGTAAGTGACTTTACGCCGCTCTCTGCGTGTGCGGAATTGTCAACTGTAATGTTGAGCTTTTTGCCGCGGAAGTTCTTTTCGATCTTGAATCCGTCCCACTCAGCAGGAATGGAAGGAGCGATCTTAATACCGTCAGCATCGGGTCTCATGCCGCAGATACCCTCGATACAGCCGACCATAACTGTTGAAGCTGTACCTGTGAGCCAGTGAACGTGTGAACGTCCCTCAAACGGTGAAGCCTTGCTCTCGGTGAACTGACCGTGAACATAGGGTTCCATAACTCTGATCTCAGCCTTATCGTTCATTGCAGCAGGCGAGCTTTCCATAAAGTACTCGAACGCTCTGTTTCCGTGACCGAGGAGAGACTCTGCAAGAATGAGCCAACCCTGTGACTGCGAGAAGATACCGCCGTTTTCCTTGGTGTCAGCGTTAAAGATGTGCATGAGCGCACCGTCAAAGTAGTGATCCTTGTACGGAGGTTCGAGAAGCTTTGCGCCGTAAGGAGTATTGAGTATATCGTGAACGCTTGTCATAGCCTTGTCAGCCTGCTCCTTGGAGGCAAAACCTGAAATTACGCTCCAGCTCTGGGGATTGAGCCACATATTAGCCTCGGGATCCTTCTTTGCACCAACGACTACGCCGTCCTCGCGGATACCGCGGATAAATCTGTCCTCGTCCCAGCAAGCTTCAAGAGCATCGCCGAGCTTCTTCTGAACGTCATTGATATATGCGATATAGTCCTTGTCGTCTCTTGCTGCTGCCATGTCCTTGATAACGCTCATAGCGTAGTAGAGTTGGAATGCAACGAATGTTGACTCGCCCCTTGCACCCAGACGGAGACAGTCGTTCCAGTCAGCGTGGAGACCTGCGGGCATTGCGTGGCTGCCAAGACGCTCCATAGAGAAGCGGATAGCATTCTTGAGATGATCGTAAACAGTAGCCTCGCCGCCGTTTGCGTAAACAATAACCTCATCGAGGAATCCCTTGTTGCCGCTTTCGCCGATGTACTTGACAATTGTCGGGAAGAGCCAGAGCGCATCGTCAGCACGGTATGAGGGGTGACCTGTTTCCTTTACATACTCGGGATCATCGGGAGTATTCTCGTGACCTGCATTGTGGTTGAACTTAACGAGAGGGAGTCCGCCGCCGTTGTCTACCTGAGCAGAGAGCATGAAACGGATCTTGTCAGCAGCCATTTCGGGGTCAAGGTGAATGATACCCTGAATATCCTGAACGGTATCGCGGTAGCCGTAGCCGTTGCGAAGTCCGCAGTAGATGAAAGATGCTGCTCTTGACCAGATGAAAGTGATAAAGCACTGATAAGCATTCCATACATTTATCATGTTGTTGAACTCGGGAGAGGGTGTCTCGACCTTGAAGTTGGAAAGCTTGCCATGCCAGAAATTCTTGAGCTGAGCAATCTCCGCGTCAACCTTGCCAGCCTCCTTGTACTGATCGAGGATAGCATTAGCCTGAACGTTGTCGCGCTGTCCGAGAACATAGATGAACTCCTTGGTCTCGCCGGGCTTGAGGGTGATGTCGCTCTGGAGCGCGCCGCAGGCGTTGGAGTTAAAGTTCATGTCGTTGCTGCACTTGCCGCTCTCTACAGCAATAGGATTTGAGTATGTTCTGTAAGGGCCGATGAAGCTGTTGAGAAAACCGCAGTAAGCGGATACAGGCTCGCCGACCATTCCGAAGAAACGCTCGCGGTGGTTTGAACCGGTCTCGTCCTTTCCTGAATTCTCGTTGATGTGCTGAAGGATCTTGTTCTGCTCAAAGCTTGTACGCGTAATGAAGAGGGTATACTGAAGGTTGACCTGATCCTGCTCATAGTTGTTATCGTTTGTGAATTCAACGAATCCGTAAACCGAGAGTCTGCGCTCCTTGTCGCTGTTGTTTGTGAGCTTGCAGCGCCATACCTCGTAGGTCTTGCCCTGCGGAACGTAGTATGTAGTCTCCGACTTGATGTCAGAATAATCAGCCGTAATTACTGTGTAAGCTGTACCGTGGCGGCACTCGCTCTTGTACTTGTCAAGAGGCTTGCCTACAGGCTGCCATGAAGCTGACCAGTAATCTGCCGTATCGTTGTCTCTGATGTAGATGTATCTGCCCGGAAGAGCCATATCCGAATTAAAGCGGAAACGCGAAATTCTTCCGTTAGCACCTGATTTAACGAAGCTGTAGCCGGCTGCATTGTTAGAGATCATTGCGCCGTACTCGGGATCGCCGAGGTAATTAGCCCATGGTGCAGGAGTTGCGGGGTTAGTGATGACGTATTCCTTGTTTTCAAGGTCAAAATGTCCGTACTGCATAATTCTTTATTCTCCTTTTGTACAATTGGCGGAGTGCCGCCGCCTCAAGCATAATATATATTAATTATACCATTTTTCTGTACAGCTTGCAAGGGCTTTTTAATAATTAAGCAATAAATATTGAAATTTTCCAACATTCAAGAAACTCTGATTTTCACGCTGCTTAAATGTTAATGTCATATAATGTCGCTATTTGTGTACTTTGCAACAGGGTGCTGTCGAATCCTTGTGCAAAATAGCAGAATTTGCGGACGACTCAGAACTTTTTTTGCAATATCTCTTGACGTTCCGGGGTAAAAGTAGTATAATACTTGTAGTGTTAAATAATCATGAATTATTAACACTCGTTTTGTTGTCTCCTTTCTTTTGTTCTACACATATTTATTTTTATTTGTTTATCTGACGCAGGCAGGGTTTGACCCTGCCTTATTTTTTTGCCGCAAGCCGCTATTTCAGCAGATAGTATATCACGCCGTACACAACCGACGCCGAACAGCCGTAGAGTATCACAGGGCCTGCTATGGTGAATATCTTCGTACCCACGCCGAGCACATACCCCTCTGAACGCGCCTCTATCGCGCACGAGCTTATCGCGTTGGAAAATCCCGTTATCGGCACAAGAGTTCCTGCACCGGCGTGTTTGGCAAGTTTCTCGTACCAGCCGAGCCCCGTGAGGAGCGAGCTGAGTCCCACAAGAATGATCGAAGTCCACGTTCCGGCGTTTTCTTTGCCAAGACCGCAGTTCATAAGCACAGACATTATAAGCTGACCGAGTGCGCAGATAGCTCCGCCAACGAGAAATGCCACAGGCACATTCACCTTTGAGTTGGACTTTGGTGAAGCGTCCTTGCTCATCTCACTGTACATCTGAGGTGTAATTTTCATAAGATCATCTCCTTATCGGTAGTATTTACGATTTTGTTATTATTATACAGTTTTTGCAAAAATAATGGGATTCTAAAGGGTTGTTAACCCTTTAGCGGATTCCAAAGGCAGCGCCTTTGGTGGGGTGTGGGGCAAAGCCCCGCATATAACCTCAAAGCGCTCCGCAAAGAGTGAATTAAAAAACAGTCCGGTGGACTGTTTTTTAAGAGGGAAAGCCCTGCAAGGGAGGGCGTTCCCTTATTAAAATTATACTTTTCAACAAAATGAAAGAATCCGCCAAAGGCGGATTCTTTTTATTAAGGCATTGTAACAACAAAGCAAATGCTGCTGCCCTCCTGATTTTCTACATGGACTTTGAACTTGTGCTTATCAATAACCGACTTCGCTATCGCCAGTCCGAGGCCATAGCCTCCTGTTGCACGGTTTCGGGATTCATCGCTGCGGTAGAACCTCTCGAAGATCTTCTCCTTCTCGTCCTCCCTTACTCCCTGTCCCGTATTGAATACCGAGAACACCTTTTTGTCGCCGTGCCTGCAAAGCGTAACCTTAACAGTTCCACCCTCGTTGGAGTATTTCAGCGCGTTGTCTATGAAAATCGCCATCATCTGCTTTATATGGCGCTCGCTTCCGTTGACGGTTATTCCCTCCTCAATATCGACCACGAACTTTCGGTTCATCTCGAAAGCCTGACACTCAAACGGCAGTGCGGTATTCTCCGCAGCCTTGCTGAGGTCGAAATCCGTGCAAATGAAATCGGTCGTATTGTTTTCGAGCCTTGTGAGGTTCAGCAGATCATTCACAAGGACGTTCATTCTGTCGGTCTGCGACTTGATGTAATTCAGCCACTTGTTCTCGCCGATCTCTCCTGCAAGAACATCTGCATTCGCAGAGATAACAGTCAGAGGAGTTTTCAGCTCGTGGCTTGCGTCCGAAACGAAACGTTTCTGCTGCTCAAATGCCGTCTTTATAGGCTCAATGCTCTTTTTGCTGAGAAAAAATGCTGCAACCGAAAGCACCACCACGCTTACCACACCTATTATAATAGTGGTTCGCTTCATCTGCGCAAGGGTGTCCATTTCCGCGCCCTTATCGGTGAAAACCATGAGCGTGCCGTTCGACTTTGGCTGACGGTAAAACTGAAATGTATGATTGACCATACCCGTCTGAGCGCCGTCATCAAGAATAGCTGTGATGTACTTCTGCGCCGTCTCCTCGGTGATATCCTCGTTGTTAAGCGTAGCAAGGTAGTTTCCCTCGTCATCAGCCATTATAATAAAGAAGTCTATCGAGCCGAGCGACTTCGGAACAGGTTCGATAGGCGGCTCACCGTTTCGCGCAGGGGCGCCGTTTTCATTGTTTGGCTCTGTGCCCGCAGTAGTTTCCGTGGTATTGGCAAGCTGAACTATACTGCCGCATGAGCCGTCCGACACCGAAAAGGCTGCCGTTTCATTGCCGAACTCGTCCTCGACCGTAAACGTCTCATCATCAGGCTCACTTGAACCTATTTCGGGATGATCCTCTGAGCCGCCGTTATTGTAGTACCATTTGTCCCACCCCCTGAAAGGGTCGGGATTGGGATAATGCGGATAATCGTTATGATCCCAATGTTTCCACGGGTCTCGGTCGTTATAATTGTCGTCGTGCGGCGGCTCTGGCGGAAAATCAGGCTGCGGCTGAGTAGTTTGTATCACCTCGGGCTGCGTTGCAGGCGGAGCTGTCGTAACAGCGGGCTGAACAGCCGTTGTCTGCACAGGAGACGGTGAGGTGGGAGGCTGTGTCGGAGAATCGGTTTTGGGTTCAGCATAAGGCGGATCTTCGCTGTTTTCGGTCTGCGGCTGCTGAGCCTCCGTGTTCTGCTGTGTGGGAGTTCGCGTGGAATCGGTCACGGCAGTTGACGCAGAAGTAGTTGTCGTAGCCGTTTCCGTGGTCGTACCGGCTTTCGTTGTTGCCGTACCCGAAACTGCACCTCCGCTCGGACCGGGTTCATCGTCAGGCTTTGACGGCGGAACATCTTCGCGGCGGTCGCGATCCTCCGGCTTTGTGAAAGTAAATGTCGATGTGACATCATTGTACTCAACGCCCTCTGCGATCTGTTTCAGAACCTGCTGCGACTGATTCTGCATGACCGCCTCGGTAATGAGATTTATCGAACCGAGCAATGCACCAAAAACCGCCACAAGTATGCAGGTTATTATCGAAAAGAGCCTGAGATGCGCTTTTTTGAACATAAACAGCACTCCTTATTCAAGCGAATAACCGATTCCGCGGGCAGTCTTTATCTGCACAGGCGCGGATATCGCCGTAAGCTTTTTGCGAAGAAACGATATGTATACCTCGATATTGTTGTACTCAACATCGCTCTCATAGCCCCATATCTTCTCGATTATACGCTCTTTCGGCAGGATACGGTGCGGATTGGAGATAAGGAGTTCCATTATCTGGTACTCTTTCAGGCTGAGCTTTACGTCGTTTCCCTGCCATACCACACTACAGGTGTTCTTGGCGAGTTCAAGTCCATTGTAGTCGAGCCTGTTCTCGTCAACCAGTTCACCCTTGCGCCTTGTGAGAGCGCGGACTCTCGCGAGAAGCTCGCCCGTCACAAAAGGTTTTGTCAGGTAGTCGTCCGCACCGCAGTCGAGACCGTTTATCTTGTCCTCGACCTCGCTCCTTGCCGTAAGCAGAAGTACGGGCGTATTTATCTTTTCCTTTCTCAGATTGCGCAAAACGTCTATTCCGCTCATTCCGGGGAGCATAATATCGAGGATTATGCAGTTGTAAACTCCCGTAAGAGCATTGTCCAGACCGTCTGTACCATTATATACCGTGTCAACGCTGTACATATTTCTTTTAAGGATCTCCGAAAGCGCATCGGCAAGCTGCATTTCGTCCTCAACCACGAGTAATTTCATATCAATACCCCTTTTCCGTCGGGACAGCCTGCCGCACCGGCACTGTGTATATCCTACTGCTGGCGTGACAGACTTCCCCAGATTAAATTATATTATACCATAAAAGCTTGAAATAGTCTTAAAAGCGGATATTTGTTCAAAAAATTGATTAATAGAAAAACCGTCTCAGTTTTTGTGCATTTCAACAAATTTATTTGAAAGCTCCCCCTCAAATATTGACTAAATGTTAAGTTTATGTTAGAATTATTCTTGCAGTAATATGGCAACATTCCCTGAGACAGCGCTGCCGAACCTCTCACTTTGTGCAGTATCGTCTCAACTTACAGTTGTTGAGTTGTCATGGAAACGGAGGGATTCCAACATGATATCACCGACAGAACGAAAAAAAAGCAGTTTCGCCAAAGCTCTCCTGCCGTCATTCGGCGCAGAGATGAAAAAATACGAGGAGATCTATCAGGTCTTTGCAGAAGAAGGATACACCAAGAATCTCTGTGAGCAGTACGCCGATGCTTTTGTAGACAACGCAAAAAAGCCCGCTGTGGAAGATATTCTCCAGCTTGTCGAACTGTACGACCGCATTCACGACTTGAAAAACGCGCAGTTCTACCTCGAAATGCTGGCTGAAAAAAAACTCAGCGGCGATGATAAATTCGCATACTGTGTGGCATCGCTCAAAGTTTTGAGCAAGCTCGGACAATGGCGCGACGCCGAGGATTTTCGCACGGACAACATAAACTTTTTGCAGAATTTTGCACAAAAGAAACCGCAGAAACAGCAGGCGGGTATGTACCTTGCGCTCGCGCTCACGGACTGCGCCGCAAAGCACTACACGCAGGCTTTCAGGCTTATGAAGTTCGGATACAAGCCACACGGCAGGAACGACACAACTCTGCTTGAAATATTCATAACAGTCGTTTATATTTTTGCCTGTTCGGGAGACAGCGAGGGTCTTGAGGACGCTCTCGGAAACGCTCGCAGTTGTCTCAAGCTTTTCAGCGGATTCGAGTTTCCGTGGATGCAGCAATACTACGAACAGCGCATTGAGGACGCAAGCAACAAGATCATATAAACCTCCGGGAAGCTTTTGGTTTTTGCCGAAAGCTTCTTTTTTTCGGTCTTGACTAAAAAAAAACGGCATTCAGGATAAAAAAACTGATATTTTTCAAAAAAATTTTCAGGGTCTATTTTTGTATTTGTTTTAATCTGAATTTTTTGCTGCTCATTTGCTGCTTTCCAAAAATGTTGTGAAAAAATATCGTTTTTGTGCTGCACTTTTGCACAGGTCGAAAAAAGGCTGTAAATAGGCAATTTCAAATTGCAATTTACTTTTAATTTATAAATATTTCAGAAATTTATATACTTGTGAATTCCTGTCTCTTATACACATCTCCGAGCCCACGAGACTC
>UQEM01000120.1 GCA_900540005.1 uncultured Ruminococcus sp.
AGATGACGTCGAGTCTCGTGGGCTCGGAGATGTGTATAAGAGACAGCATATCTCCTGCGCCTTATCCGTATCAATGCGGATAAACTCTTTGTTGGCAATAGAAGCAATATCTATGCCTGCGATATATAGAAACTCTGTCACGGTGCGATCATCTCCCTGATGTGGTCGATCAGGTCAATGTTTGTGCTGTCGACATCGTACTCCATTGTGTACGCACCGCAGATATTTTCCTGAATACGGCGAGGGAGCGACCTCAGCTCACGCACAGGAACACCGATCAGCTTTGCAACATTGCCAAGCTCTGAAACTGCAAGTGCCTTGTTCACAAGGTCATAAAAACGCTCTGTATGCGAGCTATCCATCATGAACTCATAAACGATAGCCTGCTGAGTATCGTAATCAAGGCTGCGGAGTGTCACAAGCAAAATGCCAGTTGATTTTGCAACCTCATCAAGTCCGATATATACCGAGCCTTTCTGCCACAGATTGTCGAGTGCTTCAAAGACTGCCTTCTTGTCCTCATCGTTCCTGACAGAGATAGTCTCAAAGACCGCTGTCATACTCTTTTTGATCTCATCGTCCATAGCGGAAATGCTGTCCTCGGAGACACCGAGGATCTTTGCAGCTTCCGCAAGCTGGTTGTTATCCATTCTTATTACCCCTCTCCGTTTTCCACTGATAGTACATCTTCCCGTTGTACGGATTCTCCACGATCTCAGGGCGGACAATAGTCTTTTTGCCCTTAGATGTGTAGCTTGTGGACTTGCCGTCAAACAGTCCCTTGACCTGGGTATCGGATAGCTCCACGCCGTACACCTTTGCGATATTCATACCGCACTTACCCTTGCAATACCAGCCAAACTTACCCTTGACAACATCAGCACCGCACTTCGGGCATTTGCCAACAGGCTCATTGCCACCGTCCGAAAGAGAAACGGACTTATCGACAGAGCCGTATTTTCTGCACATATCAGTGATAAAATGCTGAATACCGGACATGAACACAGTTTCGGGCAGCTCACCGTGTTCAATCTGCTGTAACTTCGATTCCCATTCAGCGGTCAGCTTTGCGGACTTGACCTCATCGGGAACAACTGTCACAAGCTCTTTGCCCTTATCCGTCGCCCTGAGTTGTTTGCCGTCACGCTCCACATAGCCGTTTTTCACAAGTGATTCAATGGTTGCGGCCCGTGTCGCAGGAGTACCGAGTCCCTTTTTCTCCGTATCATCGTCATAGTCCTCGTTGCCTGCACGTTCCATAGCAGATAACAGCGTATCTTCCGTGTAGGGCTTCGGAGGACTTGTGAAATGTTCGCCATTGCTTGCTGCTACCGTGAAAGTCTGTCCCTCAGATACCGCAGGAAGAGCTTTTTCATCGGGCTTTTCCTTGTCGGTCTGCCTGATAAAGCGTTTCCACCCCATATCAAGGACGGTTCTGCCTGTTGCCGTAAACTCCGTGCCGTTGCAGATACCCGTCAACTTGACAGCATCGTACTTATGAGCCGGAGCCGTTGCACAGATCAGCTTAGTGGCGATCAGGGTAAGGATATTCTTTTCACCTGTCGGCAGAGAAGAAAGATCAGCCGTGGCGATACCGCTTGTGGGGATAATTGCATGATGCCCTGATACTTTGCTGTTATTGATAACCTTCTGTATGTCAGGCGTATGGGCAATACCAAACCCGAAATAGCTGTCACAGAGCTTCGTCACTTCAAGAGCTGTCTGAGCCATATCATCGCTGAGATACTGGCTGTCGGTGCGGGGATAAGTGACGAGCTTACCCTCATAAAGTGACTGAGTATAGTCAAGTGTCTGCTGCGCCGTGTAGCCAAAAGCCTTGTTTGCTTCACGCTGTAAGGTTGTCAGATCGTAGAGCTTTGGTGCTTTATCGGTCTTGACCTCACGCTTGACAGAGCTGATAGTGACCGTACTGCCGTCACAGGCAGATACAAGCGCATCGGCAGACTTCTCATCATCAATCCTTGCAGATGATAACGTAAAAGCACCGCAGTTGAGGTCAGCTGTAAAATACTTCTGCTTTACAAAGCCGTTTACCTCCGCATCACGCTGAACGATCATTGCAAGAGTAGGTGTCTGCACTCTGCCGATATTGAGCTTACCGCCATATCGAACGGAAAACAGCCGAGAGCCGTTCATACCCACAAGCCAGTCTGCTCTTGCACGGGCATAGCCTGCATTGAACAGGTTATCGTATGCGGACATAGGCTTCATATTAGAAAGTGCCTTGCGGATAGCGGATTCCTCAAGAGAAGAAACCCATAAACGCTTCACAGGCTTGCGGCACCGAGCCATGTTATACACATAGCGGAAGATACATTCTCCCTCTCTGTCCGCATCGGTCGCACAGATGATCTCTGTTACCTCGTCCTTATTCATAAGGTTTTTCAGAAGATTGTACTGAGCCTTTGTGCTGTCCGTAATCTGAAACAGCCAGTTGTCGGGAATCATAGGAAGCTGAGAAAAGCTCCATTTCTGATTCCAGCCGTTGCCGTAGTCATTCGGAAACTTCAAGCCTACCAAATGACCGACACACCACGATACAATATATCCGTTGCCTTCGGTGTAACCTTTCTTTGTAGCGTCCGCACCTACTACGGAACTGATTGCACGGCTTACACTGGGCTTTTCGCCCACGATTAGAATTGCCATATATCGACTTCCTTTCATTTTTATTTCCCAAAATCGAAAATCACTTGATTTCGGGAAATAGATGTGGTATAATAAACACATACACCTTGCTGACGCAAGGCGAGGGGCTTGCGCCCCTTTGCGGACTTTCGTCCGCTGTGCTTATTGACGGCTTCGCAAAAATGCCCTTGCAAGCAAGCATTTTTGCTTCATGGTATAATAAGGTTAAAGGAGCGTGAGTTCTTATGAAACTGATTGAACGAAAAGACTATCTCGAAAAAGTGATAAATGTGATCGGTACTCCTGATATAAAGGTCATAACAGGTGTCCGCCGAAGCGGTAAGTCCAAACTGCTGGAAGCATTCAAAAGCCATGTGAGTGCTAACATCGAGACTGCCAATATCATACACATCAACTTCAATTTGCCCGATTTTGATGATCTGACAGAATATAGACCGTTGTATGACTATATCAACGCAGCCTACAAGGAAGGCGCTGATAATTTCGTTCTGATAGATGAAATACAGATGTGCAATAATTTTGAAAAGGCAATAAATGGCTTACACGCATCAGAAAAATTCGATATTTATATCACAGGCTCTAATGCGTTTCTGTTAAGCTCCGATCTTGCAACACTGTTCACAGGAAGAACTTTCGAGATCAAGGTCTATCCGTTTTCCTTTGCTGAATATGTAAAATACTTTGCATATACTGACCTCTACACTGCCTTTGATAAATATGTCTGCGAAGGCGGTATGGCTGGCTCTTATGTGTATAAGGACGCCCAAGCGAAATATGACTATATTGCAGAAGTCTTTAATACTCTGATCATCAGGGATATTCGCAAAAAGTATAAAATTCGCAATACGATTCTTATGGACAGACTTGCTGACTTTCTCATGGATAATATCTCGAACCTCACATCTGCCAGATCCATTGCTGATACTTTTAACAGCCATAAGGACAAGATCAACCATAAGACTGTCAGCTCATATATGCAGTATCTCTGCAATGCCTTTGCATTTTATAAAGTACGCCGATATGACATCAAGGGAAAGAAATATCTCTCGACAAATGAGAAATACTACCTCAGCGATCATTCCTTCCGCTATGCAAAGCTCGGAACGAAGAATATGGACTACGGCAGAGTGCTTGAAAATATTGTAGCTATTGAACTGCTTCGCCGTGGCTATGAGGTTTATGTCGGTGTCCTTTACAAGAAAGAGGTTGACTTTGTAGCGATCAAGCGTGATGAGAAGCTGTATATTCAGGTTTCGGATAGTATCACCGATGAAAAAACTTTTCAGCGTGAGGTATCACCGCTGCTGTCCATTAAGGATGCTTATCCCAAGATGCTGATCGCAAGGACACGCCACGATGCCTATCAGTATGAAGGCATAAAGATCATCGACTTTTCGGACTGGCTCACAAACACATAACACGTTCTGTTTCCCAAAATCAATAAATTTACAAGTTCGGGAAACAGACAGCAAACACCTTTCTCCTACATTTCATATCATAATAGGAGAAACCTTTTTTGTAGGAGAAAAAATAGGAGAAAAGCATCTGATTATCAAAGCACATTTCCTGATATGTGGGAGTGTGCTTTTACTTTTTAGAATTGTTGTACGACCTGAGTCGAAAATACACCTCAGTTGTGATGTTGACCGGAATTATATAGTTGGAATACTCCTCACCGATATATCCTGCCTTTCTGAGAGCAGAGATAACCTTTGCTGCGGTATCCTTGTCTACCTCAAGCCACTCACGAATCTGCTTGTTCGAGGTATATTTGTCATGCGAGATATGATAGATAAGTATATCCATATCTTTCTCCGAAATGCCGTCAACCTTAACGGAATCAAGCGGAGCAAAGTTATGTATGCTTACAGAGAAAGAAGGCTTATTATCCTTCTTAGGCGCAAGGCACTCATCGTCAGGCTCGATCATATTATCATAGAACCTGAACTCGTCCTCATCATCGTCAAGCTCAATATCGTCCCCGTCATCGCCGTACTTCTCACGGAAACGCTCGTTGATCTTGCCTTTGCTTTCACCGAGTTTATATGCAGCGTAGGCAACACCTGCCATAGCACCGAGTCCGACAATTCCCTTGATGATCTTCTTTACGTTCATAATAGAAACCTCCACATTTTTCAGTATTCTACGGGTTCACCGTAGTTGATTTTCTTGATTGATTTGATATTCGCTCCGAGGTCAAGACCGTTCCAGTTGTAATAGCCCCAAGAGCCTGAGAATGCCACGCAGGACGGTAAGTTATAATCGTCATAGATAAACTCAACGATACACTTTCCGCTGCCGCCGAAGTTGTGATATTTACCCTCACCATCATCGGCATAACCCTTGCTGTCGCATATCTTTGTAGTAAACTGCGTACCGTTTTCAAGCTCAATCAGGAAACGATCTCCGCAGTATCCGTACCATACGCCCATAGCACAGCAGAAATCGCCGTACTCATCACGGCGTATTCCGGTACCTGTTATGGTATCGACCTTAGAGCCGTATATCGCTCCTGAGCTGGGCATAGCCGTCAGTCCCGAAGCTCTTTCGCCTGCAAAGCAGTTTGTCCAGCCGTCCTCATACGGAAAATCATATATGACCTCAACCGTTTCGGTCTTGCCGTCAGCAGATGAAGATTTTACGGAATATCCGTCTTTTTCTTCCTTAGAAAGTATAGGTTCGACCGTCACCGTGTACTCAGTATTCTCACGCAGACCTGTTATGTAGCAGAGGTCATTGCCTTTGAACTCAAAGTACATATTATCGCTGAAAGCATAGTTATCATCGTGAGCCGTGCAGCTCACAGAATAGTCACGGTCAGGCTCAGAATCCCATGATACTTTCAGACAGGAAACAGAAATAGTCGATACATTCAGGTCATTGACCGAAAGCTCCTGCACTTCTGGTTCTGCTGGTGTTCCTGAAAACTCAATAATAAAGCCCATAATCAGGCTTAGAGCTTTCCTCTGTATGTCAGGATCAAACATCGTCATCACGCTCCTTCTCGCATTTCAGGAGCGTTTGTGTCAGCAGATACGGCACACCGATCAACAGAGCCAGTACCGCCGTTACTGCCAGTATCACAGGCAGATATTCCGCTAATGCCAAGTAGTCTATCACGCTTCTTTTGCTCCTTTTCCTTTGCCTTCATTTCTTTTACGAAAGCACGGTATTTTGCTGTATATTCATAGGACTTGCCAAAGATATTTACCGCTGCCTTGTAAAGATTCGGCTCATGTTCCTCGATGATTGCAAGCTCCTCATTGATATGTTTGCTGAATGGACAGCCTACACAGCCGGTTCGCCGTAACCCGTATTCCGTATAGCATCGGGAGTGCTGAACATCGAACATCTGCTCATAGTCTTTTTTATCGCCGTCCGTGTACCAAAATACCGGACGGAAGGTGTTGCACCCCTTAGACTTGCACTCAGAAAAACAAGTCTTGAAAGCTGCCGAACGGATACCGCCCTCAGCCTGTCGGATACCTGTTATATCCAAGTCTGCATCATGTTCCTTGACGATACGCTTTGCAGGCTTCTTTTTCGCATATTCACAGCACTTGTTGGATATGGGGAAATCCGGCGGATTCTGCATGATAAACTCTTTTAGGAAACGGTTGCGGTAAATTGAAAATCTGCTGATTTTCTGAACACCGTCCTCGTCAGAGTATCGCTCTCCGCACCACCATTGCAGAGCCGTCTTACACCGAGGGTATCTTTGCAACAGCACTTCAAGCGGTTCGTCCTCCCACTGAAATCCGTGAGCCTGCAAACGCATCATCTGTTCGGAAACATATTTCGACAGAAAAGGAACACCATACTGCTTCACACAGGTAGGGATAGGCTTATCGGGTTTGACACGCTCAATGGTAATGCCGTATTTCTGTTCAAGATAGTCTAAATGCTCCTTTGTAGCGGAGTATTCAAGCCCCGTATCTATCCAGAAATACTTGACCTTGCCGTCCTCATCGACCTTATGAATCAGGTCAAGGACAATATCGCTGTCAGAACCGCCGCTTATACTGCACACAGGATAATAAGACCGCATCAGTATGCGTTGTGCCTTGCACATACTTGTGTAAATGGTGTAGTTATTGTTATCGGCGCACTTGGTCAGGGCTTCATCAAGCATCGTGAAGCCCTCCCAAGATGTGTGTGATCACATCGACCGTCCACCCGTTGCCAATACACTTGTACCGCTGGGTATTGGAAATGCCTGCGGTATAGTTGTCGGGAAGAGTCTGCAAACGCTCCGCTTCAATGGGGGTGAGCTTGCGGATAACGTAGTCACCGTCAGGGAGATCAATCTTATACAGACCTGTTTTTGCACCCTGACCGCCGCCATTGGCTGAGAGCGTAACAGACTTGCCGACAACGGAGTAAATACGTTGTCCCTGTCCGCCCTTGCCATACTGTCCGATACGAACGGGAGAGCATACAAGCGAATCTTTCTGAACAGTGGTCAGGCAGTTGGACTTGCCGTCCTCACGCACTTCGATATGCTGTTCTGTCTTTTCGCCGTCAACATATCGTCCACGCTGGGCGGCTCCCATAGGCATAGCAACCGAAGTAGTACTGCCGTTGAAGCCTGAATTTTTGATGATCGTTGCTTCACCGTACTTATGATAGCCTGCCATGACGGTACGGGACTTGTCCGTACCCTGATATGTATTGTTCGGTATAGGTTCTGCGACCATAGTCCGCTGCTTACGTTCAAGGGTGTTATACAGCACAGCACCGTCATAAGAAGCGGTCATACAGTAGGACTTGTCCTGCCACGCAACACCGCTTTCAAGTACATCTTTCAGTAAAATGCCCTTATCTTCCGGGAAAGAAGTAAAAGGTATATTCGTCCAGTAACAGCGCTTTCTATTTTGTGCCGATACAAGTGCAGAGTTTATCATGATAGGTTCTACACCGAGAACCCTTGTGATCTCGTCCTTGATGTTCTGATGTACGGAATAGTTGTTTTCGTAGAGGAAATACTTACAGCCCGATTCCTCTAAGGCTCTCACATAC
>UQEM01000121.1 GCA_900540005.1 uncultured Ruminococcus sp.
TATTTTATCGCTTTTTTAGTGCCGAATCAACGTTAGGGTGTGGTTGGCGGTTACGGAAATTCTGCAAATCCGAAACGATAGGTCGGATTTTTGCAGTGATTTCAGAGCCGACAAACGAGAAAATTTCAATTCCGAAACGATAGCCCCTTGCTATCGTTTTTTTATTGGATTTTTGAGAAAAAAGGGTGCATTTGTTTATATGGAATTTACAACCATTTGGAAATGGCTATTCTGCGATGTTCTGAGATGTGTAAACAGCCTGCAGCAGAGATAATCTCTCCGACTGCAGGCTGTTTCAATTTATGGGATAATCACTATTACTCATAAGGTATTGACAGATCAGATGGAACGAATCAATTCATCCCGAACCCCATCAAGACGGCTGTCCGAAATTCCAAAATCCATCTCCTTATAACTCCACACACATCTTGCAATGCCGTGCTTCTCAAACACACTGTTGATCGTTCTGAACCACTTCACTGTATCTTCCGGAGATACCACATCAATCACACCAAATTCGCCACAGTAAAGCGAGGTGTTATTCTTCTTTGCCGCTTCAATTGCTGGAGCAAACAGCTCCTCAAAAAATTCTTCATTAATTCCGCTTTCGTCAAAAGCAAGACGCTCCTCAGGCTTGATTTCATCAGTCCAGTATGCACCCTGATGTGTAAATTTCAGCGGCTCATAGCAGTGGAAGTTATATACCACTTTGTCATCATAAGGCACAGTAAGTGCAGGCACTGCCGGAGCACTGTTGTTGTCATAGCTTCCCACGAGAATTACGGTATCTGCAGCAATGGTTCTGATTCTCTTTATGCACTCGTTTGCAATCCTGTTCCATGCGTCTATGTAGCTCTTGTCCGTTACCTCATTGAGCAGCTCAAAAACGATGGTTTCAGAATACTGTCCGTAATGTCTTGCGATTTCCTCCCACAGACGATAAAAACGCTCCTGAAGCTCTGCGCTGTCAAAGAAGCCGGATTCGCTCTCGCCGTAACTATCAAAGGAGTAGCCTGCTGTCTTGTGCAGGTCAAGCACCGTATTAAGTCCGTACTTGTGGCACATTTCCAGTGCCCAGTCAATTCTTGCAAAGCCGCTTTCCTTAAAGCTGCCGTCCTCATTTTCGAGAATGTTATAGTCGATCGGGATTCTGACATGGTCAAGTCCCCATGAAGCAATTTTCGCAAAATCAGATTCAGTAATGAAATTGTTCAGCCTGTCCTCGCTGTAATCGCACTGGGACAGCCAGCCTCCTAAATTGATGCCTCTGTAAAAGCCTTTATTTTTCAGCATAAGATCTCCGCCTTTCTGTCGGTTCAAATTCTACTGTTACGAGGATATCATATTTCTGAGTAAACCAATATCATAATTTTACTGTTTATATCAGATTAATGTTGTAATTTCTTTTGAGATGATGTATAATAGAGACAGAGGTGATGTGATATGGATATTGAAAAGAAACTCTTCCATGCAGAATTTCTCAACCGTGAATACAGCGTTTCGCACTTGTCCTATGAGCGTGAAATGGCATTTTTTGAGAGTATCAGATCTGGAAATACCGATGAAGCACGCAGATTATTCCAGCCGCTTAGCAGCGAAAAGCTTGGAAAACTAGGCGATGACAGCCTGCGAAATCTGAAATATCATCTGATCATTACTGTGGCGTTTATCACAAGATACTGTATTGAGGGCGGTATGGAGATGGAGGCAGCATACAACCTCAGTGACATTTATATCCGCAGCATTGACAAATGCAGCGCAGAGGAACAGATTCATTTGCTGCACCGTGAACTTGTGGAGGATTATGCACAGAGAATGCAGATTCTTCATAAAGCGGCTCTCTATCCCAAGCCTGTTATTCTATGTCTTGACTATATTTATGACAATCTGCACACAAAACTCACGCTTAAAAAGCTTGCAGAGATTGCCGACCTGAGTCCTTCCTATCTTTCAAAGCTGTTTCATAAGGAAGTCGGATTGACTGTATCGGCTTACATCACAAAAAAGCGGATCGAAGCTGCCGGGAATATGCTGAAATTCTCCGATTACTCCTGTATTGACATTTCCAATTATCTCTGCTTCAGCTCGGAAAGCCATTTCATTCAGGTGTTCAAAAAGCATACGGGCTATACACCGAAAATCTACCGTGAGAAATTTTTCAGAAAGAGAAACGGCGATCAGGGTATTGACAAGTTAAGCAAAGTGAACTACAATAGTTAATGTAGATTAACTTGTTTCGAGGCGTATTATGGACAGATACCTGAATGCGAATATCATTCTCTCTAAATTCTGCGTGAGCTTTGCGAAGCTGAAAAAAGACCTGCCAATCAGACCCAGTGAAATGGGTGTGCTGAACATTATCGTTCAGCGGGACGGTTTGTTCACGCCTCTGATGATTGTAGAATTGCTTGAGGTTTCCAAGCCGATGATTACAGCACATATTTCCGTGCTGGAGAAAAAGGGCTACATTTACAAGGAATACTCCAAGCAGGACGGGCGCAGCTTTTATGTGAAGCCAACGGAAAAGGCGGTAGAGCTTGTGCGAATGACCAGAGAGAAAATGGACGGCTATTTCAGACAGATAGAAGCTGAATTGGGTGGGGAATCGTTTTCAGAACTGCTGAAAACACTGGAACACACGACCGAAATTCTGAAGAATATGGAGAGCGAATAATATGGACATCAACGATCTGACATGGAATCCGTGGCACGGCTGTCACAAATGCAGCGAGGGTTGTCAGAACTGCTATGCCTATTTTCTGGACAAACGCTATGGACGTGATACCAATGAGGTTATGAAAAATAAATCTACTATCAACCTTCCGATCAAGAAGGACAGAAACGGAAATTACAAGCTGCCAAGCGGGTCTTTTGTCCGTGTGTGCATGACCAGTGATTTCTTTTTGGAGGAAGCAGATACTTGGCGTGAGGAAGCGTGGGATTATATCCGTAGGCGTCCTGATGTGACATTTTCGCTGCTCACAAAGCGTGCGGAGCGAATCAAGGATCATCTCCCTACTGATTGGTGGGATGGCTGGGATTATGTACAGTTTGCCGTTTCCTGTGAAAATCAGAAACGTGTGGATGAGCGTATTCCATATCTGCTGGAAATTCCGTCCAAGCATAAATGGATCAGCGTCAAACCCTTTATCGGAGAAGTAGATCTGGATAAGTATCTGGCAACAGGACAGATCGAAACTGTACTTGCAGGTGGTGAGAATTATCTCGGCTCACGTCCCTTGCATTATGAATGGGTGAAGAAGCTCCATGACCAGTGCGAAAAATATGACATTCACTTCATTTTCGGACAAACGGGCAATGTCTTTGTGAAGGATGGAAAGATATACAAAATACGAAGCCGTACCGAACAGATGATACAGGCACTGAAATCAGGGCTGCGTTATCCTCCGGTGGATGTTGAGGCAGAAGTACAGCGTGTGCTTGAAATCAAGGAGAAGATGAAGTCGGCGAGAGGTAAGAAGAATCAGACGGAATGTTGATAAGGTATGAATTCTTGAAAAATAAAAAACCCCACAAGGCACACCGAACATCAATTGGTGAGGCTTGCCGATGCCATTTCATTTGGGCATCGGCAAGCAGACCAAACCAGTCTGCCAGCCCTGTGGGGTGTTGTCATATATCTATTCTACGGTTACTTCCATCCCATTCCGGAATCGGAACACCATCTCGCCATCAAGCCCAACCGTCACGTTTTCCACCATAATCCGCCACAGTTTTTCATCAAACTGCGGTAATGTGAGGTCAGCATATTCCAGTTCACGCATCATTGCGTCAAGCAGTTCTTTTCGTGACAGCCGGCGGGCAATTTTCGCCTGTACGGCGGAAATGTCCTTTTTGATTTCATATGATTTCTGCTCATAGTTTTCGTATTGATAAATAGCTTGAACACGCTCGATGCACTGCTCTTTGGTTCGAGCAAGGACATATAAAAACGCCCTTTTTGGTCTCTATTCGGAAAAAGATATGGTTATCGTTATTGTGCTTCTCGATTGCATTGGCGTTTGAGGTTGCGTTTGAGTGCCTGCAAAATCTGATGGATGCTGGACTGAATAAGGTTAGCTGGATCAACATTAATCCTGCCGTGTGGACATTGTTGTGTAAAGAACTCTTCGAGTATATGCTTATGGTTTCAGCAGCTACCATTGATGAGTACAATGACAAGTTCCTCATGATTGCCAAGGGCATGATCAGCTTTGAGCAGTTCTTGGAAAGTGAAAGCTAACAAATTATTCAGCACCACCCTCAAATGAAAGCTGCACCTTCAAATAATAGCCCTACCTTTCATTTGCATAGTGTTGTTTGTGGAAAACCTTTCATTTGAGAGTGAGAGATTACCTATCAGTATCTGAAACGGAAACTTCCAATAACAAAACAAGGTCAACCACCGAAAATGTCGCAATTCTGCGTATTTTTCGGCGGTTGACCTTTTGTTTTATTGTATTCAATAGGGAGTCTAAGCATCGATTTTTCCTGTCTTGCAGTCCTGTATCATTCTTACAAATGAGTCTCTGTGTTGTAGCGATGTACCGCTGATACCTTCGTCAGCGTATATCTGACTAAGCTCCCAGCCTTCATGCCGTGACACAACATCGGTGTAATGATTCTTCTGAAGCTCATACGATGAGGTCTGATTCGGATCATCGGTCGATACTCTTGCATAGACGGCAACACGCTTATTGCTTTTATCACTGTAAAAATCCGCAGGCTTTATTGCAGGGATAACATCAAGCTCATTCGGGTCAATGCCCTTGTAACGCTCCCTTATTTTTGCTTTTCGTTCTTCAGGTGTAGTATATCTTTCTTCGCTGCCGATCATGCCCCATACCTCTTTGCTGTTTTAGGATATGTCTATCATAGCATAAATACTGTATAAATAGAATAAACCAGAGGTCAAGACTTGACTTCCGGTTTAAGATTCACAAAATATTTTCAGATTTTATTCTTTTTAGCTTCTGTAAACGCTTTTCGCATATTCTTGGCGGTCTCTATGATAGATGCTTTTTCCATGGGAGTACAGCCGTCAAGCACCTTTGAAAGATCGTCAGCAGCGATAATGGTAGTTTCAGGTATATCAGGTCTCAGCAGCTTGTCTGTTGAGATCTGTAATGCTTCGGATATGCGTATCAGTACGCTGACACCGAAGTCAGATTTTCCCATTTCGATCTTGCTCAGATACGGAACGGAGATATCGGCTCTCTCTGCAAGTTCCGTCTGACTTATATCAAGCTCCTTGCGAGCCTGTTTTATACGCTCTCCGATAGGAACGAGCCTTTCTTTTGTATCACTCACGGCAACTTCTCCTTAACCGATTGATTATCACTTAAACTATTATATAAATTATTTGTTTCAAACGGAATAAACGATTGACGAAGTTTTAACCGATAGTTTATAATAGATAAGGATATTTTGCAAAAATCGCATTCAGGAGGCTGCGATTAATGATAATAAATGCGAAACTTATCGGTAAAAGGATAAAAGAAGTGCGTACAGCGAGAAAGATGCCGCAGATGCTGCTTGCGGAAAAATGCGATATCAGCGACTCTTATCTCAGCTACATCGAGTGCGGAAGAAAAACGCCCAGTCTGGAGGTGATAATCAGGATTGCAAGGGAGCTTAACACGACAGTTGACTCCCTTTTGGAAGGTAATCAGAACACTGACACAGGAACATACGAAAAGGAGATATCGGAGATGATGAACGACTGCTCTCCGTATGAAAAGCGTGTTCTTTATGAGATGCTTCATTCCATGAAAGTGACGATTAGACAGAACAGGACACTGATTGAGAGTGAGATCAAGACAAGTATAAAGGCATACTGACCGAATTACAATAAACCCATAGTCAAAGGTTGTCTTATAGGCAAGCGATCTTTGTGAAAAATATGCGATTTTTGTAAGATGCGCCATTTCAGGCGCTTTGAGGTTTCACACATGATTTTGGGAGAAGCAAAATCATGTCACAAAATGCCTTTATTTCGATATGAAACTATGCTATAATGAATATACCGATAAGCTCGCATATGATAACAATGGAGGTAATGAAAGATGAGTTGTCACGATATTGGCAGAGGTTTGAGTTCCGTAGTAAAAGTTATTCTTGAAAAGCTCGATTCAGGAGAGATCAGTGCCGATACAGCAAGAGATCTGCTGTATGCCTGCCGCAAAGGTGTTCATTGGTGTGATGGGAACGAAAACGAAGCAATGATACAAATGCATCAGATGCGGTGCGGATACTGTCTAAAAAAGCTGTCTGAGGGCGATACGATATACAGCTTGTACGACATTCCACATTCCTTTGAGAACGAACATCATCAAGAGATCAGAGCTATAGATGCAAAGATCGCTGATTATTTCCTGTGCAGTGAATGCTTTGATATGCAGTTTGATACCATTGCACCAGGTACAGGAGCAGACGTAAGTATATCGAGGAAAAATACTCGGAAGATTGCTGGCATTATAAGGATTGCCGCAGACCGTGGGAGATAGATGAGTAATGAAAATGGCTGAGATATGTATTGAAATCGACGATGATCTCTTGAAACAGCTCAAAGAAATACTCACACCTATGGGCTTGACACCTGAATTTGTTGCGGAGCAGTTTATCCGCTTCTGTGCTGATCCTAAGAATGCAGTACTTGTCAGGTCGTTGTTTGATGATTGGATAAAAAATGAATGATAATATGGAACATAGGAAGATAAGGTGAAACAGACTTCAATGCAAGCTGTGCGGAGATATAATAGAGTCGAAGTATACACACGACTATGTAATGTGCAGCTGTAAGAAATGTGCGATTGACGGAGGCAAGGAATATGCCCGTTTCAGTGCGCCTAAGCCAGATGATGTTATATTTTTGACGGAATATGAGGATAATAAGGATTGAATTATGCATCTGAGGCATACTATCAATAACAGGTCACCAGATCAAAGCGATCGATTCCTGAATAGCTTTTCACTGAATTTTTATTCAGAAACTTGACAATAACAAAGCACTGTGGTATAATATTATTATACTGAAAAATAATTCAGAGAAAATATTTTCAGAAAAGAAGTGATGCTATGTTTATCGGCAGAGAAAAAGAACTCCGGCAGTTAAATGCCGAGCTTTCCTCATGGAAACGCAGGACAGCGGTGCTGGTCTACGGCAAACGCAGAGTTGGAAAATCCACGCTTTTGAGCGAAGCTGCAAAGAGCTTTGAGGGTGTCGTCATCAATCATATGTGCGTGACAAGCACATTTGAGGGCAATATGGAGCTGATCTATCAGAGCGTTTCGGAGGGGCTTGGACTGCCCAATATCCGATTCGGCTCTTTGTTTGAGATGATGGATTACCTGAAAACGCTTGACAAAAAGATACTTCTCATCATTGACGAGTATCCCTACCTCAAACAGACCAAAAAGAAGAACAAGGTCGATTCCTATATGCAGGCGGTCATCGACAAGCTGCCCGAAAATGTCAAGCTGGTACTCTGCGGTTCATACATCACAGTGATGAAAGAGCTGATGGAAGAGGGCAATCCACTGTTCGGACGGTTCTCACTGATACAGCATATCCGTGACTTTGACTACCTTGACGCCTGTCTCTTATACACATCTCCGA
>UQEM01000122.1 GCA_900540005.1 uncultured Ruminococcus sp.
TCACTTGTAAGTGATTTCTTCTTTGACATAAAATAACCCCCTTTAGAGTTACACCTTTTTATTATTTCATGTGTCTACTCTAAGGGGATTATATCATAACGAATGCCGCCTTTTTTTGTTTTATCAATCTTGTGCAGTGACTTTATAGCCTGCCTTTTCTATACGCTGGATTATGATACTGTTATCAACATCTTTTGCATAGCTTACGGTAAGCTCTTTCTTTTTCAGGTCAACACTGCCTGAAACGTCGCTTATGTCATTAACGATTTCTTCAACACGTTGTTTGCAATTCTCACAATGCATTCCGTCAACCGTGAACTTTCTTGTGAAAATAACATTCGGAAGATGTTTCTTCTTTACCTTGTATCCACCGCCGCCGCAGCAGCCGCTTTCGCCGCTGAAGTGCTTTTTGGTGTATACGATACCAATTGCAATCATAACAACAAGAATCGCAATAATTACATAATTCATGAGATCACCTCGATGTCGGATTTTAATGTTTACCCGAGCTTTTACCGCTGTGGCTTTCCGAGCAATGTCCCTTTGAAGGACACTGCTTTGCATACGGACAGCCTATGCAGTGTTCACCGCGTTTTTTGGCTTTGTAAATGTACAATGAAGCGGAACCGAGAATGACAATCAAAACTGCAATAAGAATAATATTTGCGATCATTTTTATGCCTTTGATGCATTAAGAGCATACTCAGACTTGAGGTGCTTGTTTGTATTTGTGATAAGGAATGCGATAACAGCAACGAATACAACTACGATTGCAAGACCGCCAAGTGCAGCGCCTACATTGAGTGAAGAAGGTGAAGTGATGAGTGTACCTACTGTGTAAACGCAGTAACCTACTGTGTAGCCTACGCCGAGGAGGTAACCGATACCTGCCCAGAACCACTTCTTGCTCTTCATTTCTGAGTTCATAGCACCGAGTGCTGCGAAGCAAGGAGGAGTATAGAGGTTAAACATGAGGTAAGCGAGTGCTGCAACCTTTGTGATTGCGATGATGCCGGCAGCTTCTGTACCAGCGCCCTGTACGAGTTCGAGGTCGTCAGTGTTGATGAGGTTTTCAAGTCCAACGAAGCAAACTGCGAGAGTTCCGACAACGTTTTCCTTAGCGATAAATCCTGTAACGGCTGCTGCTGCAAGCTGCCATGAAAGAACACCAACGATAGGATAGATTATGTAAGCGAAAGGTCTTGCGAGAGATGCGAGGATCGAGGAGTCAGCCGTTTCAGCAACTGCAAAGCTCCAGTTGAATGTCTGCATGATCTGAACGAGAGTATTGCAGAGGAGGATAATTGTTGCTGCCTTTACGATGTAAGCCCAACCACGGTTGCACATTGACTTGAATGCACCCCAGAGTGAAGGTATCTTGTACTCAGGGAGCTCCATGATGAAGAAGGACTTTCTTGCCTTGTAGCCTGCGATCTTGTTGATAATAAGTGAACCGAAGAAAATGAGAATGATACCTGTGAAGTACATTACTGTGCTTACCCAACCAGCATTGTCGAAGAATGCTCCGGCAAAGAGTGAGATAACGGGGATCTTAGCGCCGCAGGGCATCATAGGTGTGAGCATTGCGGTCGCTCTGCGCTCACGTTCGTTTCTGATAGTACGGCAAGCCATGATTCCGGGAACGCCGCAGCCGATACCGATAACGAAAGGAATAACGGATTTACCGGAAAGACCGACTTTCTTGAAGATAGGATCAAGAACAACTGAAACTCTTGCCATGTAACCGCAGTCCTCAAGGAGAGCGATAAGGAAGTAAAGTACCATAACGAGGGGAAGGAAGCCTACTACGGCGCCAACGCCTCCAATGATACCGTCAACGAGGAGTGCGTAAAGAAGCGGGTTTGCATTTTCGAGGAGTCCGCCCACCCAGTTCTGGAATGATTCGATCAGACCTGTGAGGAAGTCTGCGATCGGAGCACCGACCCATACCTGTGAGATCTGGAATACGAGATACATTACAACAGCGAAGATCGGAATACCAAGCCACTTGTTCGTGAGAACAGCATCTATCTTATCTCCGGAGTTCTTTTCCTTTGTCTGAACCTTTCTTACCTCGACGGCAGAAACGATCTTATTTACAAAGTCGAATCTCTTTCTGTCGGCCTCTTCAACTACATTCTTATCTGTGAGGTCGATATCGCCTTCTGAATAAGGAGCTTTCTGCTGTGTGAAAGCTACGGAAGCAGCCTTTTCAACAACTTCCTTCAAGCCTCCGTTGGAAACGGAAATTGTTTTGATCACGGGGCAGCCAAGCTTTTTGGAGAGTGCCTCCGCATCGATCTTTGTGCCCTTCTTCTCGTTAATATCGCTCTTGTTAAGAGCAACTACTACCGGAATACCAAGCTCAAGGAGCTGTGTGGTAAAGAACAAGCTTCTGCTGAGGTTTGTAGCGTCAACGATGTTGATGATAACATCGGGGTTCTCATGCTTTACATAAGAACTTGTGATACTTTCCTCGCTGGTGAACGGTGACATTGAGTATGCGCCCGGAAGGTCAACAGCTATCAACTGCTGGTCGCCGCTATAAAACGACTTTTTGATAGGGTGCTCCTTTTTGTCAACGGTAACGCCGGCCCAGTTTCCCACTCTTTCGTTTCTGCCTGTCAGGGCATTGTACATGGTGGTTTTACCGGAGTTCGGATTACCAGTAAGTGCGATTCTCATGATTATATCAAATCCTTTCTTAAAATTTAAATATTTCATTCAGATCAGGCTGTTGCCTGAATGCTAAAATGGGCAGGATTAGATAACGCTAATAGAGTTATTATGAACTAACCTGTGATCTGTGAAAACAGCCGATTTTCGCGGCTGTCTTTACTCTGTAATTAAATTTCTATTGCATCTGCAAGCTGATGATCGATATTGTATCTTCCATCCTTGATAGATACAACACAACTGTTCTTCAGGTGGGATACGACCGTAATCGCCTCACCGCTGTAACAACCCAGTGAAAAGAGGAACGAATTCAGTTCATCATCATCGGTATTGATACTTTTGACCGTGTATTCTTTTCCCTCTATTGCATCTTTAAGTGTCATAGCTGCACCTTCCATCATAGAAAATTTTAGTTTTTGCCAATAAGCAGTTGTATGCAAACTTCATTAGCTTCTTCTAACGAATCTATTATACCCACAAATCCCTGCTTTGTCAAGCTTATTTTATACTAACATCTATTTTTCGACATTAAACACAAAATACAATTTATAGTTTGTATCATAACTATCTATTTTAACCCTAAGCTTTTACGGTATCTCAAAGCAGAAAATAATTTCCCATTCACGATTTGTCATTGACGCAGAAATGTGCTATAATTAAAGGTATGCGGCATACTCAGCAAATAAGAACAAGTTCTGAAACAGGCGTGAATATTTTTTATACAGGAGACTCTTGATGAACAATACATATTTAACTACGGGAAACGTTTTTAAGTCGATTTCGATTTTTGCCGTGCCAATGCTGATAGGAAATATATTGCAGCAGCTTTACAACATCATCGATACTTGGGTTGTCGGAAAATACATAAACTCGGATGCACTTGCGGCTGTCGGAGCCGTGTTTGCACTCATGGTATTCATCACTTCGATCCTTATCGGTCTTTGCATGGGAAGCGGAGTAGTTTTCGCCCAAGATTACGGCAGAAAAGACTTTGCCGTGCTGCAAAGACGAATCGGCACATCTTTCATAGGTATCGGTATCATAACCGTGGTCATCACCGTCTTGACTGCCTGCAAAATGGATCTTCTGCTGCAATGGCTCAATATTCCCGTGGAGATATATGACACTACGCTCGACTATCTGCGGATAATAATCGTCGGGATCCCTGCGGTATTCGTATATAATTTCTTTGCCGCGTATCTGAAATCTCTCGGAAACTCCGTCACTCCGCTGGTCTATCTGGCAGTTTCGGCTGTGGTGAACATAATTCTCGACCTGTTGTTTGTGCTTTCGTTCGATATGGGAGTCAAAGGCGCGGCGCTTGCAACAGTTATCGCCCAGTACATATCCGGACTTGGCTGCGGAGTCCATGTAATACTAAAAAGCGAATACGCGAGAAACGCATTCACGCACATCAGCATAAGAGCCGAGGATATCAGGATACTGTTCAGCTATTCATTCTACACCTGCCTACAGCAATCCGTTATGAATCTCGGGATCCTCATGGTTCAGGGCATTGTAAACAGCTACGGAACAGTCGTCATGACCGCATTTGCGGCAGGAGTCAAGATCGACGCTTTCGCTTATATACCTGCTCAGGAATACGGAAACGCATTCTCCACCTTTCTCGCACAAAATTACGGTGCAAACAAAATGGACAGATTCAGACAGGGTATTCGCGTCGGCATAATAACGTCAGCCGTTTACTGCGCAGCCGCTTCGCTCGTATTGTGGATATTCGCAAAAAAGCTTATGCTGATATTTATTCCCGAATCTAAAACAGAGATAATCAATATCGGCGTGCAGTACCTGCACATAGAGGGTGCTTTTTATATAGGTATAGGAATCCTGTTTTTGCTTTACGGACTCTACCGGGCAATGGGCAGACCTCAGATGTCGCTGATTCTCACGATAATCTCGCTCGGCACGAGAGTTGTCATTGCAAAGGCCGTATCAGTCTCGGATATGCCTGTCAGCGGGATATGGTGGGCTGTACCGATAGGCTGGTTTCTTGCCGATACTGTAGGAATTATCTGCTACTTATTTTACAGAAAAAGTCTGAAACGCTGAAAATGCCGTCCGGGACATTTGTCTCGAACGGCATTTTATTGTATAATGGACCCCCCAATTAAACTGGGGGTTTCCATTATACAATAAGGTAACAGCCGCACTCCGTAAGGACTGCGGCTGTTACGAATTCAAGGACGAATGATCGGAAGTTCATTGTCATCGGGATCAATAAGATCGCTGGTTGTGATGACATCTTTATTGTCAAAAGCAATGATCTCAATATCCGGCTTGATATATGTTTCTTTCATTGATAATTAGCTCCTTTCATCAGGATAATTGTGTATTTTGTATATAGCTTTTAGCTGACTCAGTATATATGTAAAGTATCTTCATCAGAGCCTTGAGCCTTACATCGGAAGTCTCATTATACGCTCTGTACATATATCCCTGCGGTGAACTGTAAACGCGTCCCTCACCGATATGATCGGGTTCCGGGAAACTCAGGAAACTTGAAAACGGCACAGACTCATAGTAATACTTTCCGCTTTTGTGAATAAGCGAACTGTACTGCTGAGCCATCTCCTCGCTCTCAACAATGTAGTACTTTCGCAGTTCTATCATGCTGTCAAGCACAAGGCTTGTTCCGTAGTAAGTAATGCCGTCGGGGAGAGTTCCTTCAATCACGTCCTGCTTTTCGTAAGGCGGAATTTCTATTGCAAGCATTTCGTCAGTTTCGGTTATCTCCTCCAGTTCAGGATTGAAGTATCTCTCTGCCAATAATCCATAACCCCACATTGATTCACACAAATTCTTTAAATCTGTATTATCAGTGCTGCTATCCACTTCTTGCAGATAATGGAAAACGGAATATACATATTCTGTTCCCGCCTTATCACCTGAAATGATCTGCGCCTTTACATCAGAATTTACCCACTTGGGAGCAAGCATACAGGTGAAAGCGTAGCTTCCGTTCTCATTCTTAACTGCGTCCTTCATGTACACCTTTTGAGTGGTAGAATCTGGCAGAGTGAACAGCATATAGGTGTCGCTGCTGTTTGCAATACTCTCGTCAAGCTCCATGTAGAATTTAAATCCTATCATCGAATCAATATCAGCCTGATATCCAAGAAGTCTTGCGCCAACACCGTCCTCAAACGCCGAGCATACTGTGCATTTGCCGTTTTCAAACTGATGTGCGGGTATGATGTCCTGCTCATCATTTGTGTATACCATGCTGTAACTCTCACAAGTGCAATCATTATACTTCTTATTATAGAAAACGGGTGTGCCGCCGATAACAGGGTGCTTGTCAGAACCTATCTCCTGTCCCCACACTGAACCGTCAACGCTTGTGCTTGTTCTCAGTTTATAAGCAATTTCACCGCTCGAAAATGCGCTCAAACCGTCAACATTGATATTGATCGTACTGCCGACAGCATTATCGCTGCTGCAATAGTTGTTCGCACCATCAGTTATAATTTCCTCTGCACCGGAGCTTACCTTGTATCCGATCATATTGAATTTACTATTCGCCGATACTCCGCTGAAATCTCCAAGTATAACATTATTTGAAATATCAAGATCACGGTTTATTGCTTCACCGATCAAGCCTCCGCAGTGACCATTCTCCGAAGAATTGGATATTGAGCCTGTAACCAAGCAATTCCTGATAGTACATTCGCTGCTTAAATATCCGGCTATTCCGCCCAATACATTTTCATCAGCACTGTTGGCAATAAGATCAACGCCGCTTGTACAATTTTCAATCAAAACTTCGCCGCTGACGAATGCGGTTATTCCTCCGGCGGTAACAGAGTTGTCACCCTCAATTTTGCCATCAACCGTAAGGTTGCGTATAATTGCACCATCACCTAAATACTTGAACACTCCGATATAATCGTAACTACTGTCAGAGGAAGAATAATTTACAGTAAGCTTATGACCATTACCGTCAAAAGTTGCCTTATAAGAACTTCCCCAACTTAAACCGATCATTACATCCGAGGGCACATCTACATCATCTGTCAGTACAGCGTTAAAGGTCAGCTTTTTCTCAGTTATTTTTGAATAGTTCCTAAGCTCGTCAGCATTTGATATTTTCAAATATTCCGCTTTATCTATTGTTGTCACGTCAAACAGATACAGAGTCATATCCGAGGCTACCTCAAAGCTTTCGCCGTAAGCATTTCCCTCAGAATCAATGCCTATCTTATCAGCACCTATCTCAAAAATGTCGCCGTATTTGTACTTGCTCTCCTGACCATTCACCGAAACCGTAAATTCTCTTATTACCTGCAATACCGTTACATTAACGTCAGAAGTAATATTTTCACCCGTGAAAGCGTTTCCGCTCTCATCGCTGAATGTGTAGTCGTATCCGACGCTTTCAGGCAATTCAATGCTTTCGCCGTCAATAACCATCAGCACGATCTCAGAGCTGTCCTCAAAGCTGAATGTTACCTTATGAACCTGTGAATCCGACTTTTCACACTTTATGCTGCCGTCCTCATCAGACTTTGAAACAACATAAGCCGCGTCCGCCGTATATATTATATGTTTCTCGTTTTCTCCTGAGAAGTCTGTTGGCAGCCACAGCTTAACGTTTCCCTCTGAATCTGTGGAAAGATCGCTGCATAAAGTGCTGTCTATCTGTAGTATCTCTGTTTCTGCGGTCATATCTTCTATAGTTACATCATACTCATGCAGTTCCCTGCCCTTGGCATCTACAGGATCGGGATCTATGCCAAAGCCGAAACGGAAAACACTGATATCTCCACCGGTAACAACAAATTTTATATCGCTGTTCAGAAAAGCATTCAGATAGGTCTTTCCGCCTGAAACATTAAGAACCTGTCTTCACAAGAAAAATATGGTATAATAGAAGAGCGATGAGATATACA
>UQEM01000123.1 GCA_900540005.1 uncultured Ruminococcus sp.
ATATAATTATATCATAAAATAAGCAGAAAATCAAGTTCTGATAGCTCGGGTTTACGCATAAAAGCGAAAGCAAAAAGGCGGATATTCTCCGCCTTTTTGGTCATATTTTCTTCATCAGCGCAACTGCGTGTGCCGAGATCCCCAGCTTTTCACCTGTAAAGCCGAGGTGTTCCTCGGTCGTAGCCTTAACGCTCACCTGCGACACATCACAGCCGCAGACTTTTGCGATATTCCCGCGCATTGCGGTGATATGCGGCGCAAGCTTTGGAGCCTGTGCTATGACAGTCGCGTCAATATTGCCGATCTCATAGCCTTTTTCGCGGCAAACGCGGACTACTTCCGCCATTAATACCATGCTGTCCGCGCCCTCGAACTCGTCTGCGGTATCAGGAAAAAGATGTCCTATATCGCCGAGCGCAAGTGCTCCGAGCATTGCGTCCATGACCGCATGGGCAAGAACGTCCGCATCCGAGTGTCCGAGAAGTCCGACCGTGTGCGGAACGTCAACTCCGCCGAGGATCAGCTTTCTGCCCTCAACGAGCTTATGTACGTCATATCCGTGACCAATTCTGAACATGATATCCTCCTGTTGTTTTATGATCCGTATTCACAGAAAATGCAAGCCATTATCGCTCCTGCATTGCAAGCAGTACCTCCGCAAGTTTTATATCCTCCGGAGTCGTTATCTTTATGTTGGTGTAATCGCCTGTCGTCATTGCGACCTTGCCGCCGATAGCTTCGACCAGTTGGCAGTCATCGGTGAAATCAAGTCCGTGTTCAAGTGCAAAATCTATTCCCTCGAAGTAAAGCTGTCTCTTGAATATCTGCGGAGTCTGCGTGATATATAGGAACTTTCGCGGCGGTGTGTCCGAAATAAGTCCGTCATTCACCGTCTTGATAGTGTCCTTTACGGGAACTCCGAGAGTAGCTCCGCCAAAAACAGACGCGTCCTTTATCACCTTTTCAATGTGCTCGGGCTTTACGAGCGGACGCGCGCCGTCATGGACTGCAACGAGCTCTGCCTCTTTGGATATCTGCTTTACTCCGTTGATAACACTCTCCTGACGGGTAGCTCCGCCCACCGTGCAGGCTGTGAGTTTGGTTATTCCTGCCGCCTCAGCCTCAGCTTTTATAGCCGGAATATCCGCCTCGCGCGCCACGATCACAATTTCGCTGACGCTCCCGCAAGCCTGAAACGCCTGCATTGTAACGCCGATAACAAGTCTGTCGCCGAGCGGCATGAGTATCTTGTTTACTCCGCCCATTCGCGTAGAATTGCCTGCGCAAACAATAATTACCGATGTATTCATGTCATTCTCCGATCAGTCGCGGCTCGGTTCTACAGGAGTCGTGCGTATGCGTATTTTCGGCATTTTTTCAAGAGTGTAGTAGCTGTTGAATGCTCCGTCGGGCGCAGAAAGGTCGTTCTCGCCGCTTGCAGGGGGAGCAAATATCTTTATCGTAAGATCCGTTTCACCCTCAAGAGGTTTCTCATAGAATGCCGAAATAAGGTCGATAGTCTTTGCCTTGGGCGATTTGTAGAACCATGTTCCGTTGACCTCTATCATGAGGTTTGAGTCATCCTCGAAAACAAGTTCGCAAAGGCAGGGATCTCCGTCAAAGTGAACGGGAACAGCGATACCCTCAGCGTCCTCGGAATTGCCCCAGCGAAGCGTAACGGGCAGCTTGATCTCCTCGCCGATAGTCATGGACGGCTTGAACCAGTCATCGTGAATGATCTCCTTGTATGTTTTCATAACAGGCTGTTCCACGCCGACATTCCGGTTGTTCGGGTCTTCTATTTCAAGTCCGAGTCTGCCTCTGTCGCGGAACTGGTAGAACGTGAATCCGCTGAACCACTCGGCGTTGTCCTCCTTGATGAAGTCGCAGAAAAGCTTTACCATTTCAGCCTGCTCGTAAACGCCCGTAACATCGCCGTCAGCATTAAACTCTGACATTACCATTGGCTTTTCCACGCCACCGTTGATATGTTTGAAGCGCTCGTAGCTGAGCTTGGTATCGCGGTAAACGTCCTTTACCGCATTGCGGTTGTGTGAAGTTCCGCCCGGTTCGGCTACATCATATGGCCAGCCCCAGTGGAGCGACATATACTTGTCAACAGACCAGATGTCAGTCTCGCGGACTGCCTGAGAAAACTCCTTCTCCTTCTCTATCTCGCCTGTCTCGGGATTTTCAACTCCTCCGATACAGAGGATAGTCTGAACGTTCGGAGCGTGTTCCTTGATTATCCTTGAAGCACGGCAGTAAAAGTCCGCAACTTCCTGATATGTAGCGCGCTTGTTGAACGAGAACCAGTTTCCCGTAGCCTCGTGGTTGATCCGCAGGAAAACCCTGCCGAATGTTCTGAGGTCGTCGCCTATGGCTGCAAGCTGTTCGTCCGAAACATGAGGGTCGATAGTGAGGGTGAGCGTAACGTCCTGACCGTGGCGGCGAACATCTCTCATGCAGGTAAACGGTTCATCGTCGAGGGTTCCGCCGAGTCCGCCCTTGTATGTAAAGTAGTCGTCATAGGGATAGTCCCACTGGAATGAGACATTTGCGTCCTTCATAGCCTCGGAAATACGGGCAGGCCACTGCTCATCGAGAGGGTAGTAACAGTACATGAGGCTGATACTGCGGTGAGGTCTGCCAAGCTTGCGGAGTATGTAGTCCTGATCGACATACTCGCCGCGCTCGCTGCCGTCGCCTAAATCAACAGCGCACTTAGCTTTGCCCATTTGGATCTTGTAAAGTTTCTCCATATATTATAAATTCCTTTCATTTCTGAAATTTCCTGTAGAATTATTATAATATGATAAGCAGAATATGTCAATATCAAAAGAGGCGGTTCAGTATTTTTTCCACACGTCTTTTCGGCAGATCCTGCCGTTGACTGCGTCAAAAATCCTTGTCATACGACAGTATGTCCGTGGATCTTTCCTTGTCACCGGCAAGATCATGCTCGAAAATCCGCACACAATTTCTATGCGGACAGGTTCTAAAATATTTCCTGAGTTATAAATCGGCAGCTATACCGTGAATCCCTCGACCCGGAAATTGTCAATAACTTCGCCAAGTATCTCAGCATTTGTTGAAGATACCGAATGCAGGAGAAGTATCTCTCCGCCGTGAGCCGAATCCGTAAGCTTCTGCACGGACGCTCCCGGCTCAGGCTGTGCATCGGTTTTCCAGTCAACATAGGCATAACTCCAGAAAAGCGTCTTGTAGCCGCACTTCTGCGCGGTCTCAAGAGCCTTTTCGGAGTACTCTCCGCACGGACAGCGGAAATACTGCATTTCATAACCGTAGTTGTCCAGAACATACTTGTGGAGCGACATTATCTCCTCCTCAGCCTCGCTGTCAGACAGCTCCGGAAGACTCGCGTGGGTCATGCCGTGATTTCCGAGGATATGCCCCTCGTCGATCATTCTCTGCACCAGAGCAGTCTCCTTTTTTGCGTAATCGCCCGTAAGGAAGAATATCGCTTTTACGTTTTTCTCTTTCAGTGTATCAAGGATCTTTTCGGTGTAGCCGTTCTCGTAGCCCTGATCGAACGTTATAATAATGCGGTCATCATCATTTGTCAGAGCATACGCCTCAAGGTCGCTGTACCGCTGATTGAAGCTCACAGCGTCGGCAGGACGTCCCTTTTCATCGAGAGTCGTTCCCTGACCGTAGCCTATTTTGGTGCTGTCTGCGGCATAGACCGCACTGCACGGCACCAATGCGGCAGTAAGAAAAGCTGCCGCCGAACTTGCAAATCTCATAAGCTTTACCTCATTTTCAGAATTGTCAGCGTTCGCCGACAGCTTTATTATGCCTCAGCCGTAAGCTTTCAAAAGTGAAAGATTTTTCTAATTTTTCAGCATAGTCCCTTAAAACAGTCCCCTTACGTCCTCAAAGCTCATTGTCGGCTGGAGCGCGAGGTTTATCCCGAAAGCGATAAGCTGTGAGGCGCGCTCGGTGAGACGGTCGATGTCACGCGGAGTTACCATCATGTTCGGAAGTTCCTCACCTATTTCGGCCTCTGTAAAACTACGCACGATAGTATGCATATCAACGACTGTCGGGACTCCTACGGCTATCACGGGAACTCCCAGCACACGCTGAGACAGTTCGCGGCGGGTATTTGCAACTCCGCTGCCGGGAGATATTCCCGAATCGGAGATCTGTATGGTCGTGCCGAGACGGCTCACGTCAGAACAGGCGAGCGCATCGACCGCGATGACCGCGGCAGGTTTCAGTTCGCGGCAGATCGCGCGTATCATCTCGGCGGACTCAATGCCGGTCTGACCGAGAACTCCGCCTGCAAACGAACTCACCCGCCGCAGGGAAGTCAGAAACTGCTCCTCATCATTGTCAAGCTCATCGCGCAGATGACGGGTCGCGAGAACTTTTGCCGCAGCCTGCGGCCCGAGAGCATCAGGCGTTATATCGTTGTTTCCAAGTCCTGCCACAAGGATATCTCCCTCGGGGATAAAGCTTTCTATCTCTGCGGCAAGTTCCTGCGCCATTTCCTCATAGTCGTCGGTATATCGGCTAAGTCTGTCGCTTTCAAGCGTAATATATCTTCCCTTTCCCTTGCCGAGTGTATCAAGGCAGCTATCATCGTCAATAATAATATCCGTAATGCCGAAGGCCTTTCCCCTGCGGCTTATATGAACGCTGTCAGAAATGCCGCTGTCGGAAAAAGTTTCGACAGCCAGATCAGTTCTTATCTGCATAATTCCCTCCCATTGTGCAAATTGCTTCATTTCAATAGTCAAATTTCGCCTTTATTTTTCATTTTACCTATTGAAATAACTTGCAGAAAATGATATAATAATATTTGTCTCAGTACGATAAGTGTGCGTTGCACTTGTCGGAGTACGCGAAACGTGCGTACTTATTATTTGTAAAATGCGGTTTTTTATACTGCATTAATTTCAAGGAGGTGTAACGAAATGCCGAACATTAAATCCGCTAAGAAGAGAGTTAAGGTCAACACAACTAAGGCTGCTGCTAACAAGGCAAGAAAGTCAAATCTCAAGACTGTTATCAAGAATGCTGATGCAGAGAGAACTCCCGAGGCTATCAAGGTAGCTATCAAGAAGGTAGATCAGGCTTGCTCAAAGGGTCTTATGCACAAGAATAAGGCTGCAAGAAAGAAGTCTCAGCTCGCTAAGAAGCTCAACGCTGCCGGCTAATTCTTTAATGTTAATAAAACAAATCTCCTGTAAGTCTCTCACGGCTTGCAGGAGAATTTTTTTGTTTATGCACCGGACACGGTCATTCGCCGGCTTTAAAAACAATGCCCTTATCGTAACCGCCATTTTAATACATTACAGAGCCTGTATGCAGTTTTCCCGCTCACTTGGATAGTGACCTCCGCCGCAGTCGCTTTCAGTTACTGCGTGATATGGAGAAAAATCAAAAACTCCTGCCAAACACCTTGATGATATTCTGTCATTCAGATGTTTATAAATGGCTTTATAAGGGTGTCAGCAAGAGTCTTATTTAATAAACTTTTCCAGTACTATTTTGTTCTATCATTACAGTAGACGAATGTTACCAGTATCAGCACATAAAATTTCATCTTTCCATATTCGTATAACATCATTTTCAATGAGATACTGTATAGACCTCATAATATGAGAAGCTTTATATATTTCCGTGCCTACGACAAACTGAGGCACAATTGCAATAGGCGATTCTTCTTTATCTCCACTTTTTACTTCAACTGCGTATCGACTTAGCATTGGTATAGTACCATTCCTTTTTGCAGTTTTAAAGTCACTAATTAAATCAGGAATTTGTTCTTGCAGTAACGCAGGCAAATCATTGTATACTAATTTTGAATTCGTGTTTTCGGCAAAATATGGCGTTATTTTACCGTCAAATGGATTCAAGTAAATATGATTCCAAAAATCAATATCCACAATGCAACCATGTATGCGCCCATAACCACCTATATTCTCAATTTCTTTTGACAATGCCGTTAAAGCTTTTTGATAAGGCATAACAGCTTCTTTAACTTTTTTTGCATACAGTTCCATATTGTCATAATAGTATTGAAGATTACTATTTTTAAGTCGTTTACGTCGTCCTCCATCAAGCAAACATAAACTTGTCGCGGATTGATGCAAGAACATATATATATTGTTTCTTTTTAAAGCGTAAATCATTCCAGGATATTTGCACCCACTGACACTAACACCTCTTCCATTCCAAAAATCCTTATATACATTTGAAGTAATAACTCTTACTCCATCAGGCATATCTTTAAGAGTATCATACCAACCGGATATTTCAAACGAATTCAATTTCCACATAGAAGGTTTATACCCTATTTGATTATCTGATAATATTGTTGTTCCGTCTTTTTTACGAATAACAGAGTTTTGATGAGTATGTCCATTTATATATATCCATTTAGGATTAGTAGGCTCATCTAACCAATCATATACCGGAGTATGAGTTAGAACAATAACTTGCATGTCACCAGCGCAACGCATAATTTTATCATATATCAGCTTAAATTGATCAGATAAAGCCTTGTCATCTTCTATTGTAGTTACTGTAAAACTATACAATCCATTTTCTGCATTGAATCTTTGATTTAATCCAGAAAAGCCTATCCCACCTAATAAAATCAACGTTGATTTTGAAAATATCTCCCTTAAATATTCATCAGTTAAATCAAGTATCTGGTTCTCAGAGATAACACGTTCCTCTATCCCCTTATAATTTATTAAAACTTCATTTTGAAGCACAAATGTTTGTTTTCTCCAGCCCATACAACTTATTCTTTTACGGTAACTGTTAAGTATTTCCGTAACTGACCTTATATCATTTTCATCTTCACTAATTGGTATATGCTTATCCCACAATTCATGATTTCCAAGAACGGAAATAATTGTTCCCTTCCATATATCTCTCAATTTATTATAAAATAATGTCACCAATTCTTGAGTATGTCCTACATCTCCTCCAATAAGAAGATATCCTTGTTCTTCATCTGCACTTAATACGATTTCCTGTATTTTTTCATCAAGGAAATCGTTAATTATATTATAATCTACTTTTCCGTTATCCAATACTTCTTTAAGTTGCTGTTCCAAGTGTATATCTGTTATATAATAAATTTTATAAATATAAGCATAACTATATGTTGAAAAATCATACTCGAATACCTCATAAACGTTATCTTCCACCAGCACAGCATCATCAGGTGACGGTGGTGTCTCTACTTCATCAAGCTCCAATTGTTGTACAGAATTTACTTTTCGCATAATCTCAATCCTTTCTATGTAGATAATATGCTTTCTCCTTGTGAGAATATGTGAGTTCCGCATTTTGCATCAGTTCCCTGTACTCGGCAAGAAAATTCTGAATACTGCTGATGTCACGACTTATACTTTTTGTAGACACCTCATATTCCGCCGCAAGAGAAAAATCAGCATACGAAACATCGGCAGCAGCTAAAGGTGTAGATTTCTG
>UQEM01000124.1 GCA_900540005.1 uncultured Ruminococcus sp.
TGAAATTTTGCCGAAAAGATGCGTTGTTAGGCTTAGTGTCAACACGACCTAATTATAGTTTCCAACGTTTTATCAATGAATATTGATATACTTACGCTTGTCGCTGCGTGTGTGGGAATAACATCTTTGGTTTTTGCTGCTAAAGGAAATGTTTGGGCGCAGATATTGATGATTATTTTCAGTATTTTGTATGGGATCATTTCATGGCGATTTCACTATTGGGGTGAGATGATAACCTATTTAGGTATGACTATGCCAATGGCAATATGGTCGACAATCACTTGGCTAAAGAATCCTGCAAAAAATGGAAAAGAAGTTGCGATCCAAGAGCTCAGGCTAAAGCACATTGTGTGGCTTGTGCTTTTTGGCACAATAACGACAATTGTTTTTTATTATATTTTGGCTGTGCTCAATACGCCTAACATTGTTTTTAGCACAATTTCGATTACGACAAGCTTTCTTGCGGCAGCTCTTACAATGCTGCGATTTTCATACTACGAATTTGGATATGCATTAAATGATATTGTGCTTATTATTTTATGGATGTTTGCATCATTAAAAAATCCGGCTTACATACCTGTAACGATCAATTTTGCAATTTTCTTTTTCAATGATATGTATGGTTTTATATGTTGGAAGAAAAGAGAAACTGCTTTATGATAAGTTTTTGTTCTGTTGTGAAAACGGATTTTGATTCATAGAGTAATAGTGACTCAAAAAATGATCCCGAAAACACTTTTATTGTTTTCGGGATCATTTTTTATACGGCTGCTCGTTTAGGGAAGCTGTTTTCATATGTGCAGTTCTGAAATTCTTTTGTCAGATTCTTGCATTATTGAGGATAATATGCTATACTAAACAAGAACAGCAATTACTTTGAAATAAGAGCAAGGGTATCTCTTGCGATAAGGAGTTCCTCATTGGTGGGGACGATCCATACTTCGACCTTAGAATCGGGAGTAGAGATCTTTACAAGCTTTCCTCTTTCTCTGCGGTTGAGTTCCTTGTCGATCTTGATTCCGAAGTAATCCATATCCTCGCAGACGCCTTCTCTTACTTCGTAGGAGTTCTCGCCGATACCACCTGTAAAGAGAACAGCATCAAGGCCGTTCATTGCAGCAGCGTATGAACCTATGTACTTCTTTATCTCATAAACGAGCATATCGGAAACGAGCTGTGCTCTCTTGTTGCCTTCAAGTGAAGCAGCCTGAACATCACGGTTATCAGAGCCGATGCCTGAAACTCCGAGGAAGCCTGACTTCTTGTTCATGTACTCGCTCATTTCGGAGGGAGTAAAGTGGTGCTTATCTGCAACGAAAGTAACAGCAGAGGGGTCAACAGCACCTGTTCTTGTACCCATTACAACGCCGTCAAGGGGAGTAAAGCCCATTGATGTGTCGATCGACTTTCCGCCGTCAACAGCGGTGATCGAAGAACCGTTTCCGAGGTGGCATGAAACGATCTTGAGATCCTTGATGTCTCTGCCCATAGCCTCAGCAAGAGCTGCGGAAACGAATCTGTGAGAAGTTCCGTGGAAACCGTACTTTCTTACATGGAGATTCTGGTAATCATCGTAGGGGAGACCGAACATGAAAGCCTTGGGGGGCATTGTCTGATGGAAAGCTGTATCAAATACAACGACCTGAGGAACGTTTTCAGGAATAACCTTTTTGCAGGCTCTCAGAGCAAGAGCATGAGCGTGGTTGTGTACGGGAGCAAGTTCACGGAGCTCGTCGATCTTGTCGATGATCTCATCAGTAACGAGAACTGACTTATCGAAAACATCAGCGCCCTGTACGATTCTGTGACCTACAGCAGAGATCTCGTCCATGCTGTCGATAACCTTTGAATCACCTGTGGTAAGAGCCTCAACGAGCTTCATGAAAGCTTCTGTATGAGTGGGGAAATTGCAGTCCTCCTCAAAGCCCTTGCCTGTGCTTGTCTTGTGTGAGATGTGACCGTCGATACCGATTCTGTCGCAGTTACCCTTAGCGATAACACTCTCATCGTCCATATTGATGAGCTGATATTTAAGTGAAGAGCTTCCTGCATTAACAACTAAAATAATCATATATCTGTTCCTTTCAAAAATATTTGCATATATAATTATATACTATTTCCGCCAAAATGCAAGTGTTTTTCTTAAATTTATCCTATTCGTGACAAATTTGACGCAAAAACCGAGCATAAAATAAATTTTCAGCAAAGAAGAAAGAGAGGTCATAAAATGAAAATCAGCGGTATTATCTGTGAATACAATCCCTTTCACAACGGACATCTTTATCATATAAGAGAAACGCGCAAAAACGGCGCAACTCACATAGTAGCAGTAATGAGCGGAAACTTCGTTCAGCGCGGAGACGTTGCCATAATGGACAAGCTTGAAAGAGCAAAGCTTGCCGTTAGATCCGGTGCGGATCTCGTACTTGAACTACCGGTTCAGTATTGCCTTTCGTCAGCGGAAAATTTCGCGACAGGAGCAGTCTATCTGCTCAACAGTCTCGGAGTTGTGGACGAAATTTCATTCGGAAGCGAGTGCGGAGATGTTGATGAGCTCCGGAAGGCACTTGATACGACTGAAATAACAGAGAGAGTTCATGCGGAGGAGATACACGCGATAATGGAAAAGGGCTACACATATCCTCGGGCGCTTGCCTCAGTTATTAACGGCATTGATCCCGAGGTAGCAGAGATAGCCTGCTCTCCGAACAACAAGCTTGCAATAGAGTATATGCGCGCACTTAACAGATTTTCATCAGCAATACAGCCTTTTACGGTCAAGAGGCTCATAGCCGATCACGATTCCGACACTATGCGTGACGGATTTACGAGCGCATCGAAGATCCGCGAGCAGCTTGAAAAGGATAAAAGTGCCGTTGCTATAAGAGACTATACTACTGAGTTGTGGATCTCCGCAATCGAATCTGCAATGAGCAAGGGCGAGATCGCATCGCTTGATAACCTTGAACGCGTAATGCTCTATAAGCTGCGTAGCTGCGATGTCGATGAGATAGCACAGATCAATGATATAGGACAGGGACTTGAACACCGCATTTATGGCGCAAGAATGGCAGGCTCACTTGATGAGCTGTTCTTCACGATAAAGACCAAGCGCTATACCATGGCGCGGATAAAGCGTATCATGCTGTCGCTGCTGATAGGAATAACCAAGGCGGACATGAAAAATCTTCCGCCATACGGACGTATTCTCGCCCTAAATGAGCGTGGCAGGGAGATCCTTGCCAAGGCAAAGGATACAGCAACGATCCCATATGCTTCTTCTATAGCAAAGCTCTCACAGTTCAGCGAGGAGGCTGAGCGTTTCGCAAAGCTTGAAATAAGAGCGTCCGATGTGTACGGACTTGCGCTCGATACGGTAAACTCTGCTCAGAAGGACTACAGGGCGAAGATAATGATAGATATGGAGTAATCTTTAAATGATAAGAAATTTCATTCTGATGACGGCGGCTGCTTGCACTTTCACGGCGGCTGCCGCATCGTGCGGCAGTACTACGGTAAAGCTTGCCGATCTTGAAACCACACAGGCTTCTGCCGAAACAACTGCTGAAACCACCTTGGACAACGAAATTGTCGGAGCGATACAGTCCGTTGCCGAGGAAGAAACAGAACCGGAACCGGTTCTGTATGAGATAGATATAGAGCCTCCCGAGGGCTATACGCCTACAGGTTCGTGCATTCTTGAAAATTTTGAGACGGTTATGCAGGAACCTGAGCTTCCTACGGGCTGTGAGGTGACATCTCTCGCGCAGACGCTCAATTACCTCGGGTTCTCGGTGGACAAGGTCGAGCTTGCGGACGAATTCATGCCGATAGATTTCAACGGTACATACACCATGAATGACGCTTATATAGGAGAGCCTAAGAGCACACGCGGAATGGGCTGCCTTGCTCCCGTAATTGTGCAGACCGCAGATGATTATTTTGCCTCTGTGGAGTCTCCTTGCTATGCGGCAGATCTTTCTGAAAGCAGCCTTAGCAGTCTTTTCTGGCAGATCGACGAGGGTAGACCCGTTATTGTATGGGTGACTATAGATATGCGTCCGAGACTGTGGTATTATCAGTTTACCGCACAAAGCGGCGAGGAGGTATGGTTCAACTACTATCAGCATTGCGTTACGGTTTACGGTTATGATATGGAGAATAACGTGGTTCATGTGGCAGACCCTCTTGTCGGAAACACAACTTATGATTTAGACAAATTTGAGGAAGTATACGAGGCTATGCGCGAGCAGGCTGTGGTGATCTGCGGAGACAGCAGCACAGAGGGAACATATCTGCCGCGTTCTGACAAACCGCAGTCTGAGGCTGTCAGCCGAAATCAGCAGGAAGCTGAAAAGGCGGCCGAGGAGGAGACTTCCGAAAATGCGGAGATAAACGAAGAAACCGAAAGCAGTACTGCGGAAGAAGAAACCGGTTCTGAAGTCCAAAGAGGAATGTAAATGAATATAAAAGGAATAATTTTTGACCTTGACGGAACTCTTATCGACTCAATGGAGGTCTGGAGCAGGACGGACATGGCATTTTTGAAAGAGTGCGGAGTGAAAGATCCTCCGCCTGATGTTTCCGATGAAGTGAAAAAGATGACGGTCGATGATTCGGCAATGTACTTTATAAATAGGTTCGGCTTAAAACTGAGCAAAGAATACGTCATAGATCGTATCGAGGAACTTGTACGCATTCAGTATGAGGAGAAAATCCCCCTGAAGCCTTACGTTCCGCAGCTCCTTGACAGGCTTGACGAAAAGGGGATCCCCTATGGCGTGGCAACTGCAACATATAAGAGACTTGCGGAGGCTGTTCTGAAAAGGTGCGGCATTTATGAGCGTTTCCGTTTTGTCCTGACTGATGAGGAATATCCGCTCGGCAAGACCTGTCCTGATATTTTTCTTGGAGCAGCCGCACGCCTTGGAACTGAAATCAGCGAAACGCTTGTTGTCGAGGATTCGCTGCATTGCTGTGAAACTGCCAAGAAAGCAGGGTTCATTGTATGCGGAGTATATGACAGTGTTTCAGCCTGCGACCGCGCGCAGATAGAAAAAATCGCGGATCATTATTTTGAGTCACTTGCAGAGCTTTGTGTGCTGCTGTGATAAATGGTAAAGGAAATTAAAATGAAAAAGGTAATGGTAGGAATGAGCGGCGGAGTTGACAGCTCTGTCGCAGCAATGCTTTTGAGAGACAGCGGTTTTGAGGTCATGGGTGTAACGCTCAAGCTGTTTTCAGACGAGGATATTGTGGAGGCGCAGAAGGAGGGCAAGACCTGCTGTGCTCTTTCGGACGTTATGGACGCAAGGAGCGTTGCGTACCGTCTCGGATTCGAGCACATTGTGTTCAATTTCAAGGATTGCTTTCGCGAGCGTGTAATGTCGCAGTTCGCAGACAGCTATATGTGCGGCAGAACTCCGAATCCGTGCATAGAGTGCAACAGATATGTAAAGTTTGACAAAATGCTCAGGCGCGCTATCGAGCTTGGGTACGACAATATAGCTACGGGACATTACGCAGTTAGGGAGTATGATGAAAAATCGGGCAGATATCTTCTCAAACGCCCGAAAGACCGCAGTAAAGACCAGACCTATGTGCTTTATTCTCTCACGCAGGAACAGCTTGCTCACACACTGTTTCCGCTTGGAGAGCTTGATAAGCCGCAGGTTCGCGCACTTGCCGAAAAGGCAGGACTTGTAAACTCCGACAAGCCCGACAGTCAGGACATTTGCTTTGTGCCTGACGGAGACTATGTGAGCTTTATAGAAAAGTTCACGGGAAAAGAGCCTGTGGCGGGCGATTTCGTAGACCTTGACGGAAACGTTCTCGGCAGACACAAGGGAATAATCGGCTATACGGTCGGACAGCGAAAGGGCCTCGGGATCTCTCTCGGCATACCTGCTTACGTTGTGAAAAAGGACGTTGCGGCGAATACCGTAACACTTGGCAGCGAGTCCGATCTTTATACCCAAACACTCATTGCAGAGGACGTGAATCTTATTTCCGTTGCCGAGATAGAAACTCCGATGCGCATTACGGCAAAAACGCGCTACAGTCAGACCGAACAGCCGGCAGTTGTGTCTGCACTTGGAAACGGAGAATATCTTGTGGAGTTTGACAAGCCCCAGCGTGCAGTTACAAGCGGACAGGCAGTGGTTTTCTATGACGGAGATACGGTTGTCGGCGGAGGAACGATCAAATGAGCGCACCGGAATATAAGTTTGAAAAACTGACTGACACTATATATGTCTGTGCAAGCAGTGACCACCGCTTTGGCACGGATGCGTTTCTCCTTGCGGATTTTTCACAGTACAGACAAAAGGACAAGGTATGTGATCTCGGAACAGGCTGTGGGATCATACCGCTAATAATGCAGAAATACCGACCTCCGCAGGTCACATATGCGGTAGATATACAGGAGGGCGCGATCGAGCAGCTTAAACTCGGGATCGAGCACAGTCAGACGACAGGTATAATTCCTGTTTGCGCAGATCTGAAAGAGCTGTGGGAGGACGCTCCGAGAGGAATGCTTGATCTTGTTACCTGCAACCCGCCCTATAAGGTGGTCGGAGCAGGATTTGAGAGCGCAATTGACGCGCAGAGAATTGCCCGTCACGAGATAATGTGTACTATCGATGATGTGTGTGTCGCTGCGGAAAAACTTCTCAAATTCGGGGGCAGACTATGTGTCTGCAATCGTCCGGAGAGACTGAGCGACGTTATATTTGCCATGAAAAGCAATAACATTGAGCCTAAAAGGATAAGATTTGTCTCAAAGAATCCTGATGAAGCACCGTGGCTTTTCCTGATCGAAGGCAAAAAAGGCTCAAAACCGTTCATGAAGGTCGAGCCTCAGCTTTATATAAGAAGCGGCGAAGGATTTTCGGAAGAACTGCAAAAAATCTATGACACAGGAAAGGAGAGCCTATGAGCGGAACATTGTACCTTATCGGCACACCGATAGGAAATCTTGAAGATATCACGCTCCGTCAGCTTAGAATGCTGGAGGAGGTAGACTTTATATGCGCGGAGGATACAAGAGTAACGCTCAAGCTTCTCAACCGCTATGAAATAAAGAAACAGCTTGTCAGCTTTCACGAGCACAGTTCTCATGCGGATGCGATGAGGATTATAGAAAGACTCCAAAACGGCGAAAACTGCGGGATCGTTACCGATGCAGGAATGCCGTGTATATCGGATCCGGGAGAGGTGCTTGTTAAGCTTTGTGCGGAAAATTCGATTGACGTAAAGGTAGTTCCCGGGCCGAGCGCGGTAGTTTCAGCGGTAGCTCTTGCCGGACTCAGCGGCGGAAGATTTACCTTTGAGGGATTTCTTCCTGTTCCGAAAAAAGAACGCAGCGAGCGTCTTGAAATGCTCAAGGGAGAGACTGCGGACATGGTATTCTATGAAGCGC
>UQEM01000125.1 GCA_900540005.1 uncultured Ruminococcus sp.
ACAACATAGAATATTTTTGTTTTTTGCGCTGTCTACTTGACAGGGGGCGGGTCAACTGACTGCCGCTGATTTTTATTATTATAGTGTTGTATAGAGATTGGTTTCCCACGCCGGAATATACAACTGATGTCTTATGTAGAATTTGTAGCTTGGATTGAGTTTTCTTATCAGAAGCGGAAGTTCAAAAATATCCTCGTTGCGATGGTAAAGCGAAACCATGAGTTTTGGCGTATGATGCGAAATAGTGAGAGCTGAACCCCATATTGCTTCGCGTTCAAAGCCTTCAACGTCCATTTTAATGATAGTGGCAGGGCGTTCACCAAGGATATTGTCCACAGACAAAGCTGAAACCATTGTTTCTGAACCTGCCGTTATTGCCGACTGCCTGCCTGCTTTTGCAGCAAACGGGAGCTCGGAATCAACACACCAAGCAGCGGCATTATAGGCAAATACATGAGGCATTCCGCTTACAAACTTTGAGAGTTTCTTGAAATTCTTCTTATCAGGTTCGAGTGCGTAAATTGCAGCATATTTTCCATGGGTGAATTCGAGCATTTCTTTTATCGTATCACCGTTATATGCTCCAAGGTCGACATAAACTTCATTTAGTCCGGGTTTTATGATTTTTTTATAGATCTCCGACTTGGGAGTGGTTACGGCTGAAAGGTATTCGATTTTTCCGCTGATTTTGAAATTTATGATATTGGCGTAGACTTTTCTGGAATAGTCGTCAGCGAGCATATCATAAACCTGCTGTATCTTTTCGGCATTTTCCATGCAGTATTCATAAGTAAACAATCCATTGCCGACAACAGGAACATCAGGTACATAAAGTGTGTGTCTTGAAGCAATATCTTGTATTTTGTCAACGATTTCCTGATAACCTGCCGCAAAAGCAAGCACTACAACAAAGTCGTTTACCATTTCCTCAATTTCGGAAAGCTTATGAACCTTGAAACCTTCAAAGGAGTGACCGCGCACAAAGTCATCACTTGCAAAAATTCCCGAAACTGTGATATTACGCTGCTTGAAAACAGACATTATCTTCAATGCGCCGTCACCCATTCCGTAAATGAAAATCGGTCTTTTTTCAGCTTTGAGTCTGTCCCAACAGGATTGTTTTTCTACTATAAAGGATATCATTCTGCTTAGTCTCCCCGAAATTAAAATTCATCATTGAATGGATCATCGGGATCGCCGATATCATCATAATGATCGTGTCCGTCATGGGATCCCATCATATCTCTGCCGCGGATGCCGTACTTATCGCGCATTTTGTTGAGATATGTATCGATAAGCTCTGAAACCTGACGAACGTGTTTTATGGCGTGAACCTCCTTGGAGGGAGTGTCCGCGTCCTTACTATATATAATAATAGTACCGCAGCCGAAGATACGCTGCAAAAAAGGCTTACGCATTTTTTTATCTATGATCTTATACAAATCTATCTCGTCCTCTTCAACGCTGAGGAAACCCGTTCTCGTAATAAACTTCGTTTCTGTAAGGAAATAACGGGTAAATGACAGAGGAAGTCCAAAAAGAGTTCTTTTCTTATCCGTCCAGACATAATTGATTTCATCTGATTTCATATTTACAGCCTCCTGTCCATAATCATAAGTATAATTACATTTTACCACAAATATATACAATAGTCAACCATATTTTCTAAAGAAACACCTGCGGTAAAAATTATAAACCTGAAAACTGCAAAAATATTTTCCTGAAATTGCGAAAAAGCACTTTACAAGCGGGAAATAATGTGATATAATATTATCACCGTGTACTTGGACATGGGCAAGTCCTCGATTTCCACCCTAATCTAAGTTAACGGAATATTTTATTAAGAGGTGCTTCAAATGTTATTGAAGGATGAAAAGACTGCTGTTATCGAAGCTAACAGAACTCACGAAAACGACACAGGATCCCCTGAAGTTCAGATCGCTATTCTTACAAGAAGAATCAACGACCTTACTGAACATCTCAAGTCTCACAAGAACGATCATCACTCAAGAAGAGGTCTTCTCAAGATGGTTGGTCACAGACGTAATCTCCTCAGCTATCTCAAGAAGAAGGATATTAACAGATATCGTGCTATCGTTGAGAAGCTCGGTCTTCGTAAGTAATTTCATTAACCTTAAGGCAGTGGGGGTTCTACCCCTCTGCCTTTAAGTCTATCAGCGGTCAGAGATTAGAAGTCAGAGGCAAGCAGTAAGATAACTGCTTACTTCCTGCCTCTAACTTCTAAAATCTCCGAACTGATAGCAAATTTTAAAACGGAGGATTTTTTATGTTTGAAAAATACAGAACTTTTGAAACCACATATGCCGGCAGACCTCTCGTTGTAGAAACAGGCAAAACCTGCGGACTTGCAAACGGTTCATGCTGGGTTCGCTACGGTGAAACCGTTGTAATGGCTAATGTTACTGCAAGTAAAAAGCCCAGAGAAGGCGTTGACTTCTTCCCGCTTTCAGTTGACTACGAGGAGAGACTCTATTCCGTTGGCAAGATTCCCGGCTCTTTCACAAAAAGAGAGGGCAAGCCTACTGAAAAGGCTATCCTTACTTCTCGCTGCGTAGACAGACCTATTCGTCCCCTCTTCCCCAAGGATATGAGAAATGATGTTTCAGTTGTTATGACTGTCCTTGCTGTAGAGCCTGATAACTCACCCGAAATTGCAGGCATGATCGCTACATCAATTGCAATTTCAATCTCCGATATCCCGTGGAATGGCCCTATCGCAGGAATAAATGTTGGTCTTGTTGACGGTGAAATAGTCCTCAATCCTACACTTGAACAGCGCGCTAAGACAGATCTCACACTTACAGTTGCAGGTACTGCTGAAAAGATAGTTATGATTGAAGCAGGTGCAAACGAAGTCCCCGAGGACACAATGCTTGAGGCTATTCTCAAGGGTCATGAGGAGATCAAGAAGATGGTCGCTTTCATCAGCGATATTCGTGCTCAGATTGGCAAGCCCAAGTTTGCTTTTGAATCTCAGGAAGTAGACCACGATATGTTTGACGCTATTGAGGAATTCGCTTCAGACCGCGTTAAATTCGCTCTTGACACAAACGATAAGAATGTTCGTGACGAGAGACTTGCTCCCATTGTTGATGATATACACGCTAAGTTCGATGAGGTTTACCCTGAACAGATTGCTATGATCGATGAGTGCATATACAAGCTTCAGAAAAAGATCGTTCGTGCATGGCTCTATGAGGGTAAGCGTGTTGACGGCAGAGGTATTGATGAAATTCGTCCCCTTGCTGCAGAAGTAGGTGTTCTCCCCCGCGTTCACGGCTCCGGACTCTTTACAAGAGGTCAGACACAGGTTCTTACAATTGCAACCCTCGGCCCTGTAAGTGATGCACAGAAGCTCGACGGACTTGACGAGGAAGAAACAAAGAGATATATGCACCAGTACAATTTCCCGAGCTATTCTGTAGGTGAAACCAAGCCCAGCAGAGGCCCCGGAAGACGTGAGATCGGTCATGGCGCACTTGCTGAGAGAGCACTTGCTCCTGTAATTCCCCCTGTTGAGGAATTTCCCTACGCTATGAGACTTGTTTCCGAGGTTCTTTCTTCTAACGGTTCTACTTCTCAGGGTTCGATTTGTGGCTCCACACTCGCACTTATGGATGCCGGAGTTCCGATCAAGGCTCCTGTTGCCGGAATCTCCTGCGGACTTATCACTCTCCCCGACAGTGATGACTTCATGACAATGGTTGACATTCAGGGTCTTGAGGACTTCTTTGGCGATATGGACTTCAAGGTTGGCGGTACTCATAAGGGTATCACAGCTATTCAGGTGGATATCAAGGTTGACGGACTTACTCCTGCAATTATTAAGGAAGCTTTTGAAAAGACAAGAAAGGCTCGTATTCACATTCTCGATGATATTATGCTCAAGGCTATTCCTCATGCAAGAGAAGAAGTTAACGAGTATGCTCCCAAGATGCTCCAGACAAAGGTTCCGACAGACAAGATACGTGAAGTTATCGGTTCAGGCGGCAAGGTTATCCAGAAGATATCTGCTGACTGCAACGTAAAGATTGACATCAACGATGATGGTAATGTATTCATCAGCGGTATTGACGGCAATGGTGCAAAGAAAGCACTCCAGATCGTAAATACTATCGCTAATGGAGCTGAAGTTGGTGCAATTTACAGAGGCAAGGTTGTAAAAATCATCGAAATCGGCGCATTTGTTGAGATAGTTCCCGGCGTTGAAGGTCTTGTTCACATCTCTAAGCTTGATAAGCAGAGAGTGGAAAAGGTTGAAGATGTTGTTTCTGTAGGCGATGAGATCGTAGTTAAGGTACTCGAATTTGACCGTCAGGGCAGAATGAATCTTTCACGCAAGGATGCTCTTGCTGAAATCGAAGCTAAGAGAAATAAGTAATATTAAAGACCTGCTGCATAACGCGGCAGGTCTTTTTGCATTTATAGGATAATTAATCCGCTTATCCATGCTGCCAGTGAGGCAGATAGAGCAACAACGATCAATGGTAAGTCGAAGTATGCGAGTACCAATGCGATCGCCGTACCGATCGAAGCGGTAATGGTATTTCCTGTGCTATAGAAGATAGCAGGAAATGTCATTGCACTCAAAACAGCATAAGGAATGTAATAGAGCAGGCTGTTTAAAAATTTTGAAGTTATTTGTTTTCTGAAAAAAGCAAACGGAATAACTCGGATAAGATATGTTACTCCTGCCATAACAGCTATGTAAATTGCTATGCTCATGTTTCAACGTCCTCCTTTGGAAATACTATTGCGCTTATTACCGAAGAAACTATTGCACAGATAATTACGCTGAATCCCGATGAGATCATTGGAAGCAGGAATTTGAACAAGATACTGCAAATTGCAGCAAGTATAACGACGAAAAGCACGTTTTTTGACTTGCGTGACGGCGGAATTATTATAGCTATGAACATTCCGTAGAGTATTATGCCGAGTGCAGTCGTAATAGACTTAGGAAGTATTTCTCCTGCAGCAGCTCCCAGGAATGTACCGAGAACCCAACCAAGGACGGATATAAAGATTATTCCGTACATTATGAACGGTCTTAGTCTCCCCTTTTGAGCGATACAAAGTCCGAAAATTTCATCTGTTATGCCGTAAGCTGCGATCAATCGTTTTGGAAATGTAAAGCTGCTGTCGAGTTTTTGCGAAAGAGACAGAGCCATGAGAGCATACCTTATATTAATTGTAAGCTGAACAAGTATCATTTCTATGATCGTGCCATTTGAAGCAATTATATCAACGCCCGCAGCCTGTCCCGCGGAAGTTACATTAAGCAAAGAAATAAGCGAGGCATCTGTAACAGAAAGCCCCGCTCTGACTGCCATAATGCCAAAGCCAAAGGAAACGGACAGGTATCCCAAAGCAATAGGGATACCTTGTACGAGACCATTCAGGAAGTCTTTTTTTCTCATCACATCACCTTATTAAACAAGCCTAACGCACCAAGGAGCAAGAAGAGAAGAAGCACAGGTGAAACATACTTTATCATAACAACGTAAATACCTTTACGAGCAAATTTTTCGCCGTTTTTTGTTGCTTCATCAATTATTGTTTTAGGCTTTACAATCCAGCCTACAAGAATACAGGTTCCGATAGCAACTATAGGCATGAGAATGTTATTGCTTACATAGTCCATAATATCAAGCATCTGTCCTTTTTCTCCGTGAGCAGCATTCGGGAGTGATACTTCAAAGTAGAACTTATTATATCCAAGGCATATAACGATACCGATCACAAGAGCAACTAATGATTCGGTGATAGTTGCCTTTCTTCTGCTCCAGCCGAATGTATCGATAAGGCTTGCAACAACCGCTTCAAGCACTGACATTGCACTGGTGAGAGCAGCAAGAAGTACCATGATAAAGAATACAGCACCGATAACGTTACCGATTGCTCCCATTTCAGCAAATACCTTCGGAAGCGATACGAACATGAGTCCGGGGCCTGCATTCATTCCCTCTTTTCCAAAGAAAACATAAACTGCCGGAATGATCATTACGCCTGCGAGAAAAGCTACGACCGTATCAAAGATCTCAATTCTGTTTACCGATTTTACGAGGTTGCTGTCATCCTTGAAGTACGAGCCATATGTTACCATAATACCCATGGCAACACTTATACTGTAAAATAGCTGACCCATAGCGTCCATAATCGTAATAAAGAGTGCCTTTAAAGTAATACCTGAAAAATCAGGAACAAGATAAACTTTGAGTCCGTCAAGACCGGAGTGCTCACCGCTTTTAATAGTAAGTGAGAAAATTGAAATTCCGATTACCATTATAAGAAGTATGGGCATAAGAATTTTTGAAAGAGATTCGATACCCTTATTTACACCAAGGAAAATTACAAATGCTGTAGCAGCAAGAAAAATAACGTCAAAAATTATAGGTGGAAATGTGTCAGTAATAAATCCCGTAAAATATCCGTCCTGAGCGGCAGCTACACCATTGCCGCTTATAAATGTTACTGTATACTTGAGAACCCAACCGCCTATAATACAATAATAAGGCAGTATCATAAACGGAACAAGGCACGCAAATACACCGATCCACTTTGATTTTTTGTGAATAGCTCCATAAGCTGTGAGCGCGCTTTGCTTGGTCTTTCTTCCTATAGCGGTTTCAGTCACTATCATTGTAAAGCCGAATGTGAGGGCAAGTACAATGTAAATGGCAAGGAACAGACCTCCTCCGTCCTTTGCAGCAAGATAAGGGAAACGCCAGATGTTGCCCAGTCCCACCGCACTTCCAGCAGCCGCGAGCACAAAGCCCAGCGAACTGGAAAATGAGTTTCTTTTTTCCATGTTTTCCTCCTTTTGAAGCGTTAGTCCAACTATTTACCGCTCCAAATTAATAATAATGCATTTATTATACCACAAAATTAATAAAATGGCAATACAAATATTGATGTTTTTTCAAGATGCCCAAATTTATTTTTATGTTTGCCTTGACTTAATACTTCAGAAATGGTAAAATAAAAATATATGCAATAAAACACGAGGAGGTACGATGATGATTAAAGTAGATCTCATTGCACATACTCCTGAACCGGAAAAGCTTGTCGCTACTGCTGCTAAGCTTTGCTATTCCAGCAGCGATATTGATTCTCTCCGCAAGGGACTTACTGAAGATAAAATTGAAAGCTTTATTGATATGCTCGTTTCTATCGGGCATGAACTGTCTCTTATACACATCTCCGAGCCCACGAGAC
>UQEM01000126.1 GCA_900540005.1 uncultured Ruminococcus sp.
TCCAATATATCACTTTTATCACAGTTTTTGAATTTACAGAGATTTTTTCGCAGAGCCATTTACGCTAACAAGAGCGCACTTTTGTATATGAAACGAACATCAAAATCACTGTCAGACGAAGCAAATCCCCATGCTCGGCTGCCTGATTCTATTGCCCAAAGTACGGTAACATCGTACAGATCTTCTATCTCTCTTAATTTTTCGGGAACTAAACGGTTCATTTCTTCCTGCGTCATATAAATTTCTCCTTTGCACATAATTGTCTTATATGTTACACGTTTTTTGCTATAACTAATTCTATCATGCCTTAAATGCAAAGTCAAGAAACGGAGTACAGAAACAAAAATAACGGATCTGCAAAAAGATTTTTGCAGATCCGCGCTGTAAATTTGAGTTATTTAAGCTCCACGACAGTAACTCCGTCCTCGCCTTCACCAAATGCGCCTAGACGGAAGGACTTGACCGAGGGGTGATTTTTCAGCCGTCTATGGACAGCTTCACGCAAAAGTCCAGTGCCCTTTCCGTGAATGATCGTGATCGTGGATATGTTGGACATAACAGCCCTGTCTATAAAGGAATCCAACTGGTAAACTCCATCGTCGCAGGTGAATCCGCGAATATCAAGTTCCATTGTTCCTCTGCGTTCGACCTTAACACCGACCTTATTCATCTTTCTTCCGCGCTGTGCAGGCTTATTGCTGACAGCCTTGGGAGTTTCCTCAAGTCTGAGGCGCGATATGTCAATTTTGGTTTTCATGACGCCCATTTGTACGAAAACCGAGCCGCTTCCGTCGGGTTCGCCCGAAACTATTCCCTTGCGCTGCAAGTCAACAACGTAAACCGTGTCTCCCCTTTTCAGCTTGCGAGGCAGAACGTAACCCTCATTCGCGTCCTTGCCGTCAACAGGATTAGCGTTATCATACATCTTGTTGAAACTCTGTCTGGTTCGCGATTTCATGCCCGAAACATTCGCGCTGAAATCCTTTTTATCCTTTTCTTTTCTGAGCTTTTCAAGCTCGGTGATAAGTTCGTTTGACTCCGCCTTAGTCTGTTCAATGATAGTCATGGCGCGCAGGCGAGCCTTTTCCATTTCTTCTGCTTTTGCAGCCTCAAGCTCCTCACGCTCTTTGCGGACAGCCGCCTCATGTTCAGCAGTCTGTGCGCGCAGACGTTCTATCTCATCTTTCTGATGTTCAAGTTCAAGACGTGAAGCCTCAAGCTTTCCGATAACGTCCTCAAGACGGCTGTTTGCTTCGCTTACGGAAGCCTTAGCGTCCTCAATAATATCACGCGGCATACCGAGACTCTCAGAAATCGCAAACGCGTTCGACTTACCGGGCGAGCCTACGATGATCCTGTATGTCGGACGAAGTGTCTCTATATCGAACTCGCACGAAGCATTCTCAACATTTTCGCTGTCGATCGCAAAGACTTTCAACTCCTGATAATGTGTCGTGACCATTATCTTTGCGCCGCTCGACATCAGTCGGCGGATAATCGAAACTGCCAAAGCTGCGCCCTCAACAGGGTCTGTTCCCGAGCCAAGCTCGTCAAGGAGCACGAGGGATTTCTCATCAGCCGCGCCAAGAATTTCGATGACCTTATTGGTGTGCGAGGAGAAAGTTGACAAATTCTGCTCAATACTCTGACTGTCGCCAATATCCGCAAGAATATGGTCAAAAACGGATATCCTGCTTCCGTCGGAAACGGGAATAAGCAAGCCGCACATAGTCATAGCGCTGAGAAGTCCTGCTGTCTTTAGAGCGACAGTCTTACCGCCTGTATTAGGGCCGGTAATAATGAGTGTCTGATAGTCCTCGCCGAGAGAAAGGTCGATCGGGACTGCTTTCTGCTGATTCAGAAGGGGGTGTCTTGCTTTTTTGAGAAATATCCTGCCGTCGTCGGTTATTTCAGGCAGAGAGCATTTCAGCTTTGCGGCAAGGTTGGATTTTGCAAAGTAAAGGTTAAGCTCGGTACATACCTTGTAATTCTCGCTCAATATCTCCGCGTAGTCTCCGCAATCACGGCAGAGTTCACGGATTATCCGCTCTATTTCCTCCTGCTCCTTGCCTTCAAGGATACGTATATCGTTGTTAGCCTCGACAATTGCCATAGGCTCAATGAAGATGGTCTGTCCCGTGGCGGACGTGTCATGGATAAGTCCGCTCACCTGTCCCCTGTACTCCGACTTTACGGGAAGAACGAAACGTCCGTCACGGATAGTGACATTACTCTCCTGCAAATATTGCTGTGTTGTTTTGTTCTTGACCATTTTATCGAGAGTCTCTCTAAGCTGCATTCCCGCCTTGTTGATCTTGCGGCGTATTGCGGCAAGTTCGGGACTTGCTGCGTCAGCAATTTCGGTATCGGAGATTATCGAGCGTTCAAGCTTTTCGAGCAGCGACTCGTTCGGCTGCAAACGCGAAAAGAGATAGCTAAGCTCTGTCTCGGCATTCTCGCAATGGGCATACCAGTCGGCAAGTCCCTTTATCTGTCTCAGCATAGCCGCGATATCCATAAGGTCACGCAGAGAAATGACTGCTCCAGAAGCTGCGCGAGCAGCCGAAGAAGTAACGTCCTTGAAATCGGAAAAGGGCGGAGTTCCGTACTGGACAGAAAGCTCCAGAGCCTGCGAAGTTTTCAGACATTCATATCTTACCCGTTCAAGATCATTGTCGGGGCGCAGTTCGAGCGCCATTCGTCTGGTTTCAGCATTTGAGGCATGGCTTGCGAGCATTTGCAGTATTTTGTCAAGCTCAAGTGTTTTCAGATATTTATTCATTACAGTTTTCACCAAATTAAATAGAATGTGCCGCAGCGAAAAATTCCGACAGCGGCTTTATTGTAGTAATCCGATAGAATGGTATAATCCGATGTTAGCTGCGAATTATACTCTTATAGAAGTCGAGCGTCCTGAAACTGCGCTCAAGGTGGGTCGTGAGATAAAGCTCTGCAAATTCCGACAGACTCTCCTGAACCCTGTCCGAGACTTTAAAATTAAAAAGTCTCTCCTGCGGCGAGAGAACAATGTGCCTTACGGTACGCAAAAGCGGCAGTTCCGCCGGAAACTCGCCCGAACCGCCCGCACAACTGCTGCACATAAAGCTGCCGTCATCTACCGAGAAAAAGAGTCTTGCAGGCTCAAAGTCCCCGCACCCGCGGCAAGCCGTAATATCCGGCATAAAACCTATTTCCGACATAAGCCTCAGTTCAAAAACGGCTTTGAGCATCGCTTCACTCCTGAGATCCTTTTCAAGGTAGTGCAGAACGTTCAAAAAAAGCCGCATGACCTCACCGCTGTCCGTTTCCTCGCCAATACAGAAACGCAGTATATCGGCGAAATATGAGGCAAGCGAGACCTTGCTCAGAGAACTTCTCAGCCCGTAGAATATATGTATAGGCTCTGCGCTGTTGAGATAGAGTCTCTCGCCCCTTTGGGCGGCACAGAACCTTGAATAAGCAAACAACTGTGCGGAGCTGCCTGTCTTGGCATTTATCTTCCTCGAACCCTTTGCCGAGAGTTCAATAACGCCGCGCTCCTTTGTGAGTATGTCAATAAATTTATCCTGCTCACCGACAGCGCGCTCCCTCAGGACAACTCCCTCAAATTCAGTCATGTCTGCTTTCCTTATAATTGCAATAGCTCAGATAATCCGAGATCTTTCCCGTCTCGGTAAATCTCAGCCATAAAGTTTCCTCCTGCATTTTGTTTCCCTCATCAGATTTACTGCATAGCAACAATATTACCGATCTCAGGCTTGGGAGAAACCACGTCGCCCTCCGCGATCAGCAAATACTGTTTCTATGTAAAAGCACAATACTATTATCCGACAGTGAAAGCTGAATATAAGAGGTAATTATTTCTCCGAGAGTCCGAAACTTCTGATGAGTCCCTCGCGGTTGCGCCAATCCTCTTTCACCTTGACCCAGCACTTCAGGTTTACCTGGATCTGGAAAAAGTCTTCAAGCTGGTAACGCGCGGCGCTGGACGCCTTTTTGAGCATAGCTCCGCCCTTGCCGATGATAATGCCCTTGTGCGACTCTCTCTCGCAGTAAATAACCGCATTGATATCGAGGATATCCTTATCCTCACGCTCAGACATCTGCTCCACACCGACAGCTATTCCGTGCGGAACTTCGTCCTTTAACAGCATGAGCAGCTTTTCGCGTATCATCTCCGCCGCCAGAACCTTTTCGGGCTGATCCGTTATCATATCGTCTGGGAAAAAGTGTACGGATTCCTGTGCAAGACCCATGATCTCTTTTATTACGATGTCAACGCCGTTGTTCTGCGTAACACTCACGGGAATAACAGCCTTGAAATCGATCTGAGAGGTCATTTGCTGAATAACCGGAGCCAACTCGTCCATGCTCTTTAAGAGGTCGATTTTGTTAAGCACAAGGATAACAGGCATTTTTGAAGCGTTCATCGACCTAAGCAGTTCCATTTCCTGTTCATTTATCCGTTTTGTGCAGTCCACCATAAATATAACAGCATCGATATCACTGACAGACTCCCTGACCGTATTGAGCATATGCTCGCTGAGCTTGTTCACAGGCTTGTGCAGACCGGGTGTATCAAAGAAAACAAGCTGAATATCGTCAATGTTCCTTATGCCTGTGATACGCGTTCTCGTGGTCTGCGGCTTACTTGTGACAGAAGCTATCTTCTCGCCGACAATGGCATTCAAAAGCGAGGACTTTCCTGCATTGGTACGTCCTGCGATAGTAACAAAAGCAGTTTTCGGCATCAGTTATTATCTCCCTGAACGATAAATGTTGCGTCGCGTGAAATTCCGAGCTTTTCGAGGACTGACTCTTCCTTCTCGCGCATTACACGCTGATCGAGCAAACTTGTCTCGTGGTCATATCCGAGGAGGTGGAGCATTGAGTGAACTGTGAGGAATCCGACCTCGCGCTCAAGCGAATGTCCGTAATTCTGAGCCTGCTTAACGGCAGTTTCAAGTGAGATAACAACGTCTCCGAGCTGAACAGCGCCTGTCTCAGGGTTTATCTCAACACTTCCGTCACTTCCTGTAAGCGGGAACGAAAGCACGTCTGTAACGCTGTCCTTGTTCCTGTATATTTTGTTAAGGTTGCGGATCTCATTGTTGCTTACAAAAGAAACACTTACCTCTGCATCCTTTCCGAAATTTTCGGTTGTAAGAACCGCCTGACAGCATCTTCTGATAAGAAGTCTGATTCCGACGGGCACCTTGACCTCTGTCTGATTATTCTTGACATACACTTTTAATTTAGCCATGATTTCTCGTTCTCCCTTCATTGTACTTTTCGTACGCCTTGATAATATCCTGAACAAGCCTGTGGCGCACGACGTCTTTTTCGGTAAATCTATGAACCGCAATGTCGTCGATCCCTTTGAGTACCTTAACAGCCTCGACAAGACCCGATTTTCTGGCATCAGGCAGGTCGATCTGTGTAATATCGCCCGTAATGACCATTCGGCTCTCACTTCCGAGACGGGTAAGGAACATCTTTATCTGTTCTGATGTGGTGTTCTGTGCCTCATCGAGAATTATGAAAGCCTCATCGAGCGTTCTTCCGCGCATATAAGCAAGCGGAGCAACCTCAATAATACCTTTTTCCATGTAGTTTCTGAAGCTCTCTGCGCCGAACATATCAAACAGCGCATCATAAAGCGGTCTGAGGTAAGGATCAACCTTATCCTGCAAATCGCCCGGCAGAAATCCGAGCTTCTCGCCTGCCTCAACAGCAGGTCGCGTCAGAATTATCTTTTTGATCTTATGCTCGCGAAAAGCCTTTACCGCCATAGCAACGGCAAGGTAGGTCTTGCCCGTACCGGCAGGCCCTATTCCGAGCACGATCGTATTTTCCTTGATAGCTTCAACATACCGCTTCTGCCCGACGGTACGCGCGCGCAGTATCTTGCCCGAAGATGTGACACAGATACCATCGCCTTTAAGCTCCTCAAGCTGTTCAAGAGCACCCTCCGAAGCCATGGAGGTAACATATCTCACAGTCTGACTGTCAAGAGCCCTGCCCTTGTCATTCATATTCATAAGAGCCTCTATCGCCTTGTAAGCTTCCTCAACGTTGGTTTCTTCGCCGATAATTTTCAGCTTGCCGTTACGGCTCACGACCGAAACAGAATATTTCTGCTGAATATGGCTCAGATTGCCGTCAAGGCTGCCAAAAAGCTCAGACACATCACCTGCATCAACGAATTTTTCCGTCATTGACCAACTTCTCCATTTCTCTCGTCGGGAAAAGCTCCCGCCGAAGCGAGGTTTGCATTTGAATATCGACTGTCATCGGAAACGTCCTTCAGAACATTTACAAACGGAGGAAAACCAATTATCTGCTCCGGATCAGCAAGTTCAAGCTCCATGATCGCGAGCCTGTCGGAGTAAGGATAAACGTCAAGCTCGAAAAGCTGCTCTGCGTAATTGAAACAGTAACGTGTTTTCACAACCGGCGCAAGTTCGGTGTCACGCTCGCCAAGAAGTTCGTGGTAGCGAGCCTCGTTGATCTCATACTCGTTTTCTTCGCGCGTGATGTGCGTTACGAACACCTTCTCGGTGTAGGTATAGCTTGTGATACCGTCCTCGTTGATCGAGCGCACCCGCCGCTGAGAGCCGTTTTCACCTTTTTTCAGATAAGTCTGCCTTATGTGGAGCTGACGTTTCAGATCAAGCCTGCCGATGTCGGGAATCTCCACAAGGAATTTTCGTTCAATTTCATAATGTGCGGACATACAAAACTCCATTCATAGAATAGACGCTGAATTCGTAGCGCACTTATTGTGCTTCCGTAACAGTCATAAATATATTATATATCTTTTTTCGGATAATGTCAACAAAAATATTTTCACATTCTATTCAAAATGCCATATTTTAGAAAAAATTCACAATCCTTCTATCAGTGAGTAAAGATTCAAATTAAACTGCCGTCCAATTTTGCCGAGCAAAGAAAAAAAGCCACGCTGTTGCGTGACTTCTTTTGGAGGCGCCACCCAGACTTGAACTGGGGATCAGGGTGTTGCAGACCCACGCCTTACCACTTGGCTATAGCGCCGATTATGGAGCGGATTACGAGGCTCGAACTCGCTACCTCCACCTTGGCAAGGTGGCGCTC
>UQEM01000127.1 GCA_900540005.1 uncultured Ruminococcus sp.
GTAAAATTTATGCTCGAAAATCTGCATATTATCTTAGTGTCAACACTCCCTAGTATTTTAACACATTCAATGACCTTTCGCACCAGTGCGTCATCGTACTGGCGAAGTTCAAAACTGCTGTTATTAATATCAGCTTTTATCGTATCTGCAAGCTCATTTGATTCTGCGCCTGCCTGCGCTTTGAGCGAAAGGGGCTTCTGACTCAGTTGTTCTTCTTCGCTATATAGCCTTGAAAACTCATCGTCAAGGGAGTCTGAAGCGCAAGCTCCTGTAGCTATAAGATTTACGAAGTCATTGCGAGCTTGATCTATATCCTTGAGTCTCTGCTTGATCTGCTTTATTTCATCATCGTTTGATCCCGAAAGGACAGTATCTGCTGCTGATTTCAGTACTTTTGCCACATCATCGCTGCAGTTATAGAACTCATTTATAGTTCTCACAATAGCATTATGAAGTGGTTCTTCATCAATAGTAGGGGACTTGCAGTATTTTGGACCGTGTTCCAGGCGATTAATGCACCGCCATACTGTCCTATCCCTGTTGTGAGAAGTCCAGCGGCAACGCCTATAAGCTGTACTGCACTCGCCGCATATAAGAAGCTCTGTCAAGGCATACTTACTATTATAACGCCCCTGTTCCGTAACAGTATTCGTACACACACTTCTTTTTGCATTACGGCGAGCGATCTCCTGCTGTACTATATTAAACGTAGCTTTATCAATAATCGCGGGGTGACAATCGCTTACATAGTACATTGGACGTTCACCATTATTTTTGACCGCCTTGTGTGATATGCAGTCAATAGTATAGGTCTTTTGCAGCAGGCAGTCTCCGATATACTTTTCGTTCTGGAGTATCCTTTTTATAAGCATTGCGCTCCATTTACCGCTTTTAGAGCGTGTTGGGTATTTTTTATTATTTAGCTCCTGTGCAATTGTATGTGTTGAACCGCCGTCAATATACAGTTTAAAATAAGCTGTATAACCTCAGCTTCTTCTGGAATAATAACAGGCTTTCCGTCCTCTCCCTTTTTGTATCCGAGAAGATATTTATAGTTGTACCGCACCTTCCCCTCTTTGAAAGCCATTTGATTACCAAGAGTGATATTCTTGCTTATAGACTCGCTTTCTGCTTGCGCGAAGATGCTGTACAACGATAATATGAATTCGCTCTGAGCCGTTAGCGTATTTATATTCTCTTTCTCGAATATAACACCGATACCGAGACTTTTCAGAAGGCGTATATGATCAAGGCAATCAACAGTATTTCTTGCAAAACGGCTTGTGGATTAGCAAAGGATAAGGTCTATCTTCTTCTTTTGGCACATCCTTATCATACGGTTGAATTCAGTCCTGTTTTTGGTCTGTGTACCGCTGATGCCCTCGTCTGCAAATATCCCCACAAGTATCCACTCAGGATTAGAGTTGATGTAATTGGTATAGTATTCTATTTGTACCTGATAGCTGTTCTGCTGTTCTTCCTGCTCTGTGCTTACACGGCAGTATGCAGCAACATTAAGCCGCTTGAACTGGGGCCTACCGTCAAATACTTGCTGCTTTGCAGGGATTATCCTTACATTTGCTGCCGCTTTCATTGTCATCGCTCCTTTCCGTTTCATTTTTGATAATAACGCTGTTGATAAACTCGGCTTCTATAACGCACGAATGGCTCACCGTTATCCGCTTTACGCAGGATCTCAGCAAGCCAATGTCAAGAGTATTAAGTTGATCCCTGTTATCAATCAGAGACTTCAAAAGTTCTGTTTTCTGGTTAACATCGCTGTACGTGAAGTGCTTGTATTTCAGTTCTGAAAACCTGAGAATATCGTTTCTTATTTCCTCAGCAGTTTTAGTGCCATTGTCAATGGCACGATTGATCTCAGCCTGTTTGCAGAGTATCTCCGAAGTCGGAATATACTCGCTTACTGTTGCTTCTGCTTCAATAAGCACAGGATTTGCAATTACAGTATTCAGAATATTCAGTATTGCGCCTGTCAGCATTTCATCTGTCATTTTGAATAAAAATGGACGGCATTCATGATTACGGCAGTCCCATAATTCAGCTTTTGTTCGGAACAGCCGCTTACTGCACTCTTTGCATACTGTAAGGTTGCGGACTTCTTGCAACTCGTCAGGAATTATGCAAAGGGAAGTAGCTTTTGCACTCTTGCGCTCATTTACTTTCCTGAATACATCTTCACTTATAAGCTGTGGATAATTATCCGTACCGAGATACTTTTCGTTCTCAAGCACTCGCTTTACCATATTCTTGTTCCATATCTTATTCTCGCTATATGGAACTTTCATATTGATTGCAATACTCAAAAGGCTCTTGCCTGCCATATATTCGCTGAAAATAGTCAGCACAGCAAGCACCTCCGCAGGGGTAGTGGTTATTATACCATTCTGCATCATATATCCGAAAGGTATTCTTCTGTTTTTACTCATCTTCTGCACCTCCTTTCCGACACCACTATACCACAAAGGAGGCGTTTTTTCTATTCACCACAACCGACAAAAATGCTCCCTGCGTTTTGGGCAGAGAGCATAAATGCTGCGGTTATATTTCTTCGGTAAATATCAGACCTCCTATTATGTGAAATTCGAGAATGTTGTCTTTGACAACGATCTTATCTATTAAAAATTCAAAAGCCTGCGGCTCAAATTCTATCATTATGTGCTTGCACTTTTCAAAATAGTCTATAAGCATATCCATATCTTTAAGCGTTGTATCCTCTGACTGCGATAGAAGTCGGAGATCCTTATTCAGCTTTGATATTTTATTACTGATCTCAGCACTTTGCTCCTTATACTTCGCTTCATTTAAGAAGCCTTTTGTTCGAAGTGATGCTATTACGTTGAGTTGTTCCTTTAACTGCAATAAGCTTCGGCGAATCTCAATAATATCGCTTCTACCTGTAGTCTGTTTTATCATTAATTCCTGTAATGATTTTTGTATAGGCAGAAGAAGCTCAGTATAGTTTGAATATATTTTATTGAACAGCTTTATGAAAGCGTTTATTATGCTTTCTTCTGTAATTTTCTTTGAATGGCAGAGACTTGCACTGTAATCATGCTTATTGCATACCCAGTAATACTTATCCCTGCATTCTTTTCGATGAAAATGACTTCCGCATAAGACACATTCAAGCTTTCTTGTAAATGGATATATTACAGGATCATTTTTTGTAATCAAACGATTCTTCATAAGAGCTTGAGCCGTTTCAAATATCTCTCGTGAAATGATAGGCTGATGTGTGTTCTGGATATAGTACATATCTTTTTCGCCTTTATTTGGAACACATCCTGCACCTATTATATCCGGAGTATAGAATTTCTGCATCAGGGAATCACCAATATACTTTTCATTTCTGAGAATATATCTCATAGAAGAATAGGTAATCTTAACTGTATCTCCATATTTGTTATTTATGTAGTCGGCTGTTCCTTTTATACCGCAGCCGCTAACATATTGCTTAAAAATGTCCTTGACGATCTTTACTTCGCTTTCTTCTATAACTAAAGTCTTATTCTTGAGCCTGTATCCCAAAGGGGCATTAACAGGGGAATAAGCTCCGCTTTTCATTTTTCTGCGTATACTCCATTTCAAATTCTGAGATATAGAATTAGATTCTTCTTGCGCCAATCCTCCCATAATAGTGAGCATAAGCTCGTCGGTTATATTCGCGGTATCAATGTTTTCCTTTTCAAACATTATTGTTATACCGAGCGATTTCAGTTCACGAATATTCTTAAGACAGTCACTTGTATTTCTGGCAAAGCGGCTGATAGACTTCGTATAAATGCGGTCTATCTTTCCTTTTCTGCAATCGTCTATAAGGCGAAGGAACTCCGTCCTCTTTTCCTCACAAGTACCTGTTATGCCCTCATCTGCGTAAATATCAATGAGAGTCTCAGTTTCAGAGTCCTCAAATTTGTGAGTATAATATGTAAGCTGAGAGTTATATGAATTGAGCTGATCGTCGCTGCTTGATGATATTCTGCAATATGCTGCTATTCGCAGTAATCGCTGTTCATTATCAGCGGCTTTCGGCTGTATAACTGTTACTGTTGGCATCGCTGCCACCTCCTGTCTCAGCTACATTATACCGTTTTCTGCTCCCGAAGGTAATCACCACAACCACCTATTTTTCGGAGTTGAAACTGTGCAGAACTGACTAATACCTGTTTTCGTCGGCTTTGCCTGCGGCAATGCATAAGCACATTGCAAAGACTCCAATACAGCTTCCTATTATCATTCCGATTATTATGCGTATCACCGTTCCACCTCCCACTGCGCCGCTGTTGGATACTGTTCGGTTATTTGAGCGCAGCTCCTGCTTTCGATTTCCTTTTTCTGCTCATCGGTGAGCTTGTCCTGCTGCGCGAGAAAAATATGTATTACAGCGCACATAACGTCAGCCTGTCCGTATTTTTTCATCATTATCCTCCTTGATGCATTTTTGTCGTGTGCATAGAATATATCCCGACTCCGTATCAGCCCATATACATTTTCTGCACTTATACTCTGCTTTCAGTTTAGCTGTTTTAAGCCGTTTTCTCAGCTCGTCCCAGCTAAGTTCTTTCTGCAATCTATCACGCTCCCTCATTTCAGAAATATCTATAACATAAACATATAACTGTGCTTATATGCTTATGTTATATCTACGCCCGACAGCCTCGTCAGGCGCAGAAATATATATAACTCTTAGTTTTTTAAGCCTTCGTCTGATCTGATTTCAGACGTATTTCCGTGATATTCGCGCTCGCCCCGTCACGTCGGAACAACAGGAACGGTCAGTAGCTGCTGACCTCATGGAAGTCTCATCCCTCTATGGTTCGCATAGAGCCGCCCTCGCGGAAGTATCATTATAGTACCTGCTTTCATCGCCTTGCAAAGAGCTGCTCTGCATTCTGAAACGTCATATTTATCGCAAGCGTATGGTTTCTTTGGCTGCCTAATTTTAGTCCGGCACAGGTTCAACGTATTCTTGTTGCTGCTATTCTGTTTTCAAGTTCTAGCGTAAGTGCTTAGAGTCCCCTACATAAACATAGCCCACGAAAACAGGTACTCTCAGCAACTTACTTTATAATTTCAGCAATTTTTACAATCCAATACGAAATAGTCCGCTGCGGTATTGAAAGTTTTGACGAAATCTCACTTTGATGTAAGCCCATCACCTTATACATATAGAATGCTTTACGCATTATGGGCGGTACTTTCATAAGCTTGTAATATTTATCGCCGCTGTCAATAAGTTCAGTCCAATATTCCTCTAAATATGTATCCGAATGACTATCCGATACACCTTCTGATAAGTTTCCGGGTTCTGCAAGCAGCATCGTTCTTCTGTAAAAAGCGCGATCCATTCTGAATACGCTCTCATCATATTCCCTTATAACAGAGATCTGCTCCTCATTCATACCGCTTTCACGATAAAGTTTCTCTTTCTGTTCCCACTGTTCCTTAAATCTATTTTCTTCTTTTGCATGATTATATGCCATTTTTTATCCTCCGTTTTGATTCTTTCTTGTCAGATCAAAACGAAGGATTATGGATATTTAGCAGCTATACATAGCCACTTATTCGCTAAAAACATAGAACTCCATTCTGCTTTCAAAGCAGAATGGAGTTCTTTTATAAAATATAAAAGAGTAGGGTATGACAATGCTTTAAAAGCCTGTCAAACTCCTACTCTTTATTCAAGGTGATGTTTGTACTAAGGTTTTACCTATTATTTCTATTATTCTATGACATTTCCAACATTTTATCATTATAGCATAATTGCTGTTGTTTTCTATTTTTTTGAAGGATAACATACAACATCAAATAATCGCCCATTACAATATGGGCAATGATATGAGTGCCGATGCATACTTTTTTATCATCTCTCCTTTGTATTTAGCTGTGCAGCTAAATATTCAGCAATAATTTTGCGGTCAAAGCCGCAAAAATTATTGTTCATTTTTAATCGCATCAATAAACATTTCCCAATCGCTGTCAGTTGCGTTTACAGCTTTTGCTGCTCTCAACGTTCTTTTAACAATTTCTTTTGACTGCACATATTCAACTATATCAGGAGATAGGTTTCCTGAAGCTTTCTCGTACAAATCGAAAATTATGCAGCGTTCTTCTTCATTCAAATTGAATACCTCAATCATCTTTTTAAGTAATTCCTGATCCGGACACACTCTTTTTCCATGTTCAAGCTGGCTGAGATACCCCATTGAAATACCCAGCATTTCTGCTAGTTCTTTGCTTTGAAGGGAATGTTTACGCTTTTGTTCGGATATGAACTGACCGAAATCAGTTGCATAGATCATATAATTTTGATATTATTTTATAAATAAGGATATGTTCCAACACTATCTGGACTCCAAAGTCCAGATGCGTTGCCCGAATAAAATACTATATGTAAATACGGATAATAGGTATAATTGAAATTATTAGGTCGAATTACTCGTTCGGTAAAACCAGGAATACAAATGCAATTTTCTAAATAACCATTTTGATATTTAGTTGGGGACGATGTGTATAAAGGATAAAAATCATTTCCAAACTCACTATTTTCTCCGTATATATTGAAATACGCACTATTTACCGAGAAGTTAGATACATATACTCCAGAACAATCCTCTTTTTCTCTACAATAATCATTCCCGCTACTCCAAAAAGTTTGGCTTGTATTAGCAGCGTTTACTTCTATGCTATAAGCAGAAAATAATATTGAAGTACTAATTAGTAGCGATACAATTTTATTTGTAATCTTCATAAAATCAAAATTCCTCCTGTTATCTTTATCATAAAATAAATATTTGTAAATGCCATTATAATCTCACTATTATAATCAAATTAATATTTTGATTACTTGTCATCTTTTAATTCTATAGTCTTTTTGTTAGGATATAATGAAACAACAAGCTTTGGATTACCGTTTTTTAATTTCTTAATATCCTGTCTCTTATACACATCTCCGAGCCCACGAGACTC
>UQEM01000128.1 GCA_900540005.1 uncultured Ruminococcus sp.
GAGCTGGGACAAGGGTGAAAAGTTCGGGGCGATTTGTGACGCACTTTCGATTTATATGATAATAATCGGCGTTGCACCGCTCGGAGCAAGTATTCTTACAGACGTTCCTGCAATTCTCACGAAGATCGGCGGCTATCTGCTCATTGCAGGAGTTGTTCTGCTCGTTCTCACAGCAGGCAGAAGTTCAAAATCTATCTTCGGCAAATTCTTCGGCGGACTTTATGCACTCTATAACACGGCTACCGGCTGGCTGAGTGATATTCTTTCATATTCGAGACTTCTTGCGCTCGGACTCGCAACCGGAAGTATCGCGGGAGTAATCAACCTTATGGGTACAATGCCGAGCAATATGATCGTAAAGGCTATCGTGCTTGTGGTCGTATTCATTGTCGGTCACACGGCAAATCTGGCAATAAATCTTCTCGGCGCTTATGTTCACACGGACAGATTACAGTTCGTTGAGCTGTTTTCAAAGTTCTATACCGGCGGCGGACGCGAGTTTTCACCGCTTTCTGTCAACACACAGTATATCAAATTCAAGGAGGAAAATATCAATGACTAATATGGGACTTGTACTGGCAATTCTTGGAGCTGCTCTTGCGGCTCTCTTAGCAGGCATCGGATCGGCAAAGGGCGTAGGCCTCGTGGGTGAGGCTGCTGCGGGAGTAGTTTCCGTAGACCCCTCAAAGTTCAGCAAGGTGCTGATACTCCAGCTTCTCCCCGGTACGCAGGGACTTTACGGACTTCTCACAGCTATCCTCATGCTCAGCAGGATCGGCGTTATCGGCGGAAATGCAGCAGAACTCACAACAGCACAGGGCTGGATGTTCCTTATCGCAGCTCTCCCGATAGCTATCGTGGGACTTATCTCAGCTATCTTTCAGGGAAAGACGGCTGCCGCTGGCGTAAGCATTACAGCAAAGAAGCCTGAGCACAACGGTAAGGGTATCATCATGGCAGCTATGGTTGAAACATACGCTATCCTTGCACTTCTTGTTTCAATTCTTCTTATCTACAACATTGCTATCTGATTTTTAACGGAGGTGAAGATATGTCAGGACTTGACGAGATTCTGAATATCATAGACGAACAGCGCATACAGAATGAGGAAAGTATCATCGGCGCGGCAAATCAGAAAGCAGCAGCGATCAGATCCGAGGGCGAGCAGAAAGCACAGAAAGCTTACAGCGAGCAGCTTGAAAAGGGTCAGACGGACGCAAAACGCGATTTTGTGAACGCGTGTGCTTCGGTTGACTCGGATATGAAGCGAAAGGTTCTCGACAGCAAGGTAAAGCTTATAGATTCGGCAATAGAGGCAACTCTTGAAAGACTTGCAAAGCTTCCCGAGGACGAGTATTTCGCAATGCTGAAAAGGCTTGCGGAGCAGAAACTGCGAAAGGGCAGCGGATTGATCTCGCTCAGCGCAAATGACTTAAAGCGCCTGCCCGCCGACTTTGAAACCGATATAAGGTCGAGTGCCGAAAAACTCGGTGGTACGCTGGAAATTTCCAAAAAGCCTGCCGACATAAGCGACGGATTTATCCTGAGCTATGGACTTATTTCTGAAAATTGCAGTTTCCGTGCGATCATCGAGTCTGAACGTGACGAGGTTAGAGATACGGCAGCTGCGAAACTGTTCGGGTAGGTGATCGCGCATGGGTAATACATCTTATGCAAGCGCAGTTGCGGCTGTAAGAGCTATGGAAAATTCGCTCCTTACTCACAGCGATATCGAGCAGCTTATTGCGTCAAAGAGCAAGGCTGAGTACAACTCGCTGATCTCCGCAAAGGGCAGCGAGCAGGCAACTCTTGAGGATGTCTGGGATATGCTACGCGCATATGCTCCGAATGACCGGGAACTTGAGATACTGCTTTACAAGAACGATTTTCACAATCTGAAGGCAGCGTTAAAAGCTGTGATCTCGGGCAAAGAGCCGCAGCATTACTTTATACGTCCGACAAATCTTGATCTTGACAAGCTTGTTGTCGCGATAAAGTCAAAGGAGTATGAAGATCTTCCGGAGTATATAAGAAAAACCGCGCAGGAGGCTTACGAGCTTCTTACGAGGACACTTGACGGACAGCTTTCCGATTCCGTTATTGATACAGCGGCGCTCGAGGCAATGCAGCGGGCAGCTTACAGGCACGGCGGAGAATTCATGCGCCGATATGCCGAAATGACGGCTCTGTACGCGGATATCAAGACCGCTTACAGGTGCGCGCTTATGAAAAAGCCGAAAAGCTTTATCGAAACTGCGGTGTGCGGAACTTCCGAGCTTGACAAGGATTCGCTTGTGAGAGCGGCTCTTGAGGGAGTTGACGGACTTTTCGCATATCTTGAAAATACGCAGTACAGCGATGCGGCAAAGCTGCTCAGGGAAAGCCCTGCAAAGTTTGAAAAGCTTTGCGATGACGAGATGATAGAGCTTGCTCAGACTTCAAGAATGACTGCATTCGGCACAGAGCCTCTTGCGGCGTACTACCTCGCAAAAGAGGCTGAAATAAAAAATCTTCGCATTATCTCGGTCTGCAAGGAGAGCGGAACGGATAGGGAAACAATTACGGAAAGGATGAGAAAGCTCTATGTATAAAACAGCGGTAATCGGCGACAGCGCGAGCGTTTCGGGCTTTGCCGCACTCGGACTTTCCGTGTTCTGCGAAACTGAGGCAGAAAAAATTTCAAAGCTGATAACAAGGCTCGCAGCAAATGATTTTGCGGTGATCTATATTACCGAACCCGCTGCGGCACTGGTCGGCGATACTATAAATAAATACAGGAGCAGCCGTCTGCCCTCGATAGTGCTTATTCCGGCGATCGAGGGAAACACAGGCGATGGAATGCGTTCACTCCACGAGGCTGTGGAGAAAGCGGTAGGCTCCGACATTTTGAAACAGAATTGAGGCGAATAAATCATAATGAGCAGCATAGGAACAGTAGTAAAGATCTCCGGCCCTCTCGTTGTTGCGGAGGGAATGCGAGACGCTAATATGTTTGACGTTGTGCGCGTAAGCGATACGCGTCTTATCGGCGAGATCATCGAAATGCACGGCGACCGTGCTTCGGTTCAGGTTTATGAGGAAACAGCAGGTCTCGGCACGGGCGCAAAGGTTGAGTCAACAGGCGAGCCTATGAGCGCCGAGCTTGGCCCGGGACTTATAAAGAGTATCTATGACGGGATCCAGCGTCCGCTTGCAGCTATCAGAGCCGTCAGCGGAAACAATCTCGCAAGAGGCGTTGAAGTCCCCTCGCTTGACAGAGAGGCTCTCTGGAAGTTCACACCGACCGTCAAGGCAGGCGACAAGGTAAGCGGCGGCGATGTAATAGGAACAGTTCCCGAAACAGACATCGTTCTCCATAAGATAATGGTGCCTAACGGCGTTGAGGGAACTGTAAAGTCCGTTTCTGAGGGAGAGTTCCACGTTGATGACACGGTTTGCGTTATCGAGACCGAAAAGGGCGAAAAGGAACTGACAATGATCCAGAAATGGCCTGTAAGACGCGGCAGACCCTATAAGAAAAAGCTTTCTCCCGATATGCCGCTGGTAACAGGTCAGCGTGTCGTTGACTGCCTTTTCCCGATAGCAAAGGGCGGCGTTGCGGCTATCCCCGGGCCTTTCGGAAGCGGCAAGACCGTTACTCAGCACCAGCTTGCAAAGTGGGCTGACGCTGACATTATCGTTTATATCGGCTGTGGCGAGCGCGGCAACGAAATGACCGACGTTCTCAACGAATTCCCCGAGCTTATCGACCCTAATACGGGCAAGTCCCTCATGGAGAGAACTGTCCTCATCGCAAACACTTCAGATATGCCTGTTGCAGCCCGTGAGGCGAGCGTTTACACAGGTATCACTATTGCGGAATATTACCGCGACATGGGTTATTCGGTAGCTCTCATGGCTGACTCGACCTCGCGCTGGGCAGAGGCTTTGCGTGAAATGTCGGGACGACTTGAGGAAATGCCGGGCGATGAGGGATATCCTGCATATCTCGGAAGCCGTCTTGCACAGTTCTATGAGCGTGCAGGCAGAGTCATCTCAACGGGCAAAGAGGGACGAGAGGGAGCACTTTCGGTTATCGGTGCGGTTTCGCCTCCAGGCGGTGATATCTCAGAGCCGGTATCGCAGGCTACTCTGCGTATCGTAAAGGTTTTCTGGGGACTCGATGCAAATCTTGCCTATCAGAGACACTTCCCCGCAATTAACTGGCTCACCAGCTATTCGCTTTATGCGGATTCACTTGGCGAGTGGTACAACAACAATGTTTCGGCTGACTGGATGAAGCTTCGCGCGAGGTTCATGGAGATACTCCACGATGAGGCAGAACTGAAGGAGATCGTCAAGCTTATCGGTATGGACGCTCTTTCCTCAAACGACCGCCTTAAAATGGAGACTGCGCGTTCTATTCGTGAGGATTTCCTGCACCAGCTTGCATTCCATGAGGTCGATACCTATACAAGCCTCAAAAAGCAGCTTTACATGATGAAGCTGATACTCGGATTCAATGATGAAGCGGCTGATGCAGTTGCAAAGGGCGCGGACATCGAGAAGATATCGGCGCTGCCTGTCCGTGAAAAGATCGGACGTTTTAAGTATGTTGCCGAAGAAAATACAGACGCAGAGTACGATAAGCTCACAACGGAAATTTCGTCAGAGCTTCACGATCTGCTCAGCAAGGAGGAAGACTGATGCCAAGAGAATACAGAACAATTGAAGAGGCGGCAGGTCCTCTGCTCCTTGTAAAGGACGTTGAAGGAGTAAAATACGGCGAGCTTGCCGAAATAAGACTTGCAAACGGTGAAAAGCGCCGCTGCCGTGTCCTTGAAATAGACGGTACAAACGCAATGGTGCAGCTTTTTGAGAATGCTGCCGGAATCAATCTTCAGGACAGCAGTGTTGTATTTTCGGGTCACCAGATGGAACTCGGCGTATCGGAAGATATGCTCGGACGAGTTTTTGACGGTCTCGGACGCCCGATCGATGACGGTCCTGAGATAATCCCCGAAATGAGAATGGACGTTAATGGACTCCCCATGAATCCTGTTGCAAGAAAGTATCCGCAGGAGTTCATTCAGACCGGCGTTTCTGCAATTGACGGACTTAATACCCTCGTAAGAGGTCAGAAGCTCCCTATTTTCTCAGCGAGCGGACTTCCTCACGCACAGCTTGCGGCTCAGATTGCACGTCAGGCTAAGGTTCGCGGTAAGGACGAGCAGTTCGCCGTTGTTTTCGCGGCAATGGGTATCACATTCGAGGAATCGGAATACTTCGTCCAGAGCTTCAAGAGCACGGGTGCGCTTGACAGAACGGTTCTTTTCGTAAACCTCGCAAACGATTCGGCTATCGAGCGTCTTGCAACTCCGAAAATGGCTCTTACTGCTGCCGAGTATCTCGCTTTTGAAAAGGGAATGCACGTTCTGGTAATTCTTACCGATATCACCAACTACGCGGACGCTCTGCGTGAAGTTTCGGCTGCACGAAAGGAAGTTCCCGGCAGACGCGGATATCCCGGATATATGTACACCGACCTCGCGTCTATTTACGAGCGCGCAGGCAGACAGGACGGCAAAGAGGGAAGTATCACAATGATACCTATCCTCACCATGCCAGAGGACGATAAGACTCACCCGATCCCCGACCTTACAGGCTATATCACAGAGGGTCAGATAATTCTCTCCCGTGAATTGTACAGAAAGGGCATAAATCCCCCGATCGACGTTCTTCCGTCACTTTCACGACTCAAGGATAAGGGTATAGGTGAGGGCAAGACCCGCGCAGACCACTCCGACACGATGAACCAGCTTTTCTCGGCTTATGCACGAGGCAAGGACGCAAAGGAGCTTATGGTGGTTCTCGGCGAGGCGGCTCTTACGCCTACAGACCTCATTTATGCGAAATTCTCGGACGAATTCGAGCGCAGATACGTTTCGCAGGGCTTTGACAATGACCGCAGCATAGAAGAAACTCTTGAGATAGGCTGGGAGCTTCTCAAACTCCTCCCGAGGAGCGAGCTGCGCCGAATCAGAGAGGAATATCTCACCAAGTATTACGATACGCAGAAATGAGGTGAGCTGATTGGCAAGACTTAACGTAAATCCTACGCGAATGGAGCTGAGTCAGCTCAAAAAGAAGCTTGCCTCTGCCCGCAGGGGACACAAGCTCCTCAAAGATAAGCGTGACGAGCTTATGCGGCAGTTTATGATACTGATAAAGGAAAACCGACAGCTTCGCACGGAGGTAGAGCAGGCGATCGCACAGGCTAACCGTTATATGGCGGTCGCAGGTTCGGTTATGCAGAAAGAGGCTCTTGAAACAGCACTTATGCTCCCGAAGCAGGAGGTCGAACTTGAAGTAAGTGAAAAGAACGTGATGAGCGTGTACATTCCCGAATTTACGGCGAAATACCGCACGGACGATACCAATGACATCTACTCCTACGGTACAGCTTTTACTTCTATCGACCTTGACGGAGCGGTAAGCGCGCTAAGCGAAGTTTTTCCGAAGATGATACGTCTGGCAGAGGTTGAGAAAGCGTGTCAGCTTATGGCGGACGAAATCGAAAAGACCCGACGCCGCGTAAATGCTCTTGAACACATCATGATACCTGACTATGAGGAGACGATAAGGTATATTACCATGAAGCTCTCCGAAAACGAGCGCAGTACTACTACTTCGCTCATGAAGGTAAAGGATATGGTTCTCAAACAGAGTCATCATTACTCAAACTGATGAATCTAACGTTTATGGATAAATGAGAATGCCGCCGAAAGGCGGCATTTTAGTTTATCGAAACGATTTGAGGTTATATGTGGGGCGTTGCCCCACACCCCACCAAAGGCTCTGCCTTTGGAATCCGCTAAAGGGT
>UQEM01000129.1 GCA_900540005.1 uncultured Ruminococcus sp.
ATATTCTATTTGATTTTTTATGCAGGGTAAATGCCAATATCGCTTAAGTTGTTGGAATTGCTTAGGGGAATTTTCCCCTGACAAGCATCGTGATAAAGTCACGTTTCTCCAAAACGTGGCGCATATCACCGTGCTTGCGAACTGAGAGTGCCGATTTTTCATCGGCACGACTTTTACCGCCTTTCGGCGGTTTTCTCGCTCTCATAGCGAGAATTGGAGCGTCAGCGACTATCTTTCTATTATGCCGCCGCTTTGGTCGGCTGTCATATCGCTCACGCTCCACCGTGATGCCCTCACTTCTGCCGATGATATTATTGTAAAATAGTACGGCGCAGTTTCGGCGCAACTTGGGCGGCAGTATGGTGAAAATATCTCCTCATATATCAATACCAAATTCTGAGCCGTATCGTTAAGTATCTCCGCTGAAAACTTCGGATAATATGCGACAGGATATTTGTGCATAACAGAGATTATTTTGGCGATACTTAACGATAGCCTTTTTTTATTGGTAATGATATGTAGAAGGCTGCGACCGACACGATGAAGATACCCTCCACTATACAACCGGAGATTTTGAGGTTTTGGGCATGATTTTACGAAAAGTTTACATTTTGTTCATGGCGGCTCTCCTTATTGCATAAATTCAACACCGGAAAACTATTTATTATGACGATGAAATTGCAAAGCTCGGAGCGCCGTCCTCCGTTCCGCTGACGGTCTGCCTGACACTTAACGCAGGAGCATTCCCCATAATAATTACTGCTCCCGACACAATGCTGACGGCAAGCACATTGTCGGTAAACCATACAGAAAAATATACTCCGATTTAGGCATAACGGAGAACATTTCAGTTTCGGGTAAAAAATTTCTCGAAATCATTGTCCTAAACGGAATTTCCTCGGTAGTAAGGTGGGAGATGTTTTCGGGAGGTCGCTGTGAGAGGACAGTTTGTAAACATTATGTGAACTTTTCGGGAAAATCGCCCCACTTTTCCAAATTTCCCGGTAGTAAAGTGAAAGGGCATTTTACATCGCACACTGATAGGGGCGTGATGATAATAATTGCTCCGCCGTATCTGCTGTAAAATGCCTGGTGAAAATACACTGGTTTGGTTTTGAGATCGACCGAAAGTTCATGCGCAATTGCGGCTGGTATAATGACGCAGTTCTTCCTCTATTGTGGATAGCTGCGTGTAAAATTCATCGGTTTTTCCTGCCTTTGACATATGTAAATTACTGTTACCTGCCATATTACACCTCCGAAAACTTGCGAGTAGAGCAAGTTTCCACTCATTCACTTGCATTTGCATTAAGTGTTATAGCGCAATCTTAATTTTAATGCAAGTGATTTGGTGCATAATAGTACCAGAACGAAAGTGAGGTGCGACTATGGAAATATATGACAGAGGCGAGCTTATACGGAAACTTCGTACAGAAAGAAAAATCACGCAAAAACAGTTAGCGGATAAGTTAGGCGTTTCCGAAGCTACAGTATGCAAATATGAGAATAACACCTCTATTCCACCATTTGAGACACTTCGCTCTATCGCCAGTATCTTCAATGTGTCTATGGATACCCTCTGCGGTATGAAGCATCAGGGTACGCTCTCTACTCACGGACTGACCGAAGCACAGACAGAAACTGTCAAAGCCCTGGTCGATGCCTATCGTATCAAAAACGCTCAGACGGGCAGGCAGCTCACGCAGGAGCAGTTTGCAGTGCTGGGAAAGATCACAGCCGAGCTGACAAAATAAAGCCAAAGGACTCACGCAGAATCCTTCGGCTTGTTGTTTATGGGGAAATCACGGCATCACACATACACCATAGCTGCATACACCGGATCTCTGGCAATCAGGCGATCCATGTTCTCCAGTCCTCTTGCTTTTGCAAGATCACCGACTGCCACAGCTCTGAGATACTCGGTATCATTTTCGAGCATCATTCCGACTTGGCGCTCAATGGCTTCTGCTATGGAACGGTCGAGGTCGATCAGGTAGCTGAGAATCGTGCCGTCATTGACGAGCTTTTTCAGCCTTGCAGGACGGTACTCCGCCGAGTAGTGCAGGTGATACTTGATGTGGTCGGAACTGAACTTAGTAACGCTCGACTCGGCATCTGTTATGGTGTGAGTAACGGTCAGGGCATCGGTGTCGAGCATCCATACGGGCTTGTTTTTGCCGCCCATCTGAACCTTGTCTTTGCTTCTGATGATCATAATAATACCTCCTGTTATTCCAAGTCCCACGATTTTTTCTTTCTGGTGGGTTGGTATTCTAATTGCTGTGCCTGTTCTCTCTGCTGTTGCTCTCTGAGCATCTCTTTCGCCTGCCTGAGAATAGTAGGTGCAATCCTTTCGAGCATAGCAAGTAGCTCGCTGTACTCCATGGACTGTTTTCAGTTCGGAGTACAGTGCAGATTTCTCCGCCCTGACAGCATTCAGCTTTTCAAGAGCATTATCACGCTCGGTAACAACTTCTTCACCACGTTGTCGCAGATCATAAATGCTGAGTTCAGCTTTGTCCCTTTTGTCCATTGCTTTTTGAGTAAGGCTCTTTAATGTGTCGATACGGCTAATGATCGAATCCTTGTTTCTAAGGATAGACATTCCGCTTTTCAGCATATCGTGCAGCTCAGATACAGCAACAAGGTATTCGTGTTCAGCGTCCTCATGTTTCTTCAGATCAGGCAGATATTTCAGAGTCCTGTTTATCTGCTCCACTTTTTTTGAAAGATCGGCATCAGCCTTCTCGGTTTCTGCTGTCACCGAAGAGAGCTTTTCTTCGCTTTTAGATAGTTCCTGTTTCTTATCTTCAAGCGTACTCTCTGCCGCTCTGACCTGATCTTCTACCGAGCTGAGTTCCGACTTTTTCATATCCAACAGTTTGTCCGCAGCTTCGATCTCCTCACGGAGCTTCTCAGCCTTGTACTTTGAAACGCTCTTGTGTTTTTCATGAGTGCCGAGCTTTACCCATTCGATACCGTGTTCGAGCATGAGCTGTCCGATATGCTCTTTTTCATGTTCGAGCCACGCCATAGTAATGGTGTTGGAGATGCCCTCTCCTTCAAGTCCTTGTTGTCGTAAAGCTCCGGTCAGAGAGTTGCGGACACGCATTCCGTTCTTGCGTTTTTCATCACATACCGGAACGAAATCAAGGTGCAGATGTGGTGTGCTTTCGTCCATGTGGATCACAGCATTGAACAGTTTCAGATGGGGATTCCTCTCCTCAAAGCTGCAGGCATATTCTTCAAGCACCGCAGCCGCTTCCTTGCACATATCGGAATCCACTCCGGTGTCATCACGGTTGCCGACCTGGAATATCGCTTCATGGAATTCTTTCTCCTGTCGGCTGTGGCGGATATGTTCCTGATAATTTGTGATCTTCCGGTCACGTCTGGTCTGCTTATCGTTATACTCCGCAAGCGCTTCATCGAACAGCTCATGATAGAGCGTTTTCAGAGAACGCTGACAGATGATTATATCATCACAGATCCTGTACTTATTGACATTTTCGGTTATGATAGAACGGTTGTTGTGGTTGAGGTCTCCACGACCGAAACAGCCGCTCAGAGTTCTTTGTACTATATACGATCACTCTCCTTATGAATATGACGCTGATGCGGCTGAGAAAATAGATGAGCCTGCACAGCAGGCGATCGGTGCGGAGCACCGAATAATTCGGCAGGAGCCGAATTAGCTTCTGTTACTCTTGGCAAGAGTAACGTAAAGATACTTTCGACAGCCGAGTGACCGTCTATCAAAAGTATCTATTGCGCCCTGCGGGGCTTTTATCGGCTGACTCAGCAGCCGAAATGTGGGTACAGGAATCCAAAATCGTTACCGCAGTTTTGGCAGAAATCGTATCTTCTGAAAAGAAAAAAACTGCAAATATCCGCATTACATTTTTGATGATCTCTGCCCCCGTGACGATGCGTGTCGATGGTGACGGTCTTTTTGAGACCTCACAAACATCGTCACGACCGTCACACATCGTCACGCTCAATAACTTGTAGCGAGAAAGTTTTCCTTTTCTGCATCAGTCATATCGTGAAAAGACTTGTTTCCGCTATCACCTCTGACATAACACACCGTTGCTTTCGGATTGCCATCAACAGGCTGATACTGAAACTCGTCCTCGTCAGTATCATCAGTATCCGATTCAGGTTCAACTATGATAGGGTGATCCTCGTCATAGCGGAGCGTGATCTTCCTGCCCTTGTGACTTCTGGAATTGCTGTACTGCACAAAGAAAAGATTATACAGCTTTCCTGAATTGACATTCAGTTTCAGCGACAGGGCATTCGGCTTGATGTCAAGCTCTAGCTTTTCGATAAGCTCGGTCGCCGTACCCTCCCAAGTCGGATTGTCCGCATTGATGAAATTGCCGATAGCTTCAAGCACAGAATCGTTGTATTCAGAAATGTGAGTCTTTAGAAACACTTGCTAATATTGCGTCTCATCCTATTGACTAATCTTAGTTATCATGATATAATGACTAAGGGTGATTTATTATGCGGTTTTACATAGACTTTGAAAATATCGGAAGTATTGGTCTTGTTGGAATTGAATCGCTGACAGAAAACGATTGTGTAAGAATTTATTATAGCAATAATCCTAACATCAATATGCATACTGTGGAGAATATGATGCATTCGCTAGCCAAAATTCAATTTGTGAAATTGCCCGATTCTCTCAAAATGATGAATCTCTCAAATGCACTTGACATAGTTTTACTTACTGATATTTCAAGAATTGCTGCTACATTAGGCTCAAATTATGCAGTTGTAATATCAAATGATAAGGGGTATGATTCGGTGATATCTGAATTAAACCAGACAAACCAAACGCATAACATATTGCGTTCAGACAGCATAAAATCTTTTTCTGCACCTCAACTTTCAAATATCGGTTCTGCATCAACCGTTGTCGATTATAATGCATTAGACCGGTTGTTTACGCAGACATTATCAAAGTACATACAGTATAAAGACAAGATAGTAAAAATCGTAAAAAGTTCAAAAACAAGATGTGAGATTAACACGCGAATTAATCAGTCTTTTGACAACAATCAATCTAAAGTTATCATGGGCGCTTTGAAACCAATTATCAAAGTGCTGCCCGGACAATAATTCAGTGACTGCCCGACCCCTGCGCCAACAGAGGTCATAGGGGCGGTCATTTCTCTTTCTTCGGTCATTCTCTATCTCCTTTCAGACCATTCAGTGTTGTTGTGATAAGCTGTATCGTGGACAGCAGCTCATCGTCCACAGCAGAGCTATTCTCTATCCTTTTCAGCTCTGCAAGTACCTCAGCAAGCGGATTTTTCAGAGCCTTGTATACTCTCGGATTGCCCTGCACCACCACATCACGGCACAGCAGCCGTTTCACGATGTAGTCCTGCTTGGTCAGTCCCGACAGTGCAACCGCCGAGTTGATGAGCTGATCTTCTTCGGGCGAGACACGAAAACCGATCGTCCTCGCTCTGAATCTGCCCTTGCTGTCAAGATTATTCGCTGACATCTGCATCACCTCTTTTCTTTTTCAGCTCTTCGAGCTTATTTGCCATCTCCGTCTGCTTGGACGGAAACAGATGTGCATAACGGTAAGTGATCTCGATGCTCTCATGTCCCACACGGTCAGCGATAGCAACAGCAGAGAAGCCCAGCTCGATCAGGAACGAAACGTGGCTGTGACGCAGATCGTGAATGCGGATTCGTTTCAAGCCTGTCGCTTTCACACCTCTGTCCATCTCATGGTGCAGATAGCTCTTGGATATGGGGAAAATTCGCTCGTCTGGCTTCTGGTCGTACAGCATACTGAAATACTCCTGCATCTCCTCGCAAAGAAAATCAGGCATTTCAATGGTACGGTTGCTTTTCTTGGTTTTCGGCTTTGTGATGACGTCCTGTCCCTTGATACGCTGATAGGACTTGTTGATGCGGAGCTTGCGGTTCTTGAAATCGAAGTCCGCAGTTGTGAGAGCCAGCAGCTCACCGAGCCGGATACCGCATCAGTACAGCATCTCAAAGGCATAGAACGAGATCGGCTTATCCATCATGACCTCGGAAAACTGCATATACTCGTCCTTTGTCCAGAAGTTCATCTCCTTGGCATTCTTCACGCCGATGCTCCCTGCTTTTGCGGCTGGATTGGTACTCAGGTCATAGTAGCGAACAGCGTGATTGAAGATACAAGAGAGCTGATTGTGCAGATTTTTCAGGTAGGTCTCCGAATAGGGCTTGCCGTTTTTGTCACGGTGACGGAGCAGTTCGTTCTGCCACGTCAGCACGTCCCTTGCCTGGATGTCCTTCATGGACTTCTCCCCGAAATAGGGCAGGATCTTCGACTTGATGACACAAGCCTTATGCTCCCAGGTGTTCTGCTTCAAACGTGCTTTCATGTCCTGCTCATACAGCTTGTAGAAGTCCTTGAACAGCATATCGAGGTCGCCGCCCTGCTGGAGAAGAAATCTGCGTTCCCAATCCTGAGCCTCTCGCTTTGTCTTGAAGCCACGCTTGCACTTCTGCTTGCGATGTCCCTGCCAGTCATCACAGCGTGTCATAACATACCAAGTGCCGTTTTTGTCCTTGTATACGGGCATCAGTCCTCACCCTCTTTCTTTTCAGGTGCTTTCACCGGGCGCTCCGCCGAGTACACTCTCTCGTTGAAATACTCACGGTTCACTCTGCCTGTGATGGTGATGTAGCCCTTTGCGTCAAGCTCCTCATTGAGCTGCTTGATGATCTTGTATGCATACGGAACGGAGATCTCCATGATCTCTGCCAGTTCCTCTGCACGGATAAATTTTTCTGACATAGTAGTCAACCCTTTCTTAAAAATTGTTCTGTGTGGTATCGGG
>UQEM01000130.1 GCA_900540005.1 uncultured Ruminococcus sp.
CGTAAAATTTATGCTCGAAAATCTGCATATTATCTTAGTGTCAACACTCCCTAAGCATTCGCCTTTATAAGGGCAAATTTTAAGATAGACCCATGAGCTTTCTTTCAAATTCGGGAGCAGGAGCATGGATCGTTGTCTTATTCAGGTAGCTGAGTGGTGAAGTTTCGGACAGTTCAAATGCGAGCGAGTACGCGCAAAGAGCCTGCCTGAAAACTCCGTATCGCTTATTGGCGGCAATAATGCCGTATTTTCCGTCTCCGAGCACAGGAGCGCCGAGGTGTGCAAGATGTGCTCTTATCTGATGAGTTCTGCCCGTGTAGAGGGTGATCTCGTAAAGCGCAAGGCTACCCTTTCCTGCAAGTAGTCTGTAGCCCGTTTTTATCGGTTTAAAGCCTTTTGTCGGAGTATCAGCAATTCGGACGATGTTTCTTGCATCGTCCTTTTTGTGGTAGGCGCTGACTATATCTGAATCTTTCGGCAGTCTGCCGACCGTAATGCAATGATAGATCTTATGAAGCTGTCCCTCGCGGATAGCTTCATTTATTTCTCTGAGAGCAGAAGAGTTTTTTGCCGCAGTTACAAGACCGCTTGTGTTTCGGTCAAGTCTGCTGCAAAGTGCTGGCGCAAATGAACTTTCGTTCTCGGGGAGATACTCGCCCTTGTCGTAGAGATATCGCTTTATGCGGTTAATAAGAGTGTCGGTTTGCTGCGAACCGTTGGAGTGAGAGTCAACTCCGACAGGTTTGTTTACAATAATCACGTTGTCGTCCTCAAAAACTACGTCTATCTCAACCGCAGCTTTCAGAAAACTCATGTCGTGAGATTTTTTCTGTGAAAGTTCGCTCTTAATATATACTGTCAGTACATCTCCGCACTCAAGTCTGTCGGAAATCTCACATCGTCTGCCGTTTCGCTTGATGTCTTTTTTCCTTATTAATCGGTACATCATGCTCTTTGGCAGATTTGGAAGAGCCTTTGAAATGAACTTGTCAACACGCTGACCGCTGTCATTTTCATTTATTACAAATTGTTCCATATATAATCCTACTTTCAAAATGAATTGGGTAAATTTTACAAAAATGAAGCCCTGAATATAGCTTGGTTCACAAACTTTTATAAATAATATTCTTTTTTTGGCGTGAGTGGTTGAAATAGTACCTGAAATATGATACAATCTGTATAAGTGAGTTATTGCAGCTTATCATTTCAGTTAGGCTCATTCACACCATGAAAGGAGTTTGAAATGCCATGAAGCTTTCAAAACGGATACTTTCGGCGATACTGTCCGCAGTATGTGCCGGTTCAGCAGCATTTTCGGGAATTGCCGCGACGACATTTGCCGAAGATACAGCCGAGAGTGTTTCTCTGACAGATATATATGATAACATAAATACAGCAGAAAGTAAAGAGGCTGACGCAAATGCAGCCGTGACAACGATCGCGCAGACTACAGGCGCGGTTTCAACAATAGAAACCACAGTCAGCTCTACCACTACAGTTTCGGCGACTGACACCACTACTGCCAAAGCTGTTACAACAACCACAGCTCTGTCAAAGCCGCTCAACGTATTTGATATCTATGACGCATATCAGAATCGCAGCAACGGCGATACTCAGCCGGAGATACCGATATATGTCAAAACCAACGGAATTGACGTATCACAGTGGCAGGGAGATATAAACTGGAGCGAGGTAAGCCGCAGCGGTATCGATTTTGCAATTATCCGCGCAGGCTACGGCAAGGAGCTTGACCAGAAAGACACGAGATTCGACCAGAATGTGATAAGTGCTCAGGCGGCAGGGATAAACTGCGGCGTTTACTGGTACAGCTATGCTCTTACAGTTGAAGCTGCTTATCAGGAGGCAGAGACCTGCTATCAGATCATAAAAAATTATGATTTTACATACCCTGTGTACTTTGATATGGAGGAACGCGCACAGGAATCTCTTTCAACTGCTGAGGTTTCGGCAATTATTGAGGCGTTCTGCTCTACGCTTCAGGCTAAGGGATATTACGCGGGTATCTACAGCTACGCAAATTTCCTCTCAACAAAGGTTTACTCAAATGTACTGAATAAGTATGCTGTCTGGGTAGCACATTACGGAGTTGACGCCCCCGGATTCAGCGGCAGCTATGGTATGTGGCAGTACGGCAGTACAGGTCGTGTAAACGGCATAGAGGGTGATGTTGATACCGATTACGGCTACATAAATTATCCGTATCTGATAACAGGAAATGTCGATTCGTCCGTTACGGAAAATCCGAATTACAGTGTCGATACAGGTCTTGCGCAGGGAATTGATGTGTCACTTTTACAGGGCGGGATCAACTGGAATCATGTTGCGACTACCGGCGTTGATTTCGCAATAATCCGCGCAGGCTATGGAAAGCTTGCAAGTCAGAAGGACAAGTATTTTGATAACAACATCAAATACGCGTCTGAGGCAGGAATAAAGTGCGGAGTTTACTGGTACAGCTACGCTGCAAATGCAGACGATGCAAGGAGAGAGGCAGAGGCTTGTTATGAGGTGATCAAGAACTACAAGCTTGATTATCCCGTTTACATTGACCTTGAAGACCCTTCGCTCAGTCAGAGTGACCTTACAGCCATAGCTAATGCTTTTTGCTCTACGCTTGAGGCTAAGGGATATTATGTCGGAGTTATGGGAAGTTCAACTCTCCTCAACTCAAAGCTTGACTCATCTGTTCTTGCAAATTATGATGTGTGGGTAAAGCAATACGGCGTTAAAAGACCTGTTTATAAGGGCACATTCGGGATCTGGAGATACTCGAACAGTTCTTCTGTTTTCGGTGTGAACGGCAAAGTAAACAGAAATTACGCGTATTATGATTATCCGGGCATTATGAGAGAGGCTCATCTCAACGGATATTGATAGCATGAAAAAGCTGCTGCATTAATGCAGCAGCTTTTTTGATAGTGAAAAGGTGTTTTGATATGGTGGAATTTATTACAGGACAAGCAGGAAGCGGCAAGACAACACTTATGTTTGGAAGAATATTGAAGGACATTAAAGCTGAAAAACGTGTGTGCGTACTGGTTCCCGAGCAGTATTCGCACGATTTTGACAAAAAGCTGTATATTTATCTTGGCGCGCACAGTTTCAATGAGATAATCTCGCAGAGTTTTACGGGTCTTGCGCGTCAGCTTTTTCAGCTTTACGGCGAGCCGGGAAAGCGCAGCGGATATGCAGACGACATGGCGCGAATGATAATGATATATCAGGCTATTTCGGAAGTTAAGAGCCGTCCGGGCGGACTTACCTATTTTCTTAGGAGAAGCGGTCAGAACGGCTTTGCGGAGGAAACGCTTTCACTCATAAACGAAATGAAGCGTTCGGGAGTAACTCCCGATGAGCTTACGTCAAAGATGCTATTGTTCGATGACAGACTACGCGATAAAACTCATGATATTGCGCAGATATACGATGAGTATCAGCGGCTTATGAGCGAATACGGATACCGCGACAATTTGCAGAATGTTCGCGAGGCGGCTGCCGCAGCAAACAAAAACGATTATTTCAAAGGCATGACGGTCTATATTGACGAGTTTGAAAGCTTTACTGCCGATCAGCTTGAAATGATAGAGGTAATTGTTTCAAGTGCGGATAATGTCTGCATAGCCCTGAGAACGGACGACGAAAACGCAGGCGAGTTCACGCTGTTTGAGACTGTAAACAGCACTTGCCGCAGGATAAAGGACATTTGCCGCGAACTCCACAAGGACTATAAGTCCACATTCTGCAAGCGCAGCCACAGGTTTGCGAGCGATGACCTCGCTTATTTGAGCGGCAGGATAATGCGGAATCTCCCATACGAGCCGAAGAATGCTCCTGAACCCGAAAATATACATATTTTTGAGGCAAAGGATATGTATAGCGAGGCTGAATACATTTGCGCCACGATAAAAAGGCTGATTTATAATGACAGTTCGCTGCATTACAGGAACATTGCAGTAATATCGAACGACATCTCCGAGTATTCGGGAGTCCTTTCGGCGGCGTTTGAGAGATATGATATCCCGTACTTTTTAAGCGTTGAGAAGTCAGTTACTCACGCTGCGGTCATGGTTTATTTTACGTCATTGCTGAGTATTCTTACCTCGGGCAAGTTCCGCACGGAAAGTATTATGCGTTTTCTCAAATGCGGGATCCCCGATATTACCCTCGCGGATATTTCGCTCCTTGAAAATTACTGCTGCAAGTGGAGCGTTGACGGTGATGTGTGGCTGAGCCGATTCACAGCAGACGACAAGCAGCTTGGCCGTATAGAGGAGCTTCGTGCAGAGATAATTGATCCGCTTGTAAAGCTGAAAAAGGATCTTCGCAAGGCAAAAAAGGCCTCAGAGATATGCACTCTCCTTTATGACTATATGGAGAGCAGTCACGCCGAGCTGCGTATAAACCGCCTTATGGGCGAGCTTATCAAAGATGATCGCGACTACGAGGCTGCGGAACTTAAACGTCTGTGGGGCTGTCTCATAGATATACTTGACAGCATTTATGAGACTCTCGGCGAGCGTGAGATACAATTTGGCGAAGCAGCACGTCTCATTAAGTCGATGATAGGAAAGATAACTTACTCGCTCCCTCCGCAGACTCTTGATGAAGTAACGGCTGCTTCCGCAAGGACGGCAAGGCTCAACGCTCCTAAAGTTGTTTTCGTTCTCGGAGCTAATGACGGAGCTTTCCCGAACCATATCAGTCTCTACGGACTTTTCTCGGAGGCGGATAAGCAAAAGCTTGCCGATAGCGGACTGAAAATCTCAACACCGCTTGCTGAAATGATAGCTGCGGAAAGGCTTGTGGTGTATAAGTCGCTTTCGGCAGCCTCGCAGAAACTCTACATAACATATCCGCTTTCCGACCTTTCGGGACAGGCACGCTATCCTGCGCAGATAATTGACCAGATCATTAAAATGTTCGGCAGAAATGACATAAGAACTGCCGAGTCGGAAATTGCACCGCATTACTATGCTGTGACCATGCACTCTGCCTTTTATCACTATATGCAGAACCGCCGCGATCTTTCGCCGTCTGTCGCTGCAATAGAGAAAATGCTGATGAGTGATCCCGATTATAAGCGCAGGGTATCGTATGTGCTGAGCCGTTCGGACTTCAGGCATAATTACCGCATAGATAAAGAAATCATGGAGAAGCTCCAAAGTTTCACACCGCTGAGGCTCTCGTCTACCGGGCTTGAGGAGTACAACCTGTGCAGGTTCAAGTATTTCTGCGACAAGTGCCTGCGCCTGCAAAGTACGGAAACAATGGAACTTGATGCGAGGATAGCAGGTGAACTTACTCATGAGTGCTTTTGCGGAGTTCTTGGCTCACGCAGCAAGAGCAGTTTCATAGACATGACTTACGAGCAGATAAGCGGTGAAGTTTCAAAAAGGGCAAATGATTACCGCAGCAGGGTAATTGCGGACGGTTTCGGAAAAGATGCTAAGTTTGACCTTATTTTCAGCAAGCTTACTGAGCGGCTGACAGAGGTTTTTATGCACACGAAACAGTCACTTATGGTCTCGGACTTCACACCGCATTCGTTCGAGCTTGATCTTCGCGGAAAACACAGCATTGACCTGAGTTTCGGTGACGGATATACGCTTACTTTTGGCGGAGTCGTAGACCGCGCTGACCTTTGCACAGTCGGCGGCGAAAAATACCTGCGCATAGTTGATTACAAGAGCAGCCGCAAGGATATAACAGCGGAAACTCTTGCAAGCGGCGTGAATATGCAGATGCTTCTGTATCTCTTTGCCTGTGTAGGCAGAGGCGGAGCTTATGAGGGTTGTCAGCCGGCAGGAGTTCTCTATTCGCCGATAAAAATATCTGACATAAAGCTTGAACAGCACAGGGTAGATTCCGTGAACAGCAGCGCAGTAAACAGTTCTTTGAAAACGAGCGGACTTGTGCTTGGGGACAGGGAAGTTATCAGTGCAATGGAGCATGATATGGCAGGAGTTTACATTCCCGCGAAACTTGGTAAGGACGGGGAAATAGACGGAAAATCTTCATGTGTTTCACGCAGCGCAATGGAGCTTCTCCGTGAGTTCACCTACAGCAAACTAATTGAAATGGCTGAAAGACTTCTTCGCGGAGAAATCGAAGCCAAACCGCTTAAAACGGCCAAGTCTGACCCGTGTGAATATTGTGATTACAAGAATATCTGCGACAGTGGCTCGATAAAGGAGTTCCGCGAACCTGACGAGGCAAGTATCGAAAGAGCGAAAGAGATACTTTCAAATAAATTTGAGAAAAAGGAGGACGAGTAAACATGAAATGGACAAGCCAGCAGGAAAATGCCATAAATGCAGACGGTTCATCATTGATAGTCTCGGCAGCGGCAGGCAGCGGCAAGACCGCGGTTCTTACCGAGAGACTGGTAAGACTTCTTGCAGACCCTCGATCGGGAATAAGAGCTGACAGAATAATTGTCGTAACATTTACAAATGATGCGGCGGCTGAATTGAAAAAGCGTCTTGACTCAAAGCTGCGTGAACTCATAAACGATTCTCCGGCGGACGCACACCTTTTGAAACAGCAGGTTCTCTTACAGAATGCCGTTATCAGTACAATTAACTCGTTCTGCTTTGAGCTTATACGCGATAATATAACAGATCAGGGTATAACTTCGGGATTTGGTATCCTTGATGACTCGGATAATGCTGTCATGAAGTCGCGCGCGCTTGAAGAACTGATAAATTATTACAGCAAAAATGATTATGAGAGCATTTCATGCCTTTATGATAAATTCTGCATAAAAAATGAAAAGGGTTTGACCTGTCTCTTATACACATCTCCGAGCCCACGAGACTCGACGTCATCTCG
>UQEM01000131.1 GCA_900540005.1 uncultured Ruminococcus sp.
GATCCGGATCTTTGCCGCGGTCGTTGTAGTCGGCGAGAGCCTTTTGCAGTTCGTGGGCAAGCTCGCGGTTTTCGTTCATGCTTTTATCGAGCGAGTTTTTCAGCTCGGGATCTTTCACGCTCTCCATAACATCGTTGATCGCCGTAACGCCCATTTTTACGCCCGCGTCGCACTCGCGCAGCAGTCTTATAGTGTCTCGTTCTATCATAAATAAAACCTCCTATTGCAGTATTATCTGCAATAAGGAGGTCATTATACGCGCGATCCAAAGCCGTATTACAGCGACTCAGAAATCAAGTTTCCTTTTCAGTTTGTCAAAGAAACTCTGACGCTTGGTATAGTTTTTGTCGTTGAGCGAGGCTTCAAATTCTTTGAGCAGATCCTTCTGCTTCTTGTTGAGTCCCTTAGGAACTTCTACATATATCTTAACGTACTGATTGCCGCGGTCTGCTCGGTTGAGGCGCTTTACGCCCTTGCCCTTGAGGCGGAATACAGTACCTGTTTCAGTACCCTCACTGATAGTGTACTTGACGTCGCCGTCGATAGTGGGAACAGTTATCTCCGCACCGAGAACAGCCTCGGCATAAGTAACAGGGATATCGCAGTGGATATCATAGCCCTCGCGTCTGAAGATCGGGTGAGACTTAACGCCGATAACGATGAGGAGATCGCCGTTAGGACCGTTGTTTACGCCGCAGTCACCCTGACCGCTGATACGGAGTGTCTGTCCGTCATCTATACCTGCCGGAATGTCTACGCTTACGGTTTTCTGAACTCTTACTCTGCCTACGCCGCGGCACTTGGGGCAGGGATTTGTGATGATCTTGCCCTTGCCGTTACAGTGCGGACAGGTCTTAGCCGAGGAGATAGCTCCGAAAGGAGTTCTCTGCGTGGTCTTGACCTGACCTCTGCCCTGACAGTCGGGACATATCTCAGCGGAAGTACCTGCTGTTGCTCCGCTGCCCTTGCACGAATCGCAGACACAGAGACGGTTTATCTTGATCTCGCGCTTAACGCCCGTGCAGGATTCCATGAAGCTTATATTGAGAGCCTCGCGGATATCAGCGCCTCTCTTGGGAGCATTTGCGGAGGAGCGTCTTGAACCGCCGCCGAAACCGAATCCGCCGAAAATATTCTCAAGAATATCGCCCATGTCGTTGAAGCCGCCGAATCCGTCCATGCCCTCGCCGCCGCCGTAGTTCGGGTCAACGCCTGCATGACCGAACTGGTCATAGCGTGCACGTTTCTGCGGGTCGGAAAGAACCTCGTTAGCCTCATTTATCTCCTGAAATTTTTCAACATAGGAGGGATCATCGGGGTGCAGATCGGGGTGACATTCTCTTGCTTTTTTTCTGTAAGCCTTTTTTATTTCTTCCTCAGTTGCGCCCTTCTGGATACCGAGGACTTCATAATAATCTCTTTTTTCAGCCATAAATTTCTCCAAATATATATACACTTTTAGGGCGAAACGGATTTCGCCCTAAAATATGCTGTTTTATTGTTTAAGATCAAACCTCGGTAAAGTCTGCATCAACAACACCGTCGTCGTTTGAGCCGCCGTTATTGTTGTCAGCAGAAGCTCCGCCGCCCATGTTAGCGAACTGTGAGGGGTCGATTCCCTCTGCGCCGCCGTTGGGATTAGCCTGCTGGTAGATCTTTGCAGAGAGGTCATAGAATGCCTTCTGGAGATCCTCCTTGAGGGTCTTGATCTCGTCGCCGTTGTTAGCCTCGATAGCAGCCTTGAGAGCTGTGCACTTGGACTCGATATTTGACTTTTCGTCAGCAGAGACCTTGTCGCCGAAGTCGCCCAGAGCCTTTTCGCACTGGAATACGAGGTTTTCAGCTTCGTTCTTGTTGTCAACTTCTTCTCTGCGCTTCTTATCCTCAGCAGCGTACTGCTCAGCTTCCTTTACAGCCTTGTCGATATCGTCCTTGGACATATTTGTGGAAGAAGTGATAGTGATGTTCTGCTCCTTGCCTGTGCCGAGATCCTTAGCGGAAACATGAACGATACCGTTCTGGTCGATATCGAAAGTAACCTCGATCTGGGGGATTCCTCTCGGAGCAGGAGCAATGCCGTCAAGACGGAATGTGCCGAGCTGCTTGTTGTCTCTTGCAAATTCACGCTCACCCTGAAGAACATTGATATCAACAGCCGGCTGATTGTCAGCGTAGGTTGAGAATACCTGTGACTTCTTTGTAGGAATTGTTGTGTTTCTCTCGATCATTCTTGTGCAAACGCCGCCTGCTGTCTCGATACCGAGTGAAAGGGGAGTTACATCAAGGAGGAGCAGACCGTTCTTAACGTCGCCGCCGAGAACGCCGCCCTGATATGCAGCACCGAGAGCTACGCACTCATCAGGGTTGATGCCCTTGAAGGGATCCTTGCCGATAAGCTTCTTAACAGCTTCCTGAACAGCGGGGATTCTTGAAGAACCGCCGACCATGAGGACTTTGTTGATCTCGGAGATCTGGAGTCCGCTGTCGCTGAGAGCCTGTCTTACAGGGCCCATTGTAGCCTCTACGAGGTCAGCAGTGAGTTCGTTGAACTTAGCCTGTGAAAGAGTAAGGTCAAGGTGCTTAGGAGTACCTGTTGCATCTACTGTGATGAAAGGAATGTTGATATTTGAAGTTGTTGTTGATGAAAGCTCGATCTTGGACTTTTCAGCAGCGTCCTTGAGTCTCTGAGCAGCCATCTTGTCTGTTGAGAGGTCGATTCCCTCAGCCTTCTTGAATTCGTCAACGATCCAGTTGATTATGCGCTGGTCGAAGTCATCGCCGCCGAGACGGTTGTTACCGGCTGTAGCGAGAACCTGCTGAACATCTTCGCCCATTTCAATGATAGAAACATCGAATGTACCGCCGCCGAGGTCGTAAACCATAACGGTCTGCTCCTCTTCCTTGTCGATACCGTAAGAAAGAGCTGCTGCTGTAGGCTCATTGATGATACGCTTAACAGTAAGGCCTGCGATCTGACCTGCGTCCTTAGTAGCCTGTCTCTGAGCGTCTGTGAAGTAAGCAGGAACTGTGATAACAGCCTCTGTTACAGGCTCGCCGAGATAAGCTTCTGCATCAGCCTTGAGCTTCTGGAGGATCATAGCCGAGATCTCCTGAGGAGTGTACTTCTTATCGTCAATAGTGACCTTATAATCAGAACCCATGTGTCTCTTGATAGAAGAAACTGTTCTGTCGTGGTTTGTGATAGCCTGTCTCTTGGCAACCTGACCAACGAGACGCTCGCCATTGTTTGTGAAAGCAACAACGGAGGGAGTTGTTCTTGCGCCCTCGCTGTTGGGGATAACTACAGCGTTACCGCCCTCCATAACAGCTACGCACGAATTTGTTGTACCTAAGTCAATACCAATAATTTTTCCCATGATAAATACCTCCATATTAGATCCACAGCCTTACGCTGTGAACTGATGTTTTGATCAAAGAGCAACCGCAACCATTGCGGGTCTTATAAGTTTATCGCCAAGCATATAGCCTTTCTGGAAAACCTGACAAACGTGGTTTGAGGCGTAGTCAGTACCGTCAAGCTGCTGAATGGCGTTGTGAAAATTGGGGTCGAACTCTTCACCGAGAGCCTCGATAGCCTTGACATTCATTTTGTCAAGGAATCCTGATATCTGATTGAATATCATCTGCATACCGTTTTTGAAGTTTCCGTCCGCGCACTCTGCCTCAAGCGAACGCTCAAAGCTGTCGATAACGGGTAAAAGCTCCTCAATGCACTTTGCAGATGCATTCTGATATGTTTCAGCCTTTTCCTTGGCTGTTCTCTTGCGGTAGTTGTCATACTCGGCAAACAATCTTACATACTTGTCGTTTGCCTCTGCAAGAGCCTCCTCCATATCGGCATATTCAGAAGCCGTATCGTTGTACTCTGCGGCAGCGTCAGCCTCATCATCGTCTGATGAACTTTTGCCGGCAGTCTCAGCCTTTTCATCGGCTGTTGTTTCAGTGTCCTTCTCAGCGGCTTCTTCTTCGCCGAGATTATCTTTTATATTCTCTGTATCGCCCATTGCTGTATCTCCTTTCCTACGTTCCCGGACTACCGTCCGAGCCGGTTGTTATGTCATCGCCGTCACCCGACATAAGATACGAGATCTTTTGTGTGAGGTAATCGACGTAGGGGATTATCTTTTTATAGTTGACCCTCATCGGCCCTATAACTCCGAGCGAGCCTGCCTCCTCGCCGTTTTTACGGTACTTGGAGACGATAAGGCTTGAATTGCCTATTGCGAAGCTGTTGTTTTCAGAGCCGAACTTTACCTGAATGCCGCTGAAAGTATCTTCGAGCATATCGGTGAGGTTGTCCTTGTGTTCCATGAACCGCACGACTTCCATTTTGTCAAGCTCGTCACATGAGAGCAGCTTTTCGCCGCCGCTCACGGTAAGTTCCTGCTTGCGCAGATCTTCTGACAGTTCACATATTCCCTTGATGAGCGGCGACAGCGAGATCATATACGCGCTTACTGCCGCGACCATGTTATTGAACATTTCTTCTGAAAGCTCATCGACCGAGACGCCGTTCAGGTTCTCCTCTATATAATGTGTAAAGAATTCAAGCTGTTCATTATTCAGGTCGAATTCCAGTCTGCAAGCCTTGTTCTTGATGCTTCCGTTTGAGGTTATCAGCAGTATCACATAAAGGCGTTTGCCTGTCGGTATAACTTCGACCTTTGATATTACCGAGAATCTCGGGACGGAGTTTGTAACTACCGCCGCGCACTGTGTTATCTCTGTAAGAGCGGTCGCAGCGTTCTGCACGAGCAGCTCCTCCGGAGTATTCTTATCGCCGAGCATATTGTCCAGACGGCTTTTTTCCTCATCGCTCAGCGACGGGAGCGTCATCAGTTCGTCAATATAAAGGCGATAGCCTGCGAATGTCGGGATCCTTCCTGCCGATGTGTGCGGCTGTTCGAGATAGCCGAGCTGCTCAAGCGCAGCCATGTCATTTCGGATAGTCGCCGCAGAAACGTTGATGTTGTCAAGCTTTGAAATAGCCTTAGACCCTACGGGTTCGCCCGTTCTGACATATTCGTCAACGACAGCGGCAAGTATTTTCAACTTTCTGTCGTCCATGTCCTCACAACCTTTCCTGCTTTTAGCACTCTCTATCCCCGAGTGCTAATTATAATTTATCACTATTATAACGCTTTGTCAAGGGTTTTATGCAAATTCAGCACTTTTAACAAATTTTACCGTGCATTTTGCTGCCTTATGTTCAATTTAGCGCCGCATCAGACGCTTTATTCGGATAAAACCGCAGTTCTGCGCATTGTGCTTGACATTCGGCGAAATATATACTATAATAACCATTACTCGCCTCACTTCATATTTAAATAGGAAAAAAGGAGGTAAAAATGAAAATACAGATTTCGGACAGCTTCACATACGGAAAACTTCTGCGGTTCACCTTCCCGTCGATCATTATGATGGTATTTACATCGATATACGTAGTTGTGGACGGCTTTTTTGTATCAAACTTCGTGGGAAAGTCGCAGTTCACGGCGGTCAACTTCATCATGCCGTTTCTGATGATACTCGGCGCGATAGGATTTATGTTCGGCACGGGCGGAAGCGCCATTGTCGCGAAAACCATGGGCGAGAACAAGCCCGAAAAAGCCAAGGAGCAGTTTTCGCTCTTTGTTTACACTTCGGCGGTCTGCGGAATCATCATCTCCGTGCTCGGGATCATTCTGATACGTCCGACAGCAGTTCTGCTCGGAGCTGACAGCGAGATACTTGAGCATTGCGTGGTATACGGGCGCGTTATCCTTATCGCCCTTCCGTTCTATATATTGCAGTATGAGTTCCAGAGCTTTTTCATCGCGGCAGGAAAGCCGCAGCTCGGACTTACCACAACGGTGGTGTCCGGTGTCACGAATATGGTGCTCGATTTCCTGCTTATAAAGGTATTTTCACTCGGACTTGTCGGAGCTGCCGCTGCAACAGCAATGAGCCAGTTCATCGGCGGTGTTATCCCGCTCATTTACTTCGGCAGGGAAAACTCCAGCACTCTGCGGCTCAAACGCACAAAATTCAGCAAGCGTACTATCCTGAACGCCTGTATAAACGGTTCGTCAGAGCTTATGTCGAATATCTCCATGTCGCTCTTGGGTATGCTCTACAACAGACAGCTCATCAGATATGCAGGCAATGACGGAGTTGCGGCTTATGGCGTGCTCATGTATGTAAACTTTGCGTTCCTGTCCGCATTTATCGGCTACTCGGTCGGAACAGCTCCCGTCATAAGCTATCACTACGGTGCGGGAAACAGCGGCGAAATAAAGAGCATTCTCGGCAAAAGCTACCGCATAATTGCAGTATTCGCCATAATAATGTTCTCGGCGGCGGAACTGCTCGGCGGCACTGTTGCTAAAATTTTCGTCAGCTATGATGCAGATCTGCTCGCGCTCACAAAGAGGGGATTCCTTATCTATTCGTTCTCATTCCTGTTCTCGGGAATTTCGATTTTCGGCTCGGGATTCTTCACCGCGCTTAATAACGGTCTTATATCCGCGCTCATCTCTTTTTTGCGAACACTTGTGTTTCAGGCGGTTATCGTGCTCACACTTCCGCTCCTGTTCCATATTGACGGAATATGGGCATCTGTCGTTCTCGCGGAGATACTCTCGGCGATAATTACGATAATCTTTATTGTAAAAAAGCGTAGCACTTATCATTATTGATGCGTAAATAATGGGATTCTAAAGGGTTGATAACCCTTTAGCGGATTCCAAAGGCAGAG
>UQEM01000132.1 GCA_900540005.1 uncultured Ruminococcus sp.
CGTAAAATTTATGCTCGAAAATCTGCATATTATCTTAGTGTCAACACTCTCTAATATAATTTACATGGAGCATTTCATGGACTCTGTCCCTGAGCACTCCGTCATAAAGACTGTTGGTAATGTGATTATCCTGCGAGCATTTGACCGAGCTTTCCTTATCGGAACGGTAAAGTCCTTCTCCGCGCTTTTCGCGGTGACGGTGCGAAATATACGGCTGACCTGCTCCGCTGATACAGCCTCCGCGGCAAGCCATTACTTCCACAAGATCATAGTCAAGTTCCCCGTTCATTACACCCTCGGCGATACGGCTTGCATTTGCAAGTCCGCTTACTATCGCGATATGGAGCGTGCGCTCGCCGTAAGGGATATACGCCTCCTTGACATCATCCATGCCGCGCACTCCCGTGTACTCGATCTGAGCGAGAGTTTTACGCGAATTGGTATTTGCGACCTTTCTGAGCACAGCCTCGGTAACTCCGCCTGTAACGCCGAATATAACTCCTGCGCCGGAAGCTGTTCCGAAGGGCATATCTACCGATTCAGCCTCTATTTCGTGGAACATGATACCCGATTCCTTGATTATCTTGATAAGTTCCTGCGTCGTGATGACATCATCGGTAACACCCGAGAACTCGTCACGCTTAGCCTCGTACTTCTTCGCCGTACAAGGCATGAGCGCAAAGTGATAATGCTTTGTCTTTCCTTCAGGAAGCTTATCGCTGTAGTATTCCTTTACCACCGCCGAGAACATACTCATCGGCGAGCGGCAGGTGGAAATATTCGGCAATATTTCGGGATACTTCTTCTCAACAAAGCTTACCCATGACGGACAGCAGGAAGTCATAAGCGGAAGCACGCCGCCGTTTTCGAGACGGTCAACAAACTCAGCCGCCTCCTCCATTACCGTAAGGTCTGCACCCGTAGCGGTATCAAATACCTTGTCAACTCCGAGACGGTGAAGAACCGCCACTATCTTGCCCATTGTATTTTCGCCTACATCAAGACCAAGCTCCTGTCCGATTCCGACACGGACTGCGGGAGCTATCTCGCAGGTAACAAATACGTCAGTAGCGTCTATCATATCAAGAACCTTTTCAGTATCGTCCTTTACGACAATCGCTCCCGTCGGACAGGCCGCCGCACATTGTCCGCAGTTTACGCAGAGAGACTCAGCTATCGGCTTATTGAATGCCGTACTTATAACAGCCTTTGAACCTCTGTGCGCAAAATCGATCGCTCCGACATTCTGTATCTCATTGCACTCACGAACACAGTCGCCGCAGAGGATACACTTGCTCGAATCGCGGATAATGCTTGGTGAAGATCTGTCTATAACCGGCTCTGTCTTGTCATTGTCAAAACGAACCGATGTAATGCCGAACTGAACAGCAAGCTCCTGAAGCGTACAGCTACCGCTGTGCTGACAGGTCGTGCAGTCACGGCAATGGCTCGCGAGCAGCAGTTCAAGGATACTCTTGCGGTATTTGCGCAGTCTGCTCGTATTAGTCCTGATTATCATTCCTGCTCGCGGAACTGTCGAACACGCCGCCATCATTCTGCCCTTTTCGTCCTCGACCATGCACATACGGCAAGCGCCGTAAATGGACAGATCCGAATGATAGCAGAAAACAGGGAGTTTTACTCCGCTCTTGCTGATAACTTCAAGGAGATTCCTTTCACCCTCGATCTTAACTGGGATGCCGTCTATTTCGATAAAATTCTCTAACTGCATTTTAAACCTCCTCAGTTACTGCACCGAATGCGCAGTTGGTCACGCAAGCGCCGCAGTTGATACACTTGTCCTGATCTATCACATAGGGCGACTTTATCTTTCCGCTGATCGCGTTCACAGGGCAGTTTCTCGCGCACTTTGAGCAGCCTTTGCACTTTTCAGGATCAATTACAAAGCGCTTTAGCTTGCTGCAAGCTCCTGCGGGACAGCGCTTTTGGTAAATATGCGCCTCGTACTCCTCACGGAAATTCTTTATCGTAGAAATAACGGGTGACGGAGCTGTTTTGCCGAGTCCGCACAAGGCAGTATTTGAGATAGTGTCGGCAAGTTCTTCGAGAAGTTCGATATCGCCGTCACGGCCGTTGCCCTCGGTTATTCTTTCGAGTATTTCAAGCATACGCTTTGTACCCTCGCGGCACGGAACGCACTTTCCGCACGATTCATTCTGGGTGAAATTCATGAAAAATCGTGCAATTTCGACCATACAGGTCTTGTCGTCCATTACAACGAGTCCGCCCGAGCCTATCATCGCGTTAACCTTTTTCAGCGAATCAAAATCAAGCGGTATATCAAGCTCGTTCTCCGTAAGACAGCCGCCCGAAGGGCCTCCTATCTGTACCGCCTTGAACTTTGTGCCGCCCTTCATTCCGCCGCCGATATCGAAAATGACCTCGCGCAGAGTAGTTCCCATAGGAACTTCTATCAGTCCGGTATTTCTGATAGTACCCGTGAGCGCGAAAGCCTTTGTTCCGGGACTGTTCTCAGGCCCGATCGAGCGGTACCACTCCGCTCCCTTTGTGATTATCATGGGAACGTTTGCATAAGTTTCAACATTGTTGAGATTTGTGGGTTTATTAAAGAGTCCGTGCTCGACCGTTCTCGGCGGCTTGACACGCGGCATTCCTCGCTTGCCCTCGATAGAAGCTGTGAGAGCCGAACCTTCACCGCAGACAAACGCGCCTGCTCCGCGGTTTATATGTATGTGAAAGCTTTTATCCGTGCCGAGAATGTTGTCGCCGAGAATACCTACCTCCTCAGCCTGAGCAATTGCAGTACGCAAACGGTCAACCGCAAGCGGATACTCCGCGCGGACATAGATATACCCCTCCGAAGAACCGATAGCTATACCTGCGATTATCATGCCCTCAAGAAGTCTGTGCGGATCTCCCTCCATGACGGAGCGATCCATGAACGCTCCCGGGTCGCCTTCATCGCCGTTACAGACGATATACCGCGGAGTTTCTTTCTGAACGGCACATGACGCCCATTTTCTGCCTGCTTTGAATCCGCCGCCGCCTCTTCCGCGGAGATTGGACTCGGAAACTTCGTTGATTATCTCGTCAGGCTGCATATCAAAGAGTGCCTTTTCCAGCGCACTGTAACCGCCGAGAGCGATATACTCGCGTATTGATGAAGCATTGATGTGTCCACATGATTCGAGGACTACACGGGTCTGCTTCTTATAAAACGGTATCTCCTCCTGCTTTGGATAAAGCTGGTCATTCTGCCTGTAAACAAGCCGCTCTATCATTTCGCCGCCGAGAATGGTTTTTTCAACAATTTCCTCACAGTCGTCAATTTTCACCTTTGTGTACAGCCAGCCCTGAGGCTCGATACGGACAAGCGGACCCATTTCGCAGAAACCGTGACAGCCGCTCTTTTTCATTCCCACAGAACCTTCGTGCGGCTCATCGGCAAGTTCAACATCAGCGCTTATGCCTTTAGCTTCGAGGAGCGATCTCAGCCTGTCAAAAATATTCAGTGAACCGCCTGCCACACAGCCTGTGCCGCCGCAAACGAGTATCTTTTTCTTTTCGGCGTCAAACGTCTTTCTACAGACCTCGCGCAGCGCCGTCAGGTCATCTCTTGAGTTAAGCTTATTCATTCGCACCGGCCTCCTTTTCTCTGAGTTCGTTGAGCAGTCCGACAGCCTTTTCCGGAGTCATTGCAGGGTAAGTTTCTCCGTTTACCGTCAGAACAGGTGCAAGGCCGCACGCACCAAGGCACGAAACGGTCTCGACCGTAAACAAAAGGTCATCGGTCGTCTTTTTCGCCTCACTGAGCCCGAGTTCCTCGCGCAGCTTATTAAGTATCGGAAGCGAACCTCTTACATGGCAAGCCGTTCCGTCACAGCAGCGTATAACGTACTTGCCCTTCGGGTCAAGCGAAAAGTTCTCATAAAATGTTGCAACTCCGTACAGCCTTGCCTCGCCGACATTGAGCGCTCTTGCAACATACGGGAAGATCTCCTCAGGGAGATAGTGATAGTGCTCCTGTATATCCTGCAAAACGGCTATCGTTGAAAGCTCCTTTGGGGGATATTTTGCAAGAATAGCGTCAACTACCGTAAAATCGAAATCTTTTTTCATTCTTCCTCCTTAGCGGAAATATATTCATCTATTGCCTTTGCCGCGATCTTTCCTGCACCCATTGCCGAAATTACGGTTGCCGCGCCCGTAACCACGTCACCGCCTGCATAAACGCCCTTGCGTGAGGTGAGCCCGTCCTCTGTGACGATAACTCCGCCGCGGCTGTTGACTTCAAGACCCTTGGTCGTATTCTTGATAAGAGGATTGGGTGAAGTTCCGATAGCAATTATTACCGTGTCAACGTCAAGGACAAATTCGCTGCCTTCAACGGGGATCGGACGGCGTCTGCCTCTTTCATCGGGTTCACCGAGTTCCATTTTAATGCACTTCATGCCCGTTACGAAACCGTTCTTCGGGTCGCGCGGATCATCGGGATCATGGTAGCCGAGAATTTCAACAGGGTTGTTGAGAAGTCGGAAATCTATTCCCTCCTCCTGAGCGTGTTCGACTTCTTCCCTTCGCGCAGGAAGCTCCTCCATTGAGCGGCGGTAAACGATGTAAACATTCTCCGCACCGAGACGCAGAGCCGTTCTTGCCGCGTCCATGGCAACATTTCCTCCGCCGACAACAGCAACATTGCCGCCCTTCATAATGGGAGTCTCAGGCTTATCAAGGTAAGCTTTCATAAGGTTGCTTCTCGTCAGGAACTCGTTTGCAGAGTAAACGCCTTTTAGGCTCTCGCCCTCTATTCCCATGAAATTGGGCAGACCTGCTCCCGAACCGATGAAAACAGCCTCGAATCCTCTGTCAAACAGCTCGTCCACAGTGAGGGTCTTGCCGATTATAACGTTTGTCTCGATATCCACGCCGAGAGCCTTGAGGTTTTCAACTTCCTTTGCAACGATTTTCTTCGGAAGTCTGAACTCCGGGATCCCGTAAACAAGAACTCCTCCTGCGGTGTGGAGCGCCTCAAAAACAGTTACCTTGTATCCCTTTTTAGCAAGATCTCCCGCACAGGTAAGTCCTGAAGGGCCTGAGCCGACAACGGCTACACGGTGATTATTTGAAGCCGGAGCTTCGGGAACTTTATCGGAATGTGCCGCGTGCCAGTCGGCAACAAAACGTTCAAGTCTGCCGATACCAACAGGCTCGCCCTTGATACCGCGAACGCACTTGCACTCACATTGAGTCTCCTGCGGACAAACTCTACCGCAGACCGCAGGCAGACTTGAAGTACGGCTGATAATCTGATAAGCCGCTTCAAAATCGCCCTCCTTTACCTTTTCGATAAATTCTGGGATATGAATATTTACGGGACAGCCCGAAACACATGGCATATTTTTGCAGTTAAGGCAGCGCATCGCCTCATCGACCGCAGTTTCCTCCGAATAACCGAGCGCTACTTCGCTGAAATTACGCGCTCTTATCTGAGGCTCCTGCGTCGGCATTTCATTTTTGGTAAGAGACATATTAGGCTTTGGCATTTACTGCACCCCCTTGAAAAGATTGCACACATCTTCATGTGCCCGACGCTCGTATTCATAGTAGATCCTGCCGCGCGACATCGCCTCGTCAAAATCCACCTCATAGCCGTTGAAGTCAGGACCGTCAACGCAGGCAAATTTCGTTACCTTTTTGCCGTCCTGATCCAATGTAAGACGACAGCCGCCGCACATTCCCGTTCCGTCTATCATGATAGGGTTCATCGAAACCGTTACGGGCACTCCAAAAGGCTTTGCAGCCGCCACAACGAACTTCATCATAATGAGCGGACCGATAGTGATTATCATGTCGAATCTCTCACCTGCTTCAAGGTATTCTTTCAGCGGAACAGTTACATTTCCCTGTCGTGCATATGAGCCGTCATCGGTCATGACCGTAAGTCTGTCCGAGCAAGCTCTGAATTCGTCCTCAAGTATGAGCAGATCCTTGTTTCTGAAACCTATTATACTCGTCACCTCTGCTCCGAGACGGTGGAACTCCTGCGCAACCGGCATTGCTATCGCACAGCCTACACCGCCGCCGACAACGCACACTTTCTTTATTCCCTCCGTATGAGTGGCAACTCCAAGCGGGCCTGCAAAGTCCTGAATAAACTCGCCCTCATTCTTGTGATTGAGCTTTTCTGTAGTTCTGCCGACGATCTGAAAAATTATCTTGACAGTACCGTTTTCGTGGTCAGTTCCTGCGACCGTAAGTGGGATCCTCTCACCCTCCTCGTCAACACGCAGGATAATAAACTGTCCCGGCTTAGCCTTATCGGCAACAAGCGGAGCGTGTATCTCCATTTGCGTGATAGTTGGGTTAAGACATTTTTTGGTTACTATTTTATACATTTTTATCTCCGTTCCTGAATAACCGCCTTTTCCGCAGTTCTTCATTAAGATAATGACACATAAAGCTGTCCGATTTGTTTGGCGCGGTATTATCCCCTCATAAAGTAATAAAGGCAGAATGCGCAGACGAATCGTCTCATGACGGCTGTTTTTCTACTAGGGAGTGTTGACACTAAGATAATATGCAGATTTTCGAGCATAAATTTTAC
>UQEM01000133.1 GCA_900540005.1 uncultured Ruminococcus sp.
TATATCTATTATATCATATTTTTACTCGTTTGGCAATTGTGCGGTGTTGCCTTAATTTTTTTATATTTTATTGTAAGACTGTTTATAGATTTTAATTGACATTTGTAGCAAATTGTGCTATAATTATAATTGGTAAATTGTATTATTTTGTAAAGGAGTGCAGAAATTATGACGCCCGAACAGAAAGCAAGAAAAATAATTGATGAAAAGCTACTAACTTCTGGTTGGACAATTCAAGATGTTAAAAGATTAAATCCTAATGCTGCTGTCGGCGTCGCTGTACGCGAATTTCCGACAGATACTGGTCCTGTTGATTACGCACTTTTCGTAAACGGAACACCAGTCGGAGTAATTGAGGCTAAGAAAAGTGAAGAAGGAGAGAATATAACAACTGTCGAAGGACAGTCTTCTCGTTATGCCAACAGCACATTTAAGTGGATCAAGTGCGAGTACAAGATAAGATTTGCTTATGAAGCTACAGATAAGCTCACTCGCTTTACTGACTACAACGATGAGAAATACCGTTCACGGACAGTGTTTTCATTCCATAGACCAGAAACATTAGCCAGTCTTATAAGAAGAAACGACACTATCAGAAACAATATGAAACATTTCCCAGAGTTCGATGGCGCAGGCTTTCGAGATTGTCAGATTACTGCTATAAAAACTCTGGACCAGTCTTTAGCAGAAAACAAGCCAAGAGCTTTAGTTCAGATGGCAACAGGTGCTGGTAAAACTTTCACAGCTATAACTGCCGCTTATCGTATGCTTAAATTCGGCAAGACGAACCGTATACTCTTTCTGGTTGATACAAAGAGCCTTGGTGAACAAGCTGAACGTGAATTCCTTGCATATCGTCCGAATGATGATAATCGTTCTTTTTCAGAAATTTACGGTGTTCGCAGGCTTAAAAGCTCATACATACCGTCCGATGTGCAGATATGCATCAGCACAATCCAAAGAATGTATTCCATTCTCAGCGGAGAAGAAACTGATGAGTCTATAGATGAGATTTCGCTTGAAGAAGTAACCTCACTTGAAAGAAAGTCTCCAAAAGAAGTAGTATACAATGAGAAATATCCACCTGAATTCTTCGACTGCATAATTGTTGATGAATGCCACAGATCCATTTATAATGTGTGGAATCAGGTGCTTGAATACTTCGATGCATTTATAGTTGGACTTACTGCAACTCCGGATAAACGTACATTTGCGTATTTTAATCAGAATATTGTAAGTGAATATTCACGAGAGCAAGCTATTATAGACGGAGTAAATGTTGGCGAAGATATATTCCTTATTGAGACCAATGTTGGCAAAAATGGTGCTCATATAATGAAGCAGCTTATTGAGTCACGCAATCGTATGTCAAGAGAAAAACGCTGGAAGCAGCTTGATGAAGATGTTGACTATAAGCCGACTCAGCTTGACCGTGATATCGTAAACCCAAGCCAGATAAGAACTGTTATCAAGACATTTAAGGAGAACTTGTATACAAAGCTGTTTCCAAGGCGTAAGGAAATTCCGAAGACCTTGATATTCGCCAAAACAGACAGCCACGCTGATGATATCATACAGATAGTTCGTGAAGAGTTTGGCGAGGGAAATGAATTTTGCAAAAAGGTAACCTACTCAGCCTCCAACCCTGAAACTGTTCTTGCAGAATTCAGAAACAGTTACTATCCGAGAATAGCTGTTACCGTTGATATGATTGCAACAGGCACCGATGTCAAGCCTATTGAATGTCTTATATTTATGCGTGATGTACGCAGTAAGAACTATTTCGAGCAAATGAAAGGTCGTGGAACGAGAACTCTCGGCAAGGACGATCTCCAAAAGGTATCACCGTCTGCGACTGAGAATAAGGATCATTTTGTTATCGTTGATGCTGTTGGTGTTACAAAGTCCAAGAAAACCGAAACAAGAACACTTGAACGTAAGCCTACTGTTTCTATGAAGGAGCTTATGCTCAATGTTGCACTCGGTGCAAAGGACGAGGATACGCTGACTTCTCTTGCAAACCGTCTTGTACGCCTTAACAGTCAGATGACTCCGGGCGAGCGTAAGGAATTTGATGAGAATGTCGGAACACCTGCAGGTACACTCGCTGAAGCTCTCCTCAATGCCTTTGACGAAGAGGTAATAAAACAAACAGCGGTCAACATATTTCAGGCAACTGAACCTGATGAAGAACAACTTAACGAAACTCAGAAAGCATTGATTGCTGAAGCTGTGAAGCCTTTCTATGATCCCGATACAAGAGATTTTATCGAAAATATCCGCAGGAGTCATGAGCAGATAATTGATAATGTCAACCTTGACACGGTACTATTTGCTGACTTTGACTCCGAGCAGGAGAAAAACGTTGACAGGACAATCCAGACGTTCCATGAGTTTATAGAAGAAAACAAGGACGAGATAATTGCACTTCGTATCATTTACAACGAGAGTTACAAAAATCGTCCCATGGCGATAGAAAGCCTGAAAAAACTGTATGAGAAGCTGAAAAGCAAGGGCATTACAGTTGAGCGTCTGTGGGACTGTTATGCCATAAAAAAGCCTGATAAGGTAAAGCGAGGCACAATGGCTCAGCTTACTGATCTTATATCCATAATACGCTTTGAAATGGGATATACCGGTAATTTGCAGCCTTTTGCGGACAAGGTCAACTATAATTTCATGCAGTGGACTCTCCGCAGGAATGCAGGTGCAGTTCATTTCACAGAGGAGCAAATGGAGTGGCTCAGGCTTATAAAAGACCATATCATAGCTTCTCTCAGCATTGAGCCCGGTGACCTTGACCTCAACCCCTTTGACCATAAAGGCGGTCTCGGCAGATTCTATGAGGTTTTCGGGGATAGTTATGAAGCAATTTTGATAGAAATGAATGAGGTATTAGTAGCATAATGATTGATGAGATTATCAACAATCCGCCATTACCAAAAGAAGGTATAGGAAAATGCGCATTATGCGGGAAAGAGTGTAAATTGACATTTGAGCACATTCCTCCAAGAGCAGCAAACAATTCTAAACCTGCTAAGCCGGTTTCAGGTGCTGAGTATTTTAAAAAGAATAATCGTTTTCCGTGGGATACTTCAGGAATAAAATATGAAAATCAGCAAAAAGGTATGGGGCTGTTTTCATTGTGTCAAGAATGCAATAACAATACTGGAGCTTTCTACGGAAACGATTATCTTGAGTTTGCTAAAAGGGCAGTTGCTATGATAATGAGTGATATTCCAGATAGTCATGATATTGTTGATTTTAAAGAAATATACCCTTTACGAATTATAAAGCAAATCTGTTCCATGTTTTGCTCAATTAATCGAGATTTGCCTTATCTTGATGAAATGCGGAAATTCGTGCTTGATAAAGAGTCAAATAATTTTGATAAGAAAAAATACAGGATTCAAATGTATTTTAATAAAGGTAATATAATTAAATACAACGGTTATAGCTGTTTGATTTTTTTAGGCAGTTCAATGATTGAAATGAGTGAAATAGTTGCTCCGCCATTTGGATTTCAGCTTATTATTGATCCTAAAGATAATGAGCACTATAACGGATTTAATATAACAAACTTTGTTGATTGTAAATACAATACTATTGCTACAGTGACAATGCCAATTGTTTTTTATGAAGTTAATAATATCTTCCCAGACGATTATCGTTCAAAAGAAGAAATAATTGCACAAATTGAGAAATCTGAAGCATTCAAAAAGGAGAATAATAATGGGACTGTATGAAGGAATAAAGGACGCTATCGGATTAGCACAGAAAGCCGATAATATCGATTTATACAAACAACTCCTTGACTTGGGAGCACAGGCTTTAGAAATGCAAGCTGAGATCACACGACTTCGTGAAGAAAATGCTGAATAAAAAAAGATAGGGATTTAGAAAGTAAAATCCAAAGGTATAACAAACCGTTTGTAACAATTTCGGATGATCCAGAATCTGTGAAATACTGCACAACTTGTTAGGGAAAAGAAAAACATCTTATTCAGTTACAGCAAAGGTATTATAATGGAGGAGATTGTCTCGTATGCAATATATGTAAGCTCAGGTTCAGAATTTAATAATATAAATAGTTTGTAATAGAAATGCTAAAAGAATAAGGGAGGAGCATTATGAATATTCTCGACGGAGTAAAGAATATTTCCAAGATAGTAAGACAGTACAACGATCTTGAACTGAATCAGCAAATCATAGACCTAACTCAGCAAGCTCTTGATTTGATAAACGAAAATGTCAGACTTACTCAAGAAAACGAAGAACTCAAGAAAGCTAACGATTTAGAAAGCAGAATAATAAGGCATAAAGACTTTTATATCACATTGAGAGATGATGAACAGGAGATTCACTATTGTACCACCTGCTGGGGAAAAGATCACAAACTTATTCAACTTTTTGATACAGATAGATGTGTTGAATGTGAAAGAAAGTGGCGTGAGGCAAATAAATGATATCAACATGGGAATACTTACCACTAAGCAAAGCTGCAGAAATATGTGACAACTTACGTAAGCCGATTAACAGCAAAGAACGAAATGAAAGAATTGCAGGAAAATCTGTATCAGAGTTGTTCCCATATTATGGTGCTACCGGACAAGTTGGCTATATTGATGATTATATAACAGACGGTGAATATGTATTATTAGGTGAGGATGGTGCTCCTTTTCTGAGTGCTTTTGCTGAAAAAGCATATATCATTAACGGAAAAACATGGGTTAATAATCATGCTCATATACTGAAATCACATACAAGCAATAAATTTCTTTGTTATTACCTGAATAGCTTTAATTTCAAGGGTTATGTATCAGGAACAACACGTTTAAAGTTGACGCAAGCGAGTATGAAGCAGATAATGGTTCCTGTCCCTCCCCTCGAAGAACAACACCGCATAGTCACCCGTATCGAGGAACTTTTCTCTCAGCTTGACAGCGGTATTGAAACGCTGAAAAAGACTAAGGAACAGCTGAAAGTTTATCGGCAGGCGGTGCTGAAAGAGGCGTTTGCTCACATTGATGAGTACAATATTATCAGAAATATGTCTTCATTAGTAACGAGCGGTTCAAGAGGCTGGGCAAAGTATTATAGCAATAGTGGTGCTAAATTTGTAAGAATCGGTAATTTGACAAGAACAGGAATAGATATTGATTTTAAAGATACTCAGTTCGTTGAATTACCTGATAAAGCAGAAGGTGTGCGTTCAAAACTACTGCCGAATGATGTTTTAGTTTCTATAACAGCCGATCTTGGAAGTATTGCTTTAGTGCCAGATAATATTGATGAAGCCTATATAAACCAACATATTGCTTTGGTAAGATTCAATAATCCAAATCAAGGCAAATTCATGGCATACTATCTAAGAAGCGATTATGGTCAAAAAGAGCTTTTGAAAAATAAACGTGGTGCAGGCAAACTTGGATTAGGTTTAGACGATATTCGTGATTCAAGGGTTCCTATCGTCACTGATGATATGGCAAGTAGCGTTGTAGCAGAAATCGAATCCCGCTTGTCCGTCTGCGACAGCATAGAAAAAACAATAGATACAGCTTTACAGGAAGCCGAGGCTCTCAGACAGAGCATTCTGAAACAGGCTTTTGAGGGAGGATTGTAATGATAAAAGAATTGATGAATAATCCTTGGGCATGGGGAGTATTGTCTGTAATAACTATATTATCTTTTTTATATGCAGTATATTGCCAACAAAAGAATAAAGAAAAGAAAGAAATATCGTACGCTCAAAAATCAACTGTTTTGGTGCAGAACAAAAAAAGCAAGTATCAAAAACTCTCACTTTGCTATGATGGGGATTCAGTTGATAATATATGTGTAAGTCGATTTGCAATTTGGAATAGTGGCAACAAAGTTTTGCAAACTACTGATATGGCTAAGTCGAAAGAAATAAAAATTACACTAGCAAAAGAAAAGAAAATCTTGGAAGCTAGTATAATAGCAGCTACAGATGAAACTAATAAGTTTAGTGTGAATGTACAAGATGAAAACACAATTATTATTCCTTTTGACTATATAGAATCCAAAGATGGTGTTGTGGTTCAAATAATACATACAGGTTTGAATAATGATCTCGCCATTTCTTGTAAAATAAAGGGCGGCAAATCATTATATAAATATGATAATTCGTTAAAGTTACTTTCTATTTTCACACCTAATTCCAAAAGCAAACTTAGTTCAGCGCTTACTTTTATAGCGATGACTATAGTCTATACTTTTACGTCATTACGGAGCATACTTCAAATACTGGTTGAAAAAAAGATTGTAACAGAAAGCCATTTGGCATCATTTTTTAATCAAAGATTAGAAAACAGTACAAATTCTTTATCACATGATAGCGGATGGTTTACGATTATATTACTAATTTTAACTATTATTTTTATGATTATTGCAGATTACGAAATAATAAAAAATCAGTTTTACGTTGGGATTCCATCAAAGCTTAAAGATGAGTTCCTTGAAAATTGAAACGAGGTATAATCTGTCTCTTATACACATCTCCGAGCCCACGAG
>UQEM01000134.1 GCA_900540005.1 uncultured Ruminococcus sp.
GTAAAATTTATGCTCGAAAATCTGCATATTATCTTAGTGTCAACACTCCCTAAATTCTTTCATGATAATTTTTCCTTTCACTGTAGATTTAAAATATCGGGGTAAGATTCTATAGCGCCCTCTGACTGAACGCTTATTGCACAGAATTTATTTGAAAAGTCAAGGCACTCTCTTAGGACGGATCCGTCAAGTGTCGGGATATCGCCAGCCGACACTCCGAAAGTGCTGAGTTTCCACAGGAAAGAGCCGATAAATCCATCTCCTGCACCTGTTGTATCCACAGCCTTGACTTTTTCGGACGGTGAAAATGCTTTGGCGTTTTTGGTAAACGCGAAAGCTCCGCTGCTTCCGCAAGTGTAAACTATAAGTTTTACGCCTTTCTCAAAAAGTATGGGAACGGCTTTTTCTATTTCACCCTGACCGGTAATGAATTCAAGCTCCTCATCGGATATTTTCAGAATATCACACTTTGGAATAAACTCATTCACCCTGTCGTGAAGTTTCTCTTTCGACTCCCAAAGCGGAAAGCGGAGATTCGGGTCAAAGCTTATTATTGCTCCGGCCTTTTCTGCATATTCAATTGCCCTTATGTGAGCGTCTTTCATGGGAAAATCTCCAAGAGAAACACTGCAAAAATGCAGGGCGTATACATCGGAAAACCACTCCTTTTTTACCATTTCGGGAGACATGAGCATATCTGCCGAGGGACTGCGATAAAATGAGAATGTTCTGTTTGCGGTGGCATCAAGGCTTACGAAAGCCAATGCCGTATTTGCTGTTTTGGTAAAATTTACTGCCGAAGTATCGATTCCGTAACCTGTGAGCGCATCTGCAATTTTATGTCCGAACGGGTCATCACCGAGCTGGGTTATCATCATTGAATCACCGCCAAGCTTTGTGAATGCTCCGCACACGTTTGCGGGAGCTCCGCCTATTTTGGGGGAAAATGCGCTGACTTCGCTGAATGAACAGCCGACTTCTTTCGGCACAAAATCTATCAGCGCTTCACCAATGGCGATCAGCTTTTTATTCTCCAAGAAACTTCACCTCCTGCTTTCTGAGTTTGAAAATCTCAGCATTTATTCCGCGGAAAACAACTTCCACGCTGTCACCTTCGGGATACATACGAGTGCTCAAAACCGTCCTGCCGTTATTGAGATAAATTTCAAGCGAACTCTTGTCCGCTATGATACGCAGGTCGCAGCACTCAGGCACAACTGCCCTGCGGACTTTTCGCAAGCCGCCTGCCTTGTCATTGTCAAATCTTAATTCAAAGATTCCGTCCTCCCAACTGAGAGTGAGAACGTCTTTTATCTCAATTGAAAATTCTCCGCCGACTTTTGCAATAATTTCTGACGGAAGTTCCATATTGACTTCATCGCAGTCGGAAACAGACTTTTTCGCACCCCTCAGTTCTGAAAGTTCGCGTATAGGATTCTGCATAAGGACACCGTTTTCATCCGCTGTAATTTCACGCAGAACTGTCAGGCAATGCTGATATCCAAGATCTATAGTGGGATTGGTGTACGGTATATCGCCGATTCCCATCCAGCCTATGATTATCCTGCGTCCGTCGGGAGTTTCAAACGTCTGCGGTGCATAGAAATCGAAACCGTAATCCCACTCCGTAAAGCCATTGAGTGAACCGTCATATCTGAAATATCCGGACTGATAGACATTCTGGAACTTGGTTTCACCGTGCCGGAGGCCCTGCGGAGATACGCTCAGATATCTGTGACCGCCGACATCAAACACATCGGGGCACTCCCACATATATCCAAAATCTTCAATGCAGTCGCTTCCATCGTATTTCCAGCTTATCATATCGTCTGATGAGTAGAAAAGAACACAACCTGTATCATCGAGAGTTCTCGCACCAAGAACCATTCTCCATTTATTACCCTCGCGCCATACTTTCGGATCGCGCACATGGCACGAACAGAAATCGGGATAGTCGCTGTTTCGCAGAAGTGTCTGCTTCTCACTCATTGTAACTCCGTCAGCAGTAGTTACGCTTATCACATTCGCTCCCCTGCCTGACGTGATATAGTCATGGTCGCCCTCCTCCTTGACATTTCCTGTGTAGAAAATATGGAGGATTCCGTCATGCTCGACTGCCGAGCCAGAATAAACGCCGTCTTTGTCATCGGGAGTATCAGGAAAAAGAACCGTTTCCGTAAACTCCCAGTCAATAAGATCCTTACTGCGGTAGTGTCCCCAGCACTTTCTTCCGTCACCATTGGCATTATCGGGAGAATACTGGAAATATACATGATAATAACCGCCGAAAAAACTGAGACCGTTAGGATCGTTAAGCCAGCCATGCGGAGGTTCGAGGTGAACCTCCTGCCGCCATTTACCGTCAATATATGTCATATTATCACTCCTTTACAAGTTCGAGAAGTACGTTCTTTGGAGTTACTTCTCCTGTCGCCTTGCGGTTTACTGCCGAAAACTCGAATGAATTTGTAACAATTACCGGTGTTATCGTCTTATAGCCCTTTGACGCGATCAACTGCTTATCAAATGTTATGAGAGTCTGTCCCTTGGAAGCTGCTTCAACGCCCGCGAGATCGATAAATTCATCGTAAACCTTATTGACCGTACCTGTTCCGATGATTATCTGGAGCTGACCTGCCGCCTCAAACACTCCCTTTACTCCGTCAATGTTTTCGAGAACGGATTTTTTCACCTTTGCATTGTCTGCAATAACAAGTCTGAGCCTTGTCGCACAATGTGCTGCGCTTGCCAGATTACCCTTGCCGCCGATCGCGGAAAGAATTTCCTGAGCAGTTTTTCTGTAATCCATATAACGTCCTTCTTTCCTGATATATTTGTTTCACATCATTTATGAAATCAATTTCATTTGTTGAACTTATTATATCATAGAATGTACAGGCTGTCAATGACATTTGCTCCAAATTTCAAAAGTATTTCTTGTAAGTTTCACACCATTTCATATCAGGTATCACGTTTTGTCGATTCTCGTTCCACTATTTCATAGTCAAGTTTCATTATTTTCGGAACTTCACTGCTGCGTGCTATCCCATTCAGAAGCATTTGCGCAGCTTCAGCTCCTGCCGTATAATAGTGCAGACGTGCCGATGTAAGCGGAACAGCAGTTATTGCTCCGATTTTCGAGTCGCCTACTCCACATATCATAATATTGTCGGGAATTTTGATATTATTCTCGCGGCAGTAAAGCATTGCTCCTGCGGCGATATTGTCCGTTGAGCAGAAAATGCAGTCAGGAAGCGAAGGCGCTGACAGTACCTTTGCCGCACAGCTATAACCCGAATCCATGCTGAACTCCGCAGCGGCTATATGGTGCTTGTCAAGCGATACGCCGTTGTCTGAAAGTGCCTTGAGAAAGCCATGATGTCTCGCCTCTCCTGCCGCTTTATCATCATCAGTAACGCCGATATATGCCGGCTTTTTCGCCCCCCTTTCCAGCATGAGGGAGGTCAGTGCATAAGCTGCTCCGAAATCATCATGGCAAACGCAGTTATATCCCTTATACTGCTGTCCCACGATAACAACGGGGATCGGCATTTTTTTGAGGACTGCGCGGTGAGTTTCCGTAAAAATCGTTGCGAGGAAAATGACTCCGTCTACTCGGTTTTGCCTGAATAAATCGAGATATTCTATCTCCTTGTTGTGATCGTTGGAGGTGTTTGCAAGCAGTATCTGATACCCCTGCTCGTTGAGTATCCTGCTGATACCGCTTGTGATACGGGCACAGCTCTCGCTCGAAAGCGACGGGATTATGACTCCAACAAGCTTAGTAACACGAGTCTTTACCGCGCGAGCCGAAAAACTTGGAGAATAGCCTGTTTCCTCAATCGCTTTCTCTATCTGTTCACGCTTGTCATCGCTCAGATAGCCGTTATTGAAATACCTGCTGACCGCCGATTTTGAAACACCGGCGTACTCTGCAAATTCAGAAATATTCATTGTGCTTCACTCCTTTGTGAAATGGTTTTATATTATTATACCACATTGTTTCATGAATTTCAAGCAGATTTTTCAATTGTGTTTCAGATTTCACACCAGAAAATGTAAATTCTTTATGTCCGGTTGCTTTTTCGTCAATTCTATGGTATAATAAAGGCGAGTTTATTATAAAGGAGTTACTATTAAATATGAATACAATAGCAATTATCGGCGCAATGCCTTCCGAGCTTGCTGACATAAGAAAAATTCTCGGCGATGCGGAAGTCAGAAACATTTCAGGTTTTGATTTCTACATAAACGAGCGCGACGGAAAGAAGATCATCAATGCCTGCTGTGGTATTGCCAAGGTCAACGCGGCTCTTTGCGCTCAGGTCATGACGGACAACTTCAAGCCCGACTGCATTATCAACACAGGTATCGCAGGCGGAATGAATCACGCTGTCAAAGTGTGCGATATCGTTGTTTCAAATGAGGTACTCGCCCACGACCTTGATCTCCATTTCCTTAATGATTATCCGCCATACTGCGGTATTTTCAAGGCTGACGAAAAGCTCATCGAGACTGCTGAAAAGGTTTGCGGCGAGTTCGGCGTTAAGAGTTTCCGCGGAAGGATCGTTTCGGGCGAAGCTTTCATCTCCAGCAACGATGTTAAGCAGGAGATACTCGCAAAGTTCGACCCCTATGCCGTTGACATGGAAAGTGCAGCTATCGGTCACTGCGCATACCTCAACAAACTCCCCTTTGTAAGCGTTCGCTGCATTTCGGACAACGCTGACGATGAGGGTGCTATGTCATTCGATGAATTTGAAAAAATTGCAGCTAAACGCGTTGCTGAGATCGTTCTCAGAATGTGCGAGCTGCTCTGATAGGAGATTATTATGAAAAAATTTATCGCGTTCTGTTCTTCACTCGTTCTCACGCTAAGTGCAGTATCTTCCATAAACACAGGTGCGGCAGAATTAGATCCCCACACATATATCCCTACACTTTATTTCAGTGCAGAGGATAACGATGATATCCACATTCTCCCAAGCGGTCGTACTATCTTTATCAACCTCAACGAAGTAAGCGGCAAGTCCGCGATCGATGGAAAAATTCGTCTTTACTTCAACGACGCTCTGAATTTAACGGGACAGATAGTCGCTAAATGGGTATGGCAGGGAAACGGCGTTGAACTTACCAACATCTACACTCCCGAGGAGGCAGGTTTCAAAAATCCATATGACAATTCTGCAGCTTCGTATGTCCTTACGGCAAAAGCATATCCCGAGGATAAACTCATGTCGGTAGCCTACACAAATGTACTTTCAACACCGCTTGTTCCTACTGACGGAGAAAGCAGCAAATATCCGCTTGCTGTTTTCGATTACAGCGTGGATACTTCTGCAAATGCAGGCCGTTACGCAATAGACTTCAAAACCGAACAGCCTAATATAACAAACCTCGTGTACAGACTTCCTGATGGCGGAATACGCGATATACGTCCCAACGGCAGCAATGTGCAGAGTATTTACATCGCACTCAGCGACCGCAAGCTTGGCGACCTCGATAACAATGGAAAAATCAATTCGATCGACGCCTCTGCTATACTAACAGCTTACGCCAATGAACTCGCCAATAAAGAAAGCGGTCTCAGTGCTGCTGAAATCGCTGCGGCCGATGTCAACGGAGACGGTGTTATCAATGCGATGGACGCTTCCACCATTCTCACCTATTATGCTTACACCATGGCAGACGGAAAAGCAGAGCTTATAGATTACATCAACGGCGAAAGGTAAGTTTATGGCTTTTGATTTCAAAAAAGAGTACAAAGAATTCTATATGCCTAAGAATAAGCCGCAGATAGTGGAAATTCCGCGTGCAAATTACATTGCTGTAAGAGGCAAAGGCGATCCAAATGATGAACACGGAACTTACAAGCAGGCTATCGGCGTTCTCTACGCTATAGCCTATACGCTGAAAATGAGTTATAAAACCAACTACAAAATCAATGGTTTCTTCGAGTATGTTGTTCCGCCGCTCGAAGGTTTTTGGTGGCAGGACGGAGTTAACGGCGTAAATTACGCAGATAAGAATTCATTCAACTGGATATCGGTGATTCGCCTGCCTGACTTTGTAGAGAAAAATGACTTTGAATGGGCAGTTGAGACTGCTTCAAAAAAGAAGAAGCTTGATTGTTCATCAGCCGAATTTCTGACGATAGACGAAGGCTTATGCGTTCAGATCATGCACATCGGCTCGTATGATGACGAACCCGCAACTGTCGAATTAATGGACAAATTTCTCGCAGAAAACGGCTATGAAAATGATTTTTCAGACACCAGACTGCATCACGAAATATACCTCTCCGATGCACGGCGTGTTGCTCCGGAAAAACTGAAAACAGTGATCCGACATCCCGTCAAAAAAGCATAACAACAAAAAACCTGAGAAGATCACAGTTTCTTCTCAGGTTTTATTTTTAGTGATTCAGGGAGTGTTGACACTAAGATAATATGCAGATTTTCGAGCATAAATTTTACGTAG
>UQEM01000135.1 GCA_900540005.1 uncultured Ruminococcus sp.
GGTGAATTAAAAAACAGTCCGGTGGACTGTTTTTTAAGAGGGAACGCCCTGCAAGGGAGGGCGTTCCTTTATAACATTTATGTTTTCTGACAAAAAAGGTATCTGAAAGTTATCAGATACCCTTTTTCTTTTATTCGCTTCTGAGTGCCACTACGGGGTCTTTCTTTGCAGCGCTTCTTGACGGGATAATTCCCGAGATAAGCGTGAGAAGTACGCTTATAACTATCAATATAACCGCCGCCGGGATCGGCAGAACAGCTCTGAGGTTGTTGATTCCCGTGAGTGCGTTTATTACCGCATTTATCGGTATCGTAAACAGCCACGAGATCAATACGCCGAGCAGTCCCGAGGATAGTCCTATCAGCACCGTTTCCGCGTTGAACATATTGCTTACGTTCCGCTTTGAAGCTCCTATCGCGCGGAGAATACCTATCTCCTTTGTACGCTCCTGAACCGAGATAAGCGTTATTACGCCTATCATGATAGACGAAACGATGAGGGAAATGCTGACAAACGCAATGAGCACATAAGTTATAGCGTTGATGATCGTAGTAATACTGCTCATCATAAGTCCGACATAATCGGTATACTTTATCTGTGCAAGTTCGTCCTTGCCGGAGTTATAGTCAGAGATAACGTCCTCTATAACGTCCTTATTCTCAAATGACGAAGCGTAGAGATTTATCGCGGAAGGCTCAGAGAGATCAACATATCCCATATTGCGGAGGTTCTCCTCATAGGTAGCATCGGAGAACTGCATTATCTCGTCATGATAGTACGCACCATCCTCCGTGGACATGGACTCCATGAGAGCGTCAAGACCTGCCGCCATCTGCTGAGGGTCGAGTTCCGCCAGCGACTGCATAGCCTGCTGAGCGTACTGTGCCTTGACCTGCTCCTGAACGGCATTGGTATAGGCATTGGTGATATCCTCATCGCTCATGCCGTCAAGATATGCCTGAACGTCACTCTCGCTCATGTTCATCTGCTGTGACATCATCTGAACCATTGCGGCAACCATGTCGTCACGGGTCGTGCCGTCAAGAGCCTGTTCGGTAAGCGTATCAAGCTCTGCTGCGGACGGAGTTGCAATTATCTGGGTGTAAGCCGCAAGTTTTTCAGTTTCGCTGAGAGAGTCAATGTAACTGCGGAATTCCTTGTCCTTTTCCTCATCGGTGAGACTTGCGTTCTGCGACTTGAACGGTAGTCCCGTAATAACATCGGTGTCAGGCTTTTCAAGCTGTGCAGAGACTACATCGGACTCCTTAGTGTGCTCGATGATATACTCTGTCAGATCCTTTGTGTACACGATAGAGCCTGTGAGCATGGGCGCAGTTGCGTCCTCGCTCGGACGGATAATACCCGTTACCCTGAGCGGTATTCCGTTGTCATAGAGATAGCTGAGACCCGTATCCGTGTCTCTGAGGTCGTGGTAAAGTCCCGTTGCCTCATCATAGCTGTAGCAGTCGGAATTGAGGACTATCCTGTACTGTGCATTGCAGATATCCTCATAAGACCACTCGGTCTGTCCCTTATCTTCAAGGACTGTGCCGTTTATTGCCGCGTCCATTATCTGACTGATATCTTCCTTGGATTCCAGTCCGAGGGCATAGAGCGCAACGTCGTTAAGCTCGTTGTTTTCGTCAAGAACGAGCGCGATCTCGTCATAGCTGTTCGGCATTGAGCCGTAAACCACGTCATACTGCTTTTCAATAAGCGGACTTATAAGCTTTCCGTCATCGCCCGAGAGCATTTCCTGCCAGAGTGACGCGGACATTCCGCCCATCATCATATTTCCCATCATGCCCGAGGAACTCGCACTCTGCATTGCCGAGATATCTATGTTCATTACCTCCGCCATGAGGCTCTGCATGAGCTGCTCTGAGTCGGAGATGATAATATCTCCGTCCACGTTCTTGGTGTAAACAAGCATATCGTAGTCGTATGAGTACTGGATACCGCTCAGAGCACCGCTTAGCTGCGAGTCCTCCTTGCTGCGCTCGTCCTCAATGTAAGCCTTGAAGGATCTCAGGTCGTTCTGACTCTTTTCCTTATCGTTGAAGGCATTGACTATCTCGAATATCGCCGAACGCTTGTAAACTGCGTCCTTGCCGTGGTCAACGTCTCCGTTCTGCATATTCATGAAAGTCTCCATGATAGCGGAAAGGTCGGTGTTGGTCTGCTGGATAGTCAGCGGATAGGACGAGAGAGTCTCCTCCTGAATTGTGTCGATATAATTCTGAAATCCCTGCGAGACTGCGTAGATAAGCGCGATCCCGATAATGCCGATACTTCCCGCAAACGATGTGAGAATGGTTCTTCCCTTTTTGGTAAAGAGGTTTTTGAGCGAGAGTCCGAACGAAGTCGCAAACGACATAGAAGGCTTTTTCTGCTTGTCGTCTGCCGCTTCCTGAACCGTCTTGTCGCGGACTGTTTCCATCTGGATCTCCTTTTCGCTAAGCGGTGCGGAGTCCTCCTTGACCAGTCCGTCCGTCATGCGGACGATACGCGTGGAATACTGCTCGGCAAGCTCGGGGTTGTGCGTAACCATGATGACAAGTCGGTTTTCTGCGATTTTTTTGAGGATATCCATTACCTGAACGCTCGTTGCGCTGTCGAGAGCGCCGGTCGGTTCGTCGGCGAGGATAATATCGGGATCGTTAACGATAGCTCGCGCGATAGCTACACGCTGCATCTGTCCGCCCGACATCTCTGAGGGCTTTTTGTGGAGCTGATTGCCAAGACCTACCTCCTCAAGAGCCTTTTTCGCACGCTGCTTTCTCTCGGACTTTGAAACGCCCGACAGCGTCAGCGCAAGCTCAACATTCTGCAGAACGGTCTGGTGAGGAATGAGGTTGTAGCTCTGAAAAACAAAGCCGATGGAATGATTTCGGTAAGCGTCCCAGTCGCGGTCTTTGAAATCTTTGGTCGAGCGTCCGTTGATGATGAGGTCGCCCTCGGTGTACTGGTCAAGACCGCCGATAATATTGAGCATGGTCGTTTTGCCGCAGCCCGACTGTCCCAGGATCGAAACGAATTCGGACTGTCTGAATTTCAGGTCAATGCCCTTTAACGCGTGAACGGTGTTCTCACCGGCTAAATAGTCTTTTTTTATGCCCTTCAGTTCAAGCATATATCTGCCTCCTTAGAATCTATACTTACAGGTCGGAGCGTGTTTACATAGGATCAATGGACGGATCTTCAGGCATGATTTGGGCGGCAGCAAGGCAAAAATGCTTGCTATACTTGCGTATAGTAAGCATTTTAACGCATACTGGGACAAAATTTGCCCAAAAAACGTGTGCAATATCCTATGAGAACAAGTTCTTATATCCGCTACTCTATCGTTACCGAACCGTTTACAGCGTGGCTGAAAGCGTACTTCTGGCAGCTGTCATTGGCTGCGGAATTCGTAAACAGGTCGCCGTCCCGATAATATACCTCAATAGGGTAAACTGCGCCTGACTGCGCGTTATCGGGCACACGAAAATAAAATGTTGCGATATCTCCGTCACCGCCGCCGTCTCCTGCAAACATGAACGAGCGAAAAAAGCTTACTCCTCATCCGCAGGCTTCTCCTTTTTGACTGTCACGGTAATTTCACCGTTTTCGGCAGAAATGCATATCTCGCCCACCTGTGAAGCCTGTTCGATGATTATCTCGGCAACCTTATCCTCGACCTCCTGACGGATAACGCGGCGTATATCACGCGCACCGTAAGGCTTGCCGTAGGACTTCTCAGCAATAATGCCGAGAGCCTCCTTTGTATATGAGAGGCTGATGTTCTTTTCAGCCAGCGGCTCTTTCATCTCGTCGAGCATGAGCGCCGCAATGCTTGCAAAGTCCTCCTTTGTAAGCTGTCTGAACACAACTACCTCGTCTATACGGCTGATAAATTCGGGGCGGAGGAAGTCTCTCAGACCCTTCATTGCCTTATCCCTGGAGATCTCATCAGCAGTTCTGTTGAATCCTACTCCCATGGTCTTGTCTGTCGAACCTGCGTTGGAAGTCATGCAGATAATGGTATTCTCAAAGTTTACTGTTCTGCCGTGAGCATCGTCCACCTTGCCCTCGTCAAGTATCTGCATGAGAATATTCATGACATCGGGGTGAGCCTTTTCGATCTCGTCAAAAAGAATTACCGAATACGGACGGCGGCGAACCTTCTCCGTAAGCTGTCCTGCCTCGTCATATCCGACATATCCGGGAGGCGAGCCGATCATTCTCGCAACCGAGTGCTTTTCCATGTATTCGGTCATATCAAGGCGGATAAGCGGCTCGGGTGAATCAAACATTTCCTCGGCAAGAGCCTTTACCAGCTCGGTCTTTCCGACACCTGTAGGGCCTACAAAAATAAACGATGCAGGTCTGCGGCGCTTGTTGAGGTGAACTCTCGTGCGCTTTATAGCCTTGGCGATAAGCTCAACAGCCTCGTCCTGTCCGAGAACGCGCTTTTTGAGGTTTTCTTCAAGGTGCGCTATTTTGAGGAACTCTGTCTCCTTTATCTTGCTTGCGGGGATACCCGTCCAAAGCTCAACGACCTTTGCTATGTCCTCCTCTGTGACCTGAACATTCTCTGCGGTCTCGCGGAGTTTCTCCTCGTCCTCGCGTGCGTGTATGAGCTTTCCCTTTACCTCGGCAAGAGCCTTGTAGTCTATCTCCTCCTGCTCGGTTATGCTCTTTTCAACGCCCTCCAGAACGGTTATCTCCTTTTTCAGCTTGTCGTACTGTGCTATTTCGGGCGAGCGTATGCAGGCTCTCGCACAGCCCTCGTCAAGAAGGTCTATCGCCTTGTCGGGGAGGAAGCGGTCTGTGATGTATCTTTCGGAGAGGACTGCGCACACTCTCACGAGATAATCGGAAATGTGGACTTTATGGTAGTCCTCGTAGTATTTCTTGATACCGAGAAGAACGCTTACCGTGTCCTCGATAGTCGGTTCTGCTACCGTAACAGGCTGGAAACGTCTTTCGAGCGCGGAATCCTTTTCAATGTACTTGCGGTACTCGCCGAATGTCGTTGCGCCGATGACCTGAACCTCACCTCTTGAAAGCGCCGGTTTCAGGATATTTGCCGCGTTCATAGAGCCTTCCGAGTCTCCTGCGCCGACAAGGTTATGGACCTCGTCAATAAAGAGGATTATATTTCCCTCGCGCTTAACTTCGTCCACAAGACCCTTAACACGGCTCTCGAACTGTCCGCGGAACTGAGTTCCCGCAACAAGCGCGGTCAGGTCGAGCAGATAGACCTTCTTGTCAGCAAGATTGAACGGAACATCGCCCTCGTTGATCCTCTGGGCAATACCCTCCGCAATAGCAGTCTTGCCGACACCCGGTTCACCGATAAGGCAGGGATTGTTCTTGGTCCTTCGGGAGAGTATCTGGATAACGCGCGCTATCTCCTTGTCTCTGCCGATAATGCGGTCAAGCTGTCCGTCCGCAGCTTTCTGCGAGAGATCGGTACAATAGCTGCCGAGGAATTTCAGTTCCTTGCCGCGCTTTTTCTCCTTGCGTCTGCCGAAAAGTCCGCCTTTTTCGCGCTTTTCCTCAGTCTTTTTCGGAGCGTCCGCGACATCGCCGCCCTCGGAGGTGTCCTCGCGGAAATCCCCGTCACTGTCGCCGCCGTCGTCGTTGTTGTTGTTTCCGCCCATTCCGAACATATTCGTAAGGAAGTCGGGCATAAGTCCCGAGCCGCCCATTTCAAAGCTGTCGCCGTCAAGCATACCCATCATCTGATCCGAGAGCTGGTCAAGCTCCTCGTCAGTGATACCAAGCTTATCCATATATTCCGCCACCTGCGGTATCTTCTTTTCCCTTGCGCATGAAAGGCAAAGGCCCTCGTTTTTCTTTTCATTTCCCTGAACCGAAGTAATGAATACCACGGCAGGACGCTTTTTGCAATTACTGCACATTATCATCAGGCAATAACCTCCAGTTTTGTATTGCGCCTGTGAGTTACAGGCTTAAAATCATATCGTAAATGTATTTAAAAATATATGTGTTGTCTATAGCCTCAAAGTTGAAGAAAAGCATTTTCTCATCGCCGAGTATAACATACAGCCTTGCCATTACGGCGATAACAAATAATGCAATGCCGCCGTTGAGGATACCCAGTATCCCGCCGATGACCCTGAAGCCTATTGTCGGACTTCCCATGCTGTTTCTGCCGAATGCCTTCGACACAAAGAGCAGTATCATCAGCATTATCAGGAACAGCACCGTTAAAGCGACAAGGCGGATAATGTCAGTATACGGCTCGGCAACGTAGTTTTCCGCAATGTAGTCCGCCGCCGGCTGCTTATCTTCAATGTCCATGAGCAGCGGTATCAGCGCCTCGAACTTTTCAGGCGCGTTTTCTATTGATTCCGCCGTAAAAGCCGCCGAGTAGGCGTTGAGGTTTTCCGAGACAGCCCTGTCTCTTATACACATCTGACGCTGCCGACGAATAGCCT
>UQEM01000136.1 GCA_900540005.1 uncultured Ruminococcus sp.
ACAAGGCTATTCGTCGGCAGCGTCAGATGTGTATAAGAGACAGGTAGATACCCTCCTTCAATTCCGCTATTTCAAATCTGCCATCTTCAACAGCAAGAAGCTGACCGTTTAACTTTGCGGTTAATGAGGCAATATCTCTGCTTCCTTCTGCCTTTACAAAGCCCACAAGTGAATCTCCTTCGATATAGATATCTTTATCAAAGATAACACTTATCTCAGGTGCTTTTGCCTCGTTTACTGTAACAATAACAGCCATGCTGCCTTCATTATTCTCTGCATCATATGCTTTGGCAATGATCTCATAATCTTTAAGTGCTGCCTTGCTTATAGTATAAGTACTATTATCAGAAAGAGCAACTTCCTCATCGTCAACGAGAAGAATAGTATTGACAACGCCAACATTATCTGATGCCTCAACTGTAATGATAATATCATCCTTCTCGAAATAAGTATCCTTATCAAAGGTGATATTTACAACAGGCACAACAGTGTCAGGCTCTACAACATTTATCGTAACCTTCTTCTCGGTCTTATTCCCCGAAGGATCAACAGCCGTTGCCTTGATAACATAGCTTCCCGCTGCATCAGGAGTAAATGTGGCAGTATTATCATCGGAAATAGTGAGTTTCTCCGTGCCAACAGTAAGTTCAGTTGATACTACGCCATTGTTATCAGATGCGTTTACTGTAATATTAACGCTCTCACCGACCTTGATCTCTGTCTTATCAACAGTAAGTGTCAGTTCAGGCTTTGTTACATCCTTTGCAGTAATTTTTTCAGTAGCAGTTCCAACGTTACCGGAAGCATCTGCAGCGTTTGCAGTCACTATATAGTCGCCATACTTCAGATTTGAGATCGTATACTTTCCATTGCTGTCAAGCTGAATTTCATCGCCGTTCAGCAGTACAACAAGCGATGTTACGCCAACATTATCTGTTGCAGTTACCGTTACGACTGCATTCTGCTTTTCATTATAACTATTCTTATCAAAACTGATTTTAACAACTGGCTTTTCTGTGTCAGCTTCAATAACTGTTAATTTGGCAGAAGCAGCAATCTCCTTGTTGGTTAAGGTAAGACCATGTGCTTCAAGAATATATTCTTTTTCAGATGTTGTGTCTAATACTAAAGTGCCATCCTCTGGAATCGTGACAAGTTCACCATTCAGAGTATACGTCAGCTCCTTGATCTTGTGAGAACCTGCAACAAAGACCTTGAAATATGCTTCTGAGCCAATAACAGCTTCATTTGAAGAAGGAATGATATTTACAGCGGCAGAAGTGCTGTCTACTATAATGGAATATTCCTTTACATCAGACTTGCCGGACCAGTCAAATGCTCTGACAACAACCTTATATGTTCCGTCACTGTTTGGCATTGTGAGTGTAAACTCGCCATCATCTGTCACATCAACAGCAGTATTGTTGTTGAAGATAACAGAATACCATGAAATTTCTGTATCATTGAGATTTTCGATTTTTGCACTGATCTGCTCTTTTCTATCTGCATACTGAGGGAGTACAACGCTGATTTGTGGTGCAGTGGCTTCATCCTGATGATCTGGGTCAATGTCTGCATAGCTATCAGCCGGCTCACACACGATAGTTTTTACACTCTGGACAGTATTTTCGCCGTCACTGACTAAGCAAGTTATGTCGTAGCTGCCTGTCTCCGTGCAGATAACAGATGTAATGAGCTTTGAATCATCTGAGAACTTAACTTTTTCATCCTCACAGCTCCATGTTACCGAAATGTCAGACTTCAAGCAGTCATCCGCAAGTACTGCTCTCATTCTCATAGGTACATTGACCTTTGTTCTGTCCTTTGAATTGATTGAGAGAACAGGCTCACTGTTTGTCATCTCTTCAAGAACAGCGTCCTTTGATACTATCGTAATATCATACAGTTCCGGAGACCTGCCGTCTGATGAAACCGTCATATCGACGCTGATCTTTGCATATCGTCCACTTACATCTGTGAATGACTGATGATTTTCCACCCTGATTGGTTCGGAGAAGATTTCTCCATCATTACTTGCGGAAACATAGACAGAAATAGTACCATCACCATATCTGCTTCCGTTCCAGTAGATATTCTCCCAATCCACAATTTCTCTTTCGCTGTCAAACACAACAGTCCAGTTACCACTCTCAGCATAATTGCTTACAGGAAGTGAAACATCATCAGCGTAAACCACATTAGGCTTACCATTACGGTCATAGTAAACGCATGACGTGTTCTCCAGAATATCTGCAAAGCCTTCGGTGTCTGATGTGACTGTAACCGGAATGCTTATTTCTTCCTGCCCATCAATAGTGACTCTGTCAATATTCCATTCAATCGTGACACTTCCGTCATCATTTGCCGTTACCTTAGAAGGTTCAGGAGTGATAGAAGAAATGTCAACTGAACTTGCGTCTTTGATTGTAGTCTTGAATGTAGTATTACGTCCTGCCACATTGAAAACTTCAGATGCAAAATAAGACATGATCTTTACGATATCATCGGAAGTAGGTGCATTCTTATAAATACCGTTACTTTTTATAGCAATATTCTGCATCTGGAGAGTGCCATCCCCGATTTTCATTGAAAAAATACGCACGTCGTTACTTCCTGCTGTTGCTGCAGACTGAAGAGAACGATTTTCGTACTCGTCAGCACCATCAGAAAGAAGAATTATATACTTTTGACGATTATCATCACTTTGCTCCGCAAAGATATCAAGGGCTTTATCTATGCCCTTATAAATTGCTGTTCCACCATTTGCATACAGCCTGTCAACAGCACTATTAAGAAGTCCCTTATCAGAGGTCAAATTCTGCTTAACGGAAGATGAATAGGTAAATCCAACAACAGCACAGCGATCGTTATCTTTCATTTGAGAAATGATCTCCTTTGCTGCTGTTTTAGCCTGAGTCATTCTGCCATACCAGTCCATGCTTCCTGACTCATCCACAACAATAATCAGATCCACAGCATTCTCAGCCACATCGGCTTCGCCAAATCCACTCAGACCGTACTTGATAGTCACCGTGTCACCATTTCCAGCCACAGCGGTCTTGTCAGATGAACAAGTCACCTTTACACCTTTTCCAGTTTCAGTATCACCATATACCAATTCTTCCGAAGGTGAAATTTCTTCGGAGGCCGAATCAAGAGTGAGTTCATTGGGGACAGACAGTCCAAGGCCATTGAACTGACCGTCGTCAAAATCTTCATCAATTGTATATGTCTTGACTACACATATCGGCTCAAGCATATCGAAATTATCTGCATTCACATTAAATATGCTTCCGCTATATGTTATGCTGTCTGCCCATACAAATCCGGTAAGGTTAGTTTCGTAAGTATTGAACAAAACATTACCATTAGGAGCGTATATGCCACCGTTCAGGTTGACAGATGTTCCATTAATGGTTATATTACCATTACGTGAGTAAAGAAATACTCTACCTGTGGAATTGAAATCATTAACGTTATAGGTAATATTCCCATCAGCGATGATATAGCAGTCTCCCTCAAAGGTTGTACCGCTTATAACTATATCTCCGGCAACCTTGACAGACTTATCGATAACATTGAGATCCTGAACATATGCAGGACTTTCTTCATAATAATCATAAGGCTGTGCATTGTCGTGAATTACTTTATCATAGTCAATGGTATCAACAGGGACAACCTCTTCGTTTCTCTCGTCGATCTCCATTTTCCAGCCATTTGTTGCGATTGAACCTACGGCATCTACTCGACCATTGACATACAATTCTGAGCCGTTATATTGAAAAGAGGCTCCAGTATAGACATTTCCGTTTATATTGCTTTTCCAGCCTGAAAAGCTGAAATTATTAGTATCGCTTTTGGAAAACAAGGCGTATTGGTACATTTTATTCGCAATCTTTACCGAAGAACCACTTTCTTCCCATTCACAGATAAAGCCTAAGTTTTCATATGAATACAATCCAATAGGATTTCCTTCATTTCCGCTTTCTCCCCAATCGTTCCAATACCATGAGGAGCGCGAAGTAAGAGCGAGATAGTTTTCCTTACCGCCCATATTATCAAATGCACCATATTTAGAAAGAAGCGAAGGATCTTCATTAGTGACCCATCTCCACTTTCCTTCCTCGTCTTCGTCGGTTCCGCCAAGCCAGTATATTTCCTTATTGCCCGTATCTTTAGCAAATTTTTCTACAAACGCTTTTTCGTCATCATCAGTAATTGTAACCAGATGTCCTCCTAACGCTTCACAATACGCTTCAGCGTCCTTCCAATGCATCGCAGAATCAAATATCTGATACTTGCGATCGTTTAGATAAGCCTCTTTTGTACTCAAATCTGCTTCTTCATGTGCAAAAGCTTCTATCGGAAATACAGTCCCGAAATTTGCTAATAAGGCAAGACTAAGAACCCCACTTATAGTTCTCTTGATGGTCTTAGATTTTCTCATAAATCCTCCCGTTTTTAAATAAAAATCAGTATACATTCATTATGAAGCTCATTCATCATATCATGAACGTATACTGATTCGCCTTAATATTAATTACTATCAGCCAAATAATTCTTTATAATACCCAAAAGAATCATCAACGACAGAGCTATCGTCGATATCATTATACTTTTCACTGCAAACTGTATTTTGGCAAAATAGAATATCAGCAAAATAAAACTTTCTGCTGCAAATACAATTATTGTTCTTTTCCTGTAAACCTTTTTTTCTATTGGATCCAAAGGCTTGTTTTTATCTTCGACAGGAGAAAATGCAAGAATTATGATACCGGCCATGCCATATAGCAAGCAGTAAATGAGAAAAGGAATACTAAGATATCTCATTGCCAAAAGAACTGCCACTACAATAATTGAAGAATATATATAACATCTCAATGGTGTTTTAGAATGAATGCCTCCCGCAAATATTCTCAATGGTATAAATGCAGCGAAGAAAAATACTGATTCTTTAATTGAATGCATCAAAGTTCCAATTATGAGAACTGTAATTAAATTCAGAAATGTAGTAAAAATCTGATTAATTCCAAATTCATATATATCCCTGTCATCTGAATTGATAGTATTATATTCTATAAGCTTATCTGCTATCCGTACAGCAATACTATTAAACATTAAAACTTACGAAGTTTTTTGCAGTTTTCGGACATTTTAGGCTGATGAACACAATAAACGCAAGTTGAGTTAGCTGTTAATGTAGTAACAACCAAAGCAAGTGCCGCTAAAACGCCGCTGTATTTCATTATGAATTTCCTCATTTGATTTCTTCCTTTCCAAGTTATTTTTGGCACTATACATTGTACTAATTTTTTGTACTGATTTTATAAATTTGTAGTGAAATCCAGCATTGTTCGAAGTAAAAAGTGCCTTGTAAGCAAACAATGCTTACAAGGCACTTAAATAAAATAATTATTTACACAAATATAATGATATCAATTGAGAATATATTTTCATTATGATTTATTTCTATATAACCACCATTACGTTTTACAGCTTCTTCTATGTTTTTCAAACCTAAACCATGATTTAATTTTTCAGGCTTGCTCGATTGTATCTCCCCATTCTCATAACAAATCTTCGTTTTATAGGTATTGGTTTCTTTTATTATCAGTCTTCCTTGACTATAAACCACCTTTAAATATAATTTTGGAACCTGATTGCTTTCATTTAGCGCGTCCACAGCATTATCGAGGATATTTCCCAATATTATAACCAAATCGTTTAAATCAACATTTAAAGAAGAGGGTACCGCAATTTCAGTCTCAATGTCAGTCCCAGCTAATAGATTCAACTTATAATTGATTATGCTGTCGACTATCACATTCCCGGTATTACTATAGATATTTTCAATTTCTAATTTGTTTGTTAAATTGTCAATAAAGCTGTCCAACTCATTATACATGTTTTTGTTTACCAACTCCTTTATAGATATAAATTGATTATTAATATCGTGTTTAAATTTTTGTAAATTATTAGATGATTCTTTCATCATTAAGCATTGATTAAAATACATCTCCTTCTCTTTTTCAATAATAGTCGCATTAATCTTTTGATAATAACTTTGCGATAGCTCATCATAAAAATAGAAAGTAATCAGATTTATCATTAATATTACAATAATTGATACAATAACACTGGATTGTTTTTGTTTAACAGTATCAATAAGGAAAACTTTCAAAAACAGTGTAGATATCGGTATAAATATGATTGTACACCACTGTATCCCACTAATATTTTTCTTCTTTTTAACAGAAACGATGTTATTGAATATCAAGGATTCTAAATAAGTGAATATTCTAATTGATACAACTCCTGATACATTGTCGTAATAGCCTGATTTTAGAATCGGGAAATTAAAATATCCTGTTAAAGCGGATATTACAACCTCTGGAACCAACATAAATATATATATAAATGCTGTCTCTT
>UQEM01000137.1 GCA_900540005.1 uncultured Ruminococcus sp.
TGCAAGCAGATTCAGTGCAAAGCCGTCAGGCGGGCTTTGTGCGGTGTTGCCTTAATAAGGGAATGCCCTCTCTTTGAGCGTGTTTCCTCAAAGCTGTTTTCGAGGATCTGCCCTCACCAAAGGCGCTGTCTTTGGAATATTAATATTAGTTAAAAAGACTTTTTCGACAGTGTGGAGGAAAACAATTGAAAAGACTTCAGATCCTGATTGGAAAAATCATTGTAAAGATATTACAGCTTCTCGGACGTAATGCGGGAAATCTTCCGGGCATAGTGCTGTGGCATCTTTCGGGGCACAAGAGCTGCTCAATGTTTAAGATAGAATGTCCGATCATCGCGGTTACGGGCACAAACGGAAAGACCTCGGTCACAAACTGCATTGCCAAGCTGTTTGAGGGCAGCGGCAGGAAGATCATAATAAACCGTGAGGGAAACAACCTTGATACGGGAATATGCTCCTTGCTGCTCAGATACTGCGATTTCAGCGGAAGGGTAAAGGCAGATTACCTTATCCTTGAAACGGACGAGTCGCACGTTCCTGTTGTCTACTCGCAGATGAAGCTTGACACGCTCGTGGTTCTGGATTTTTTCCGCGACCAGCTTGACCGAAACGGCGAAATGGAGACTCTTATCAATAAGGTGAACGGTTTCTGCAAAACATTTGAGGGCAACCTGATTTTAAACGGTGACGATCCGAATACGGCGCGTCTCGGCAGAGCTAATCCGAGAAATAAGAACGTTAAGTATTTCCATGCCGATCGTTATAAGTTCGCGACAGAGAAGATATTTGAGGCATCAGAGGGCAGATTCTGTCCTTTCTGCGGCGAACCGCTTGAGTATGAGTATTATCAGTACTCGCATATCGGAAAGTTCCGCTGCGGCAAGTGCGGTTTCGGCGACTATGAGCCGTATATAACAGCAAGCGGGATCGACCTTGACAAGCCCGTTTTCACGGCGGACGGTCATACTTACTCGCCCAAGCTCAACAGTATCTACAATGTTTACAATATGACAGCGGTTGCAGCCGTTGCAAAGCTATATGGAATCGACCCCAAAATCACGGACAGCGTGATTTCCAAATATACCGTTCAGAACGGACGCATGGAGACTTTCATGCTCGGCGGCAGAAAAACGATTCTTAATCTTGCCAAAAATCCTGTTGGAGCGAACATGACACTTCGCGTAATGAATGAAATGGAGGGCGAAAAAGAGCTGCTGTTCGTACTTAATGATAATGTTGCAGACGGACTTGACGTTTCGTGGATATGGGACATTAACTTCACTGTTTTCAGAAATGTAACGCGAGTTGTTACATCGGGTACGAGAGCCTATGACATCGCCGTAAGGATCAAGTGTGCAGGATACGATCCTGCAAAAATTGTTGTCAGACCCGATCTGGACAAGGCAGTTGCGGTGCTTGCCTCAACGGAGGGACGAAAATTTGTGATCGCGAACTACACGGCGGTTCAGCCGACGAGGAGCGCATTAAAGCGCTATATTGCAAAGCACGGAGGTAAGAGCAATGATTAAGATACTTCATATGTATGCGGATATGCTTGACCTCTACGGCGACGGCGGAAACATGGAAATACTGCGCTACAGGTGCAGTTCAAGGGGAATTGAGTGCGTTGTGGACAAGTACTCGATCGACTCGGAAATGCCTGATTTTTCGGCATATGATCTTATTTATATAGGCGGCGGAGCAGACCTTGAACAGCATCACATTTCGGCCGACCTCATGAAGTGCAGGGAGGGCATTCTGAAAGCTTATAAAAGCGGAGTCTTTCTGCTGCTTATCTGCGGCGGATATCAGCTCATGGGCAAATATTACCGTGACGCGGACGGCAGTGAGATAAAGGGTCTTGGCTTGTTCGACTATTACACCGTCGCTCCTGGAAGCAGAAGAAAGCGCTGTATCGGCAATATTGTTATCGAAACGCAAAAGGCCGGAGTTCCTGTAAAGGTGGTCGGTTTTGAGAATCACGGCGGTCAGACAGTGGGCGTAAAGAGTCCGTTCGGAAAAGTTCTCTGCGGCAACGGAAACTGCTCAAAGAGCGAGAACGAGGGCTACTGTGAGAAAAATGTTATTGCAACATATCTGCACGGGCCGCTCCTTGCGAAAAACCCTGAGATCTCAGATCATATCATCGGATATTGTATGCAGAGAAAGCTGAATGCAGGCGGTTCGGCGGAGAAGTATGAGCTTCCAAAACTTGACGATACGCTTGAAATAAAGTGCAGGAGCGTAATGCTCGAAAGACTGCTCAAAAAATAAACCTAAGGCGAACCATAAGGTTCGCCTTTTTGCATAAAGCGTGATTTTCCCTCATACAATTCATTGTGGAGTAAGGAAGGCGCGGCTTTCCTGATCACATAGGAGGAATTTTATGCTCGTGAAAAGTAAAATTCTGAGGGATACAATACTGCTGACGGCAATGCAGCTTTTGCTGGATACCTCAGCGCTGCTGCTGAACGCATTTATAACGCGCAGACTCGGTGCATCGGCTATCGGTATACTGACGCTTATGGGATCGTTTCTGATGCTTGCAGGAGTCATTTCAAACGGCAATGCATTTCTGTGCACGAGCCGTCTCATTTCAGAGGAGCTTGGCAAGCCCAATTCAAACCCTAACCGTGTTCTTCTGCACGGAGTAAGCTTGTGTCTGCTGCTGAGCGGTGCTGTTTCGGTGGCGGTCATCGCATTTGCTGACGTGATATCGGGAAAATTTTTCAGCGGAGCACACATTGCCTCTGCTGTTAAGCTGATGCCGTTCGCACTTATTCTCGGCGCTGTCTCAGCTTGCCTGAAAGGTTGGTTTAATGCATTCCGCAAGGCAGGAGTTTCGGCGGTTGGCGAGATAATAGAGTTTTTTGTCAAGGCGGCAGTCATAACCGTGATGACTCTCACAGCGCATGATCCCGATGAGGCTTCGGTGTGCAGGATAATGATATTCGGAATAATTGCAGGCAGTATTTCGTCTTTTGTGTATTTTTCGGTTCAGTATCTTATACGCAGGGAAAGCTACACCGGCAGAGGCTCTCTCTCGTTCCGGAAATACGCCTCGTATGCGTTCCCTATAATGGGCGGCGGACTTCTAACGGCTGTGCTGAGCAGCACCAATGACGCGCTGATACCCATTTGTCTCAGACAGGGCGGAGATACGGCGGAGCAGGCTTTCAGCCGATTTGGAATTTTTGAGGCGATAGTGATTCCGACGCTCTTTTTTCCGTCAGTAGTGCTTTGCTCGATGTCGGGTATAATCGTGAGCGAGATCGCACGAGCCTGCGCCGAGGGAAACTCCGAGCGGATTCGCAGTATAGCACAGAGGGTAACGCGGTGGACTGTTATTTTTGCCGTATTTGCGGCAGCGGTTCTCATGCGCTTTGGCATAGCAATAGGCAAACTCCTCGGCGGCGGATATGATGCAGGCAGGATAATCACGATAATAGCGCCCGTAGTGCCTTTTATATACCTTGAAATAGTGTGCGAGGCGATAATAAAGGGAATGGGAAAGCAGGCGTTCTCGTCGCTCAATTATCTTGCGGAGTATATTGTGAGAATTTCAGCGGTGCTGATTTTCGTGTCGCGTCTTGGCTTTTACGGAATTGTCGCATCATATTATTCAAGCAACGTGATAGGAAACTGCTCGCGGCTTGCAAAGACTGTAAGGCTTACGGGTATGAAAATGCGTCCTGTAAGGGATATTCTCGTGCCGCCGATGTATGCGTTCCTGACTATGGGCGCGGCGGAGCTTTTAATGCGGCCGTTTGAGCGGTTCAGTGAAAGTCCTGCCTATATGTGTTTTCAGACCCTGATATGGGGCGCAGGTTACTTTGCGATCTTCTGCGGACTGGCAGACAGAGGGAAGAAAGCCTGTAACTATCCTATCAGTTTTGGCAGAAGTGCACAATAAACTATATTCGCATTGATGAGAAGTAGAGAAAATATCGGATAAGTATTGCAATTTGTTCATAATTGCTTTATAATATTTATATTCCGTGTACAAAAAACGGATAATCAATCAAGAGGGGATACTTCACTATGAAAGAATATGATGTTAACAAGGTAAAAAATATCGCTTTTGCCGGTCATAACGGTTCCGGTAAAACTTTTCTTACAGAGGCAATTCTCTATAAGGCAGGTGCAAGCGACCGCCTCGGTAAGACGGCTGACGGTACAACTGTCTGCGATTATGATCCCGAAGAAATCAAGAGAAAGATCTCGATCGGAACATCTCTTGCTTCATTTGAATATAATGACTATAAAGTTAATATACTTGATACGCCGGGTTTGTTTGACTTTGCAGCGGAGATGATCGAAGGCATCCGTGCAGCCGATACCGTAATGATAACGGTTTCTGCCAAGTCAGGCGTTAAGGTCGGCACAAGAAAGGCTTATGACGAGGCTGTAAAGCAGGGCAAGTCAAAGATGTTCGTCGTTACTAAGATTGACGACAAGGACGCGAATTTCTTTAATGTTCTCACAGAATTAAAGACAGTGTTCGGCCCGACTGTATGCCCTGTTGTTGTTCCTGTTATCAGCAGCGGAAAGATCGTTTCCTATGTAAACCTCATAGAAATGAAGGCTTACAAATACGATGAAAACGGTAATGCCGTTGAAACCGATATGCCCACCGCCGAGATTTCGGAAAAGTTTGAGTACCGTATAGAGGGACTCCTTGCGGCTGTTTCGGAAGCCGTTGCAGAGACTTCTGACGAGCTTATGGAGAAGTTCTTCGAGGGTGAAGCTTTTACCCAGAAGGAACTCATTGACGGCATACATAACGGCATGAACCGAGGAATCATCACACCTGTCGTATGCACTTCGGCATCGGAGCTTGCGGGCATTGATATGCTTCTCAAGGAAATTGAACTGCTCCTGCCCTCACCGTGCGAGGTCTATGCGCCTGAGGCGTACAATCCGGCAAAGGAAGTTATAGAAACCCATTGCTCGCTTTCAGAACCGCTTGCAGCATATGTTTTCAAGACCATAGCAGACCCGTTTGTTGGCAAGATGTCCATGATCCGCGTTATGTCCGGCAAACTTGAGGCAAACAGCGAAGTGTTAAATGCTACAACGGGAGCGGCTGAGAAAATCGGCAAGCTCTACAATCTGTGCGGCAAAAAGCAGACCGAGGTTTCTTGCGCTTGTGCAGGCGATATCGTGGTAGCCTCCAAGATATCCGCGAATACGGGTGATACGCTTTCAACAGCTTCAAGGATAATTGAGTTCCCGCAGATGGAATTCCCACGCCCGTGCTATTCAATGGCTGTAAAGGCAAAGACTCAGGGCGATGAGGCAAAGATCTCCGCAAGTATGCAGAGACTTACCGAGGAAGATCCTACCCTCACATACACGCAGGACGAGGACACTAAGGAACAGATACTCAGCGGTCTCGGCGAGCAGCATATTGAAGTTGCTGCGGCTAAGCTAAAGAGCAAATTCGGCGTAGAGGTGAACCTCTCAGTTCCGAAGATCGCTTATAAGGAGACTATCCGCAAAAAGGTAAAGGTTGAGGGCAAGCACAAGAAACAGTCAGGCGGACACGGTCAGTACGGCCATGTATGGATCGAATTTGAGCCATGTATCAGCGATACTCTTATTTTTGAGGAAAAGGTTTTCGGCGGAGCTGTTCCAAAGAATTACTTCCCGGCAGTTCAGAAAGGTCTGGAGGATTCGGTCAAGAGAGGTGTTCTCGCAGGTTGTCCTGTGGTCGGACTCAAGGCTATTCTCGTGGACGGTTCTTATCACCCTGTTGATTCGTCGGAAATGGCGTTCAAGACTGCTGCCTCCATTGCTTATAAGGACGGTATGCGTCAGGCTGACCCTGTTATCCTTGAACCTATCGGCGAGCTGAAAGTAACTGCTCCTGATGAAAACACGGGCGATATCATGGGTGAACTCAACAAGCGCAGAGGCAGAGTTCTCGGTATGGAGCCTGTTGAGCACGGTACAACTCTGATTCAGGCAGAAGTTCCCATGCGTGAGATGCATGACTTTGCAATGTACCTTCGTCAGGTAACGAGAGGTATGGGCAGCTTCACACTTGATTTCGAGAGATATGAACAGCTTCCTGCAAATCTGCTTACAGAAGTGATTTCTTCACTCAGCATGGCAGATTAAGGTAGAATTCAGAAAAATTTTAAAAATTTTTGAGCCGGATTTTCCCTGTATTTCGGGGAAAATCCGACCATCTGAAAAAAACTTGAAATTTTTTTGAAAAAATTTCAGAAAAACGCTTGACAAACTAAAAGATCCGTGCTATAATATATAAGTCGTCAGGCAAGAACGACAAACAACTTAAAGAAAACGTGGGGGTTTAGCTCAGCTGGGAGAGCATCTGCCTTACAAGCAGAGG
>UQEM01000138.1 GCA_900540005.1 uncultured Ruminococcus sp.
GTGAAATTTTGCCGAAAAGATGCGTTGTTAGGCTTAGTGTCAACACGACCTAGAATTGATCGATATCGGATATGCTGAACTTTCAGTCAGCGTTTGCGTCTTTCCCGACAGATCTGCCGCTGTCAAGAACCGCAAAAAGTCCTTGCTTGAGCGCTTCGTCTTTGAGCTTGCAGTTGGTGCGGTCGTACTGAGCGTCGGTAACGTCCCACATAATTGGACAGATGTCCCTGTTGTAAGCCGCTACGCACACCGCCATGAGGTAACGTCTTATTGAGTCAAGCTCCTTGTTTTTGACAGGACAGCCGTACTCTCCGATAATTACGGGAATATCGTTGTCGATAAAGGTGGTCTTGAGCATATCCATTTGCTGGTTAAGCTCCTCGAAGTCCGACTTCGTGCCCCATACCGTGGTCGCTTTTGACCAGCTTGCGTCCTCCTCAAGGATTGCAAAGGAGGCAGGAGTATAATAATGCACCGAAACTGCCATGCGGTTTGCTGGGCCGTCAGGGAGCTTGAACATACTGTCGCAGGTTAGCGTTATGTCGGTATTATAGCCGGAAATGAGCAGGTGACGTTTGGGATTGTTTCCGCCCGAACTTCTTACGACATCAACGAATTTCTGATTTATCTCGTTGACGAGCGCGTAGGATTCAGCTTTGCCGTCCGTACCGCCCCACCTGTTCCACAGTGAATCCCAGCCAAGTTCCTCGTTCTGCGATTCCAGCACAAGGTGGTCGCCGTAATTTTTGAAGTTGTCGCATATCTGAGTCCACATTGTCTCGTAGCGTTTCATAGATTCATCGCGGTTTTCTGGGAATTTATTCACCCAGCCGTTATCCCAGTGGATATTTATAATGGCATACATACCCGATTCGAGAGTCCAGTCAACGACCTGCGTAACGCTTGCCATGTAGTCCTTGTCGATAGTGTAAGTGCCGTCGTCCTCCATTTTGTTAGACCACGCAACGGGTATCCTGAGAACGCCGAACCCTTCGTCCGCGTAGCCTTGTATCATTTCCTTGGTTATCATAGGACTTCCCCATGCCGTAACGTAGGATTCCACCGAACCGTCTCCGAACTGCTTTATCCAGTCGCCGCAGGAATCATATGTGTTGCCGAGATTTATGCCTATGCCCATGTCACGCACAAGCTCCATAGTGGAGATGTCGCGCATAGGTTTCCGGTCGGAAGAACTGTGCAGATTTCCGACTATCAAGGCGAGTACAAGTACAGCAGAGGCTGCAACGGAAAATATCACTTTTTTCATAGCTTCTCCTTAAAAGAACGTGAATCATGCTTATTTTATATAGTATATCACAGTTTGCACACACAGAGTTAGGATGAAACAGACATTTGATTAGCACAAAACCGACTTGTTGCAATTGCCTCGGGTTTGTGGTATAATATAAGCATTAGTAGTGATACGCTGCGGCAGGGAGGTGCACACATGGTATCGTTTTCATTCGGCTTATTCTCGAAAAATGTTGAGTTTCCGATACATATACAGTACGGTTTCCACAATGATGATCTGTACACTCACAAGCACGAGGATTTTACCGAGCTTGTCATAGTTCTGGACGGTTCAGCCTCGCATATAGTCTCTGGCAGGAGCTATCCGGTCTCGAAAGGGGACGTGTTTGTGCTCGGGCAGGACATCGAGCACGGCTATGAGAACCCGAACAAGCTCAGCATATGCAACATAATGATACGTCCCGAGGCGTTCGACAGGCTGTTTGACCTGCGGCAGATAGTGGGATTTCAAGCGCTTTTTGTTCTCGAACCGCGCTATTCGAGCGATGTTCGGTTTTCCTCTGCTATGAAACTTTCGGTGGAGGGTTTCCGTGAGGCAGAAAACGTGATAAATCGGATGATGTTTGAGTATGAGAGGAAGAATGCAGGGTGGCAGGCGGCGGTTTTCAGCCATTTCATACAGATATGTCTCATACTTTCGCGGAGATACAAGGCGGATAATTCCGTGCGGAGCGAATATATACAGCTTGCTGATGCGGTAGCATACATGGAACAGCACTTCACGGAGGAGATAGCCGTTTCCGAACTCGCGGAGCTTTCGGGTTACTCCGAGAGACAGTTTTTGCGGCTGTTTCACGCGATATTCCGCTCAACACCAAACAACTACCTCACTAACCTGAGAATACGCAGGGCGAAGCTCCTGCTGGTGCAGACGAGCCTTTCTGTTACGGATATCGCGGCACAGTGCGGTTATGCCGACCGAAACTATTTCGCGCGGCTCTTTAAAAAGCACACTGATATGACGCCTACCGAGTTCAGGACGATAGAAAAGGGAAAGCTTGAAATATAGCGGAAAATATGCTATAATGGCAAAAACCATGGAGGGAAAAATGAAACTGCTGATAGATGCCGACGGCTGTCCCGTAACTGATATAGCCGTGAGAACGGCGGTAAAATTCGGGATAGAATGTGTGATAATCTGCGATACTGCGCACTCTATCGTGCGTGAGGGCGCGCGCACGATAACTGTTGATAAAGGTGCTGACAGCGCGGATCTCCGTCTTGTAAACCTTGTTTCGGCAGGTGATATCGCCGTGACGCAGGACTACGGTCTTGCCGCGATGTGCCTGAGCAAAAATGCGGTCGTTCTGAATCAGGACGGCAGGAGGTACACGCAGGAGAATATCTCGGGACTGCTTGAATTTCGCGCAATATCCGCAAAAATACGGAGAAGCGGCGGCAGGACAAAGGGACTCTCCAAACGCACAAAGCAGCATGACGTTGACTTTGAAGCAGCTTTGTGCCGTAGTATTGCCGAGCGTGAATGCTGGATGAACCGATCCGAAAAACAGATAACTTTGGCTTGACAAAGAGAGTGGAAATGTGATAAAATAAATTATTAGCGTGTATATTGTATTGTCTGTCCGGTATTATGATACATGGATTTGAAAATATGTTTTTGTGAATATTATTTTAACATTTTGGCTTGCTAAAATGTTTATGATATTTACAAATATCAGGAAGGACTGTCTTTTAAAATGAAAGAGTTTAATGATGGTTGCAGGAAAGTAAAAAAGGCTTGTTTTATCGCTTCCTCAGGAGGCCATTGGGAGGAACTTATGTGCCTGAAAGAAATTGCGGACGAGTATGACACATTTTATGTTACAGAGGAAGGCGGTCAAGCCGAAGATTCTAACTTGAAAAAAATATACACGCTTCCGCAAATAAACCGTCATGAAAAGAACTTCTTGTGGCACTTTATTAAATTGTTCAAAAGTGCATCAAAAGTCATAAAGGTTGAAAAACCGGATTTTATAATAACAACGGGGGCTTTGATAGCGTTTCCTTTTTGCGTATTTGCAAAAATCCGAGGCATTAAAGTTATTTATATAGAATCTTTTGCACGCGTTAATAATCGGTCACTAACAGGTAGGCTTGTTTATCCGTTGGCAGATTTGTTTTTGGTACAGTGGGAGCCATTGTTGAAATTATATCCAAAAGCAAAGTATGTGGGCGGAATCTTTTGAGGATGAATTATGATATTTGTAGCTCTTGGTACACAAAAATTTCAATTTAATAGATTATTACAAATGATAGATCGGTTGTTGGATGAGGGGAAAATCAAGGAGACAGTTTTTGCACAAATCGGGAATTCTGATTATGAACCTAAAAATTATAAATACGCTTCATTTTTGGATAAAAATGAATTTGAAGAACAGATCAGAAACTGTGATGTGCTGATAACTCATAGTGGAGTAGCAACAATCATCGCAGGTCTGAAGAATGATAAAAAAGTGATAGTTGTGCCCCGATTGTCAAAGTATGGAGAGCATGTTGACGATCATCAGGTTCAGATCGCTCAATCATTCTCCGAACAAAATTATGTGATGATGTATGAGGAAAATGATGAATTGGATCTGCTCATAAGAAAAGTAAAAACTCATGAATTTGCAAAATATACATCACAGAGACAAAAGATGATAAAGACCATACGAGATTACTTAGATAATATATAACGAATGAAAGTGAAGTAGAAATGAAAATAGATGTCATTACCCTGCATAGAGTACGAAATTATGGCTCATCGCTTCAAACTTTAGCTACGCAGATGTTTCTGAATGAACTGGGATGTGAAACAGAAATCATCGACTATTATCCGGAACGATACAGCAGCAAGGGATTATTAAAGAGACTGAAGAATAAAAGCAAAAAATTAGGGAGCAATCCAATCCTGCTATTGATGGCTAAGATCGCGATTGCCCCTTCGTATTATAAAAAGCATCTGGTATTTGATGATTTTTTAAGAAAACATATAAACTTAACGGACAAGACATACTATTCCGAACAGGATCTGATAAATGATCTCCCGCAGGCCGATGCTTATTGTACAGGCAGCGATCAGGTATGGAACAGCCACTGGAATGAGGGGGTAGATCGTCCGTTCTATTTAAGTTTTCTGCCTGATGGTGCTTATCGCTTTTCTTATGCAAGCAGCATAGGAAGCGAAAAGTTAAAAGATGATGAAAGACATGAAGTTGCGCCAATGTTAAAAAAGTACAGACATATTTCTGTAAGAGAAGACAGCGGGGTGAAAGTTCTTCAAGATATAGGTATATCTGATGTAGAACAGGTGCTTGATCCCACCTTGCTATTTGATGCGAAAGCATGGACTCCGTATGTATCGGATCGATATAAAAATAAGAAATATGTAGTTACATATAATCTGCACCACGATAAAAGGATCGATCAATATGCAGCAGGTTTAGCTAAAAAATATAATCTGAAAGTGCTGAATATTAGTTATAACTGGCATGACATTATTCGTTCAGGCCATTTGGTTTGGTGTCCTAAGATCGAAGAATATCTTGGATTGATTCGAGATGCGGAATATGTCGTGACAGATTCTTTTCATGCGACTGCTTTCTCTTTGATTTTTGGAACGAAGTTTATTGATATCTATCCGGAACAAGCAAGTGCAAGACTTCGCAGTATCTTAAAGTTGACGCATATGGAGAATAGAGGTTTCGATGAGATGCCTACGATAGAGGCAGCAGATGTTGCAGCAGATTTCGGAGTTGTACATGAAATACTTATGAATGAAAGAAAAAACTCTGTTCAGTATATGAACAAAGTTCTTGATGAGTTGAGATGAAAAATATATCTAATGTGAAAAATAGTTGCGTTGGCTGTAGAAGCTGTGAACAAGTTTGTCCTAAAAGAGCAATTGTTATAAGGGAGCAAGAGGAAGGATTCCTTTATCCTTACGTAGACGAAGAAAAGTGTATTGATTGCTCTTTGTGTGTGAAGCATTGCCCGACACAGGTGACGAAAAATAATTCGATAGCGCCGATTTCTGTCTTTGCATTCAGAAATAAAAATGAAGCACAGATCATGCAATCTGCTTCTGGCGGTGTAGGCGTTTTGACTGCACAGAAGATAATAGGAGAAAACGGTGTGTCGTATGGAGTGGCTTACGATGAAGGCTTTCGAGCAAAGCACATACGAGTAGATGATCTGAGTGAGTTGCCCCGAATCCAGTCCTCAAAGTATGTACAGTCGGATACAGGAGATACATACTCACAGGTCCAGAAAGACTTGCAAAGTGGAAAAAAGGTTCTTTATACGGGAACGCCTTGCCAAATCGATGGACTTTATTCGTTCTTGGGAAAAGACTATGAGAACTTATACACAATCGATTTAATTTTGTCATGGAGTTCCGTCACCAAAATTTTTCAAAAAATATTTAGAGTTCCGTGATAGAAAGACTGACGGGAAAACTATATATTTCAATTTCCGTTCAAAAGATAAAAGAGGGTGGGGTACTCAGTATCTCCTAAAAACAAAGACAAAGACAAGGACAAAGACAAAGGTACTGTCTCTTGATCGCTATGGAAAACATTTTGTGATGGGTGACTGCTATCGCGAGAGCTGTTATCAGTGTGATTATGCTAATATTCATCGGGTAGGCGACCTGACAATTGGAGATTTTTGGGGAATAGGAAAAAGTCATCCGGATTTTTATTCAGAAAAAGGTGTTTCCAGCATTTTGGTGAATACAGAAAAAGGTCAAAAGCTGTTTAATAGTATAAAGAGTGAAGGGTGGGTTATCAATGCGACCTTAGAGGAGGCAATGGTAAAACAAGGAAACCTGGTACATCCGACAAAACGTCCATTAGAACGCGATACATTTTACAGGAATATTGATCAAGATGATTTTATTGATAATTTAAAGGTCGGATTGCAGTTAAAAGATAGAGTCAAATCGATTTTACCAAGAAACTTGGTTAGGTTTTTGAAGCAAATCAGGTAACGGAGAAATATATAAGTGAGTGATACTAGGTCGTGTTGACACTAAGCCTAACAACGCATCTTTTCGGCAAAATTTC
>UQEM01000139.1 GCA_900540005.1 uncultured Ruminococcus sp.
CGTAAAATTTATGCTCGAAAATCTGCATATTATCTTAGTGTCAACACTCCCTAATCCACAACATCATCTTTTTTCTTCTACTTCTCTATTGCGGAAAGACCTCTGCCATATCACGGCGGAGGTCTTTCTGTTGCGCCTGTATACGGTTGCCATTCGGCAAAACGCACTAAATAAGGCTCTCCTAAATATGAAAAGCTACCAAATTATTTAATGCAATATATGAATTTAATGTTTGTTATTGACATTTGGCAATTTTTATGATACATTTAAAACAGTAGCTTTTGCGGAGTGCGTAAGGCTGCTTTGCTGCGCTTGTTTTTCTCAGCCGCTTTCCCATATCCCTCACGGGAATCTCTGCTGACTGCGCCGCAAGCTGCCATATCCGCCAAAGCACTAAGAACCTGTCTTTACAAGATATAGCGCACGTCTTTTCGGCAAATTCTGCCGATTGCTATGTTGAAAAAGCTCACCATACGACAGTATGCTTTCACTTTTTCTCCTTGCACCCGACAAAATCATGCCCGAAGATCCGCACACGAATCTTGTGAAAACAGGTCCTAAGTTTTAAAAGGAGTTTGATAATTATGAAGAAATTTTCAAAGGTCATCTCTGCTGTCACCGCTTCTGCTATGATGATGACAGCGAGCATTTCAACCTTCGGCAGTATCACCGCTGTTGACGCTGCTGACAACATGACCGCTATCGAGATCGTCAACGATATGGGTCTTGGCTGGAACCTCGGCAATACTTTTGATGCGTGGAGCACAAACTACAAAAACGGAAACTGCCCGAGCAGCCAGTATGAAACAATGTGGGGCAACGTTGCTACAACTCAGGAAATGATCTCTGAGATCCACAAGTACGGATTCAACAGCGTTAGAATCCCCGTTACTTTCTACAAGTGCACAGATCCTTCTACCTACACTATCAGCGAGGATTACCTCAAGCGCGTAAAGGAAGTTGCTGAATACTGCACAAACGAGGGTATGTACGCTATCATCGATATGCACTGGGACTGGGTAGACCCCTCTAATAATGCAGACCTCTGGCTCAACAAGGGTCTCGATTCAGAAACACAGTTCAAGACAATGTGGAAGCAGATCGCAAACTACTTCAAGGACTGCGACCAGCACGTTGTTTTCCAGGATATGAACGAGGTTTGGTGGAGCAACAACTACACTTCTGCTTCATCTGCTTCATACACAACCCTCAACACACTCAATCAGGACTTCGTTGACACTGTAAGAGCTACAGGCGGCAACAATGCTGACCGTCTCCTCGTTCTCGCAGGCGCAAACGCTGACCTCACAAAGACTATCAGCAGCTCATACAAGCTCCCTGATGACGATATGGTCGCTGTTGACGTTCACTACTACACACCTTCCGAATTCTGCGTTCGCAAGGCAAGCGATACATGGGGCACAAACAAGACTACATGGGGCACTTCCGCTGAAAAGGCTGCTGTAGTTACCGACTTCAACAAGCTCAAGTCCAAGTTCATCGACAACGGCACTCCCGTTATCATCGGCGAATACGGCGTTCTTACTGACGAGGGCAAGGAACAGGCTTCTATCGAGGCATTCGTTGAAACTGTTGCAGGTACTGCTTACTCTATCGACGGTATGGCTGGTTTCCTCTGGGACGACAGCGATGCAGGCGGACACAAGTACTTCAGCAGAAAGAATCTCCAGTGGTGGAACTCCAACATCGGCGATATTTTCTCAAAGATCTCCAATACAGGCTATGTAGCTCCCACTATCGACTGGGTCGAGGCCGAAGTCGTAGACGACAACGGCAAGCTCAAGTTCCAGATCGGCAACTCAACAAGAGTAAAGCTCGTTTTCGAGAGCCCATATGCTAAGACTCTCGGCGGCGGCGGTACTCTCAGCTACTGGGATACTGTTTCAAATTCCAACAAGCAGAACGCTGCTATCTTCTCTATCAGCTACAACGAAATGTCAGACGAGCTTCTCGCTAACGAACTCGGTGAAGAAGATGCAGATAAGAATCGTCCTGTTGTAAACACAGGCTACATCTCTATCCCCGCTGACGTTTCTCCCGTAAACGCTTATATCGACCTTACATGGGCAGGATATAACGAAATGAACGGTGATGAGTGGGTAGCTTGGCACAACCTCAAGAGCGATGAATTCCCGACACTCGTTAAGGTTTACATCGACGGCGTTGTTGAAACTCCTGATGTGACAACAACAACCACTACTACAACTACTACCACCACAACAACTACTACAACATCAACAGAGTCTGACGCTCTTTGCGGCGATGCAAACTGCGACGGCAAGGTCGACCTTTCTGACGCTGTTATGATCCTTCAGGCTCTTTCAAACAAGGATAAGTACGGAGTAACCGGATCTGATCCTTCTCACATCACAGAGCAGGGCATGATAAACGCTGACTGCAATAAGGTTCGTGACGGTGTAACAACTCTCGACGCTCTTACAGTTCAAAGATATGTTGTTAATCTTGTCGAATCACTTCCTATTGACTGATCTCTGATAGACAAAGATCCCTCGTCTTAACGGCGGGGGATTTTTTGTATATTCTTTCATTTGGTCGGAAAACATAATTTTATTAAGGGAACGCCCTCCCTTGCGGGGCTTTGCCCCACACCCCACCAAAGGCTCTGCCTTTGGAATCCGCTAAAGGGTTAACAACCCTTTAGAATCCCATTACAACATAAATAAAAGGGTATCCTTTTCGGATACCCTTTTACATTTATTAAAGCTTTTCCTTGATATCAGCATGGTGAGCCTGAAGTGACTTTACACCAATATGATGATTATTCTTTACAGCCTTGATTCCCTCTGCGCTTGCCTTTGCAGCAGCCATTGTGGTCATGTAGGGGATCCTGTGCTTGATCGCTGCCTTACGGATATAGCTGTCGTCATAGATACTCGTCTTTCCTGCAGGAGTATTGATTATCATCTGAATATCGCCGTTTGTTATAGCGTCTGCGATGTTCGGACGGCTGCCCTCGTAAAGCTTGTAGATCTTTTCGCAGGGAATTCCTGCTTCCTTTATCATCTCATAGCTCTTGCCTGTTGCGAGAAGCTTGAATCCAAGATCATGGAACGCTGTTGCTATCTCGATAAGCTCAGGCTTGTCTCTGTCACAAACGCTCAGGAGAACCGTGCCCTCCTCGGGAAGCTTTGTCTGTGTAGCCTCCTGCGCCTTGTAGTAAGCCTCGCCGAACGATGTTGATATACCGAGAGCCTCGCCTGTTGAACGCATCTCAGGGCCGAGAACAGGGTCTACCTCGGGAAACATATTGAACGGGAATACAGCCTCCTTAACGCCGTAGTGATTTATCTCCTTATCGCGGAGGTTCGGAACGGGTGAGGGCTTGCCTGTAAGAGGTGCTGTGATTATCTCCGTTGCTATCTGCACCATGTTTATGCTGCAAACCTTGGAAACGAGCGGAACGGTTCTTGACGCACGGGGATTAGCTTCAAGCACATAAACCGTGTCGTCCTCGATAGCATACTGCATATTCATAAGACCGCAAACGTTCATTTCCACGGCAATTTTCTTTGTATACTCCTTGATAGTTTCAACCTGCTTTTCTGTGAGGTTCTTGGAGGGGAGAATACAAGCCGAGTCACCGGAATGCACGCCTGCAAGCTCGATGTGCTCCATAACAGCAGGCACAAAGCAATTTGTTCCGTCGGAAATAGCGTCTGCCTCGCACTCTGTTGCGTGGTGCAGGAAACGGTCGATAAGGATAGGTCTGTCGGGAGTTACGCCAACTGCTGCGGACATATAAACTCTCATCATTTCGTCATCGTGAACTATCTCCATTCCGCGTCCGCCGAGAACGTATGAGGGGCGAACCATTACGGGATAGCCGATCCTGTTAGCTATTTCAAGAGCCTCGTCAACGTTTACAGCCATTCCAGCCTCGGGCATGGGAATGCCAAGCTTGTCCATCATTGCGCGGAAGTGGTCACGATCCTCGGCAAGGTCGATAGTCTCGGGAGTAGTTCCGAGGATATTTACGCCGTACTTTTTGAGGTCGTTAGCAAGGTTGAGCGGAGTCTGACCGCCGAACTGTGCAATAACGCCGAGCGGCTTTTCCTTTTCGTGGATAGCAAGCACGTCCTCAAGCGTAAGAGGCTCGAAGTAAAGCTTGTCAGATGTATCATAGTCGGTAGAGACCGTTTCGGGGTTGCAGTTTACGATAATGCTCTCAAATCCAAGCTTTTTGAGTGCAAGCGCTGCATGAACGCAGCAGTAGTCGAACTCGATACCCTGTCCGATCCTGTTCGGGCCGCCGCCGAGTATCATTATCTTTGGTCTGTCGCTTGAAGGGCTCTTGTCCTCGTCAAGGTGATAGGTCGAGTAGTAGTAAGCCGCATCCTTTGTTCCGCTTACATGAACGCCTTCCCACGCTTCCTTTATGCCAAAGCCTATGCGCGCATTGCGGACTTCTTCCTCTGTAACTTCAAGTAGCGAGCTGAGGTAGCGGTCTGAGAAACCGTCGAGCTTTGCCTGACGGAGAGTTTCCTTGCTGGGAACGCTGCCCTTTAAGGTAAGGAGGTGCTCCTCCTCCTGAACGAGTTCGAGCATCTGCTCAAGGAACCAAAGCTTTATCTTTGTAAGCTTGTGGAGTTCCTCGATCGTTGCGCCCTTGCGGAGAGCCTCATACATGATGAACTGTCTCTCGCTTGAAGGATATTTGAGCTGATCGAGAAGCTGCTCCTTGGTCTGCTCGTGGAAATTCTTGGCAAATCCGAGACCGTAGCGGCCTGTTTCGAGACTTCTGATAGCCTTCTGGAAAGCCTCCTTATAGGTCTTGCCTATGCTCATTACCTCGCCGACAGCTCTCATCTGTGTGCCAAGCTTGTCCTCTGCACCCTTGAACTTCTCGAATGCCCAGCGAGCAAACTTGATAACAACATAGTCGCCGTCGGGAACGTACTTGTCAAGAGTTCCGTACTTGCCGCAGGGAATGTCTTTGAGTGTAAGACCGCACGCGAGCATTGCCGAAACGAGAGCGATCGGGAAACCTGTTGCCTTTGACGCAAGAGCAGAAGAACGTGAGGTTCTGGGGTTGATCTCAATTACAACGATACGTCCGCTCTCGGGGTCGCGTGCAAACTGGCAGTTGCAGCCGCCGATAACTTCGATCGACTGAACTATCTTGTAAGCCTGTCTCTGGAGTTCCTGCTGAACGTCCTCGGGGATAGTAAGCATAGGAGCAGAGCAGAATGAATCGCCTGTATGTACGCCGATGGGGTCGATATTTTCAATAAAGCATACTGTGATGATGTTGTTTTCAGCATCGCGGACAACTTCAAGTTCAAGCTCTTCCCAACCGCTGATACACTCCTCAACGAGAACCTGTCCAACGAGTGAAGCCTGAAGTCCTCTTTCACAGACAACTTTAAGCTCGTCAACATTATAAACCATGCCGCCGCCTGCGCCGCCCATGGTGTAAGCGGGACGGAGAACTACAGGATACTTGAGCTTTTCGGCAATTTTTACTGCCTCGTCCACTGAATAAGCCTCTTCACTTCTGGGCATACCGATCCCGAGTTCCTTCATTGTGTTCTTGAACTCTATTCTGTCCTCGCCGCGCTCGATAGCGTCAACCTGAACGCCGATGACCTCTACGTTGTACTTTTTGAGCACGCCCTTTTTGTCAAGCTCAGAGCAGAGGTTGAGTCCTGACTGTCCGCCGAGATTCGGGAGAAGCGCATCGGGACGCTCTTTGTCGATTATCTGTGTGAGTCTTTCCACATTAAGGGGTTCGATATAAGTAATATCGGCAACATCGGGGTCTGTCATGATAGTTGCAGGGTTTGAATTTACGAGAACGATCTCGTATCCGAGGTTTTTAAGAGCCTTACACGCCTGAGTTCCCGAATAGTCGAACTCACACGCCTGACCGATTATAATAGGGCCTGAGCCTATAATCATTATCTTGTTAATATCCTGTCTCTTTGGCATATTATTCTCCCAACCCGTACTTTTTAAGAACTCGTCCCACGGAAATATACGCTGACTTCGGCAGTAATCTGCCGCTCACAAGGCAGAATGCGGAAAAACCGCGTGTATATGCTCGTAAAGACGGATTTTCAGAGTACGAAAAATTTTACAGGTTGTGTCATGGCACAACTTCTTATCTTATATAATAACACAAAATAGCAAATAAAGCAAGGGGCTGTCAGATATTTTTCCGATCCGTCCGCCTCATTGAATTTTTAATATTTTTATGATAGAATTAGGGAGTGTTGACACTAAGATAATATGCAGATTTTCGAGCATAAATTTTA
>UQEM01000140.1 GCA_900540005.1 uncultured Ruminococcus sp.
GAGATGACGTCGAGTCTCGTGGGCTCGGAGATGTGTATAAGAGACAGGTTTCTTACCGCTTCATGACCACTATCGACCGCGAGGCGCACTTCAATAAGCTCCGCGGTATCTACAAGGAAAAGTGCGACCTCATGAGCAGCTATATCGACAATGAATTCTCAAAGAGAATTTCCTATATCAAGCCGCAGGGCGGACTCTTTATCTGGTGCACGCTCCCCGATGACTGCGATATGAACAAGTTCTGCACCAAAGCCGTTCAGGATTATAAAGTCGCTGTTGTTCCCGGCAACTCGTTCAATATCAGAGAGGACGAAAAGAGCCACTCTTTCCGCCTCAACTATTCCACACCCACAAACGAGCAGATCAAAAAGGGCATGGAGATACTTGCCCGCATGACAAGAGAAATGCTCGACTAAATAAAGAAAGGATTTTCACTATGCCCAACAGAAATACCGACCGTTACAGTGTAACTCAGAAATATCTTATGACAAGAGGACAGGCTATCAACTTCCCTGCTCAGTATTTCAGCAAGAACTTCAAGAAGAATGACGTTTTCGGAGTAGTCATTGATATCCCCATGACTTCCGACGTTCTCACTACTATGGTTTGCTTCATCAACGGCGCTGCAAACATCTATTTCAATAACGGCGGCGAGTACACGGGAGCTTCTCAGAAGTACAGAAACCTCGTTCAGGCAGCACATACGCTCGTTGCAAGCGCAGGTCAGCTCCTCCCCAAATGTACCAAGACCAAGTCCTACGACCTCCCCAAGGGAAAAACTCAGAACATCTTCCTGCTCACAAAGGGCGGTATCTACAAAACTGAGGTAAAGCCCGGCATGATTCCCGAGGATCAGCAGGAACTCCGCGCTTTCTACGTTCTCTATCAGCGCGTTCTCGGCGAGATCAGAAATTGCCAGCTCAAGGATCAGGCTTTCGGAGCTAATGCAAAATAAGGAGGCATTCCACAATGGAAGATAAAAAACTCATTTTCAGTGCCATTCAGCCGACAGGTACTTTCACCCTCGGCAACTACATCGGCGCTGTAAGAAACTGGAGTCCGCTCCAGGAAGAATACAACTGCATTTACTGTGTTGCCGATATGCACGCTATCACAGTAAGGCAGGATCCCGCTAAGCTCCGCCAGAACTCCCTTGCGGCTTACGCTCTGCTCATGGCTTGCGGTATCGACCCGGAAAAGTCGATACTTTTCATTCAGAGCCACGTCCCCACTCACCCGATGCTGAGCTGGGTCCTCGGCTGCAGCACACAGTTCGGCGAACTCAGCCGCATGACTCAGTTCAAGGACAAGAGCCAGCGTCACGCAGATGACGTAAACGCAGGTCTCTTTACCTATCCCGTTCTCATGGCTTCCGATATTCTCGCTTATAACGCTGATTTCGTTCCCGTAGGGATCGACCAGAAGCAGCACCTTGAACTTGCAAGAAATATCGCTCAGCGTTTCAACCAGCGTTACGGCGACTTCTTCACTCTCCCCGAGCCGTACATCATTGATGTAGGCGCAAAGGTAATGTCGCTTCAGGATCCTACCAAGAAGATGTCCAAGTCTGACGAGAATCCCAATGCCTGCATTCTCATTCTTGACGACAAGGACACGATAATCCGTAAGTTCAAGCGCGCTGTTACCGACAGCGATGCTGAGGTATGCTACCGTGAGGGCAAGGACGGCATAAACAATCTTATGTCAATCTACTCGTGCGTAACAGGCAAGAACTTCGACGAGATCGAGTCTGAATTCAAGGGCAAGGGCTACGGCGACTTCAAGGTCGCTGTCGGCGAGGCTGTTGCTGATAATCTCGCTCCTGTCCGCACCGAATTCGACCGCCTTATCTCCGACAAGGCTTACCTCAAGGAGTGCTACACCGCCGGAGCTGCAAAGGCTCAGAAGTATTCACAGCGGATCGTATCAAAGGTTTACCATAAAGTAGGCTTTGTAGACTTCAGATAACCGCTGTTCGTGGTTATATTTAACAAATCATACAAAACAGTTTGGTTATATTGTGCCAAAGTAACAAAGTTATAAAAACCTATTGCAATTTCCCGAATTATAGGGTATTATAGTATTCAAGGCGTATCCGAAAACTCGGTTTGTTTGGACTGTGCGCAACAATTGCAAAGCTTATACTGCGCTTAATTCAAAGGGAAAGAGTTTTCGGGTACGCCCGAGCACGCTTTTTTTAAGGAAGTGTTTCTTATGGTTGATTTTCAGCAAAAAAGTAACTACTCTATTGACGACCTTATCGAAATCGTGAAGCTGCTGCGCGGCGAGGGCGGCTGCCCTTGGGACAGAGAGCAGACTCACGAATCTATAAAGGCTGATTTCATTGAGGAGACCTGCGAGGCTATTGAGGCTATCGACCTCAAGGATACAGAGCTGCTGCGCGAGGAACTCGGTGACGTTCTTTTGCAGGTAGTTTTTCATTGCAGACTTGAAGAAGAAGTCGGTTCGTTCAGATTCGACGACATCTGCGACGGTATCTGCAAAAAGCTAATCGTTCGCCACCCGCACGTTTTCGGCAGCGTTCAGGCCGACAACACGGATCAGGTACTCAAAAACTGGGACGCTATCAAAATGCAGACCAAGGGTCAGGAGTCATACACGGATACGCTCACAAGCGTTGCAAAGTCGCTCCCTGCTCTCATGAGAGCGCAGAAGGTCGGCAAACGTGCAATGCGCGCAGGCATGGACTTCCGCACTGCTCAGGACGCTATCGACTGCATTGCAAATGAAAAGGCTGAACTTGACGCAGCCGTTGCAAATGGAGACAAGAAGAATATCGAGGAGGAACTCGGCGACCTTCTGTTCTCATGCGTTAACGCTGCACGTCATCTCGGAGTTGATGCGGAGCTTGCACTCAAAGCTTCCACAGAAAAATTCATCAACCGCTTTTCTGTTACGGAAGAGCTTACTAAGGCTGAAGGTCTTAACATGAAAGAGCTCCCGATAGAGGAACTTGACCTCTACTGGGATAAAGCTAAATCTATTATCAATAACACGGAGGAAAATAATAATGACTAAAACAGAACTCATCAGCTCTATCGCTGACAAGGCTAACTGCACAAAGAAGGACGCTACTGCTGCTCTCGATGCTGTTCTCGCATCTATCGAGGAAGCTCTCGTAAACGGCGATAAGGTTTCTATCACAGGCTTCGGCACATTCGAGGTTCGTGAGAGAAGCGAGAGAAAGGGTATCAACCCCAGAACCAAGGCTGAGATGATCTGCCCTGCTTCTAAGGCACCCGCTTTCAAGGTTGGCAGAGCACTCAAGGAAGCTGTCAACAAGTAAGAGCTGGATCAGTTCTGCGGAGTTTTCCGCTGAAAGGAGATTCGCACTATGAGACTTGACAAGTATCTCAAGGTTACGCGCCTTATCAAGCGCAGAACCATTGCCAACGAAGCCTGCGATGCAGAAAAGGTTTTGGTAAACGGCAAAGCCGCGCGCGCATCTTATGATGTAAAGGTGGGCGACATAATCGAAATCAATATAGGAACACGTCCTCTCAAGGTCAAAGTGCTCAATGTTACCGAGCACGCAACCAAAGAGACTGCCGCTGATAATTACACGGTCATCGACTGAGTTCCCGAATCAATCCTGAGAAATATGATTCTCAGGATTTTTTATTGCACGAAAAAGCGCCCCGATTCTCTATCGGAGCGCCGCAAATTATTTTGTATTATGAATATCCCAGCGGAACGAAGTGAGCTTCGCCGCTCTTGTGTTGTCAAGCATATTGTTGTACTCAAGCTTTGCAAGATCGAGATAGCGGTAATTGGTCTTTTCTTCCTTATTTCCGCCGAAAATCCCCTTGATCTTGGAGAAAGCTCCGCCCGGCGACTTCTGAATTACAGCACCGAGACGATGATGTTCACGCATAAATGCGATGATATCAGCAGCCGTTGTGAGCAACTTGTCGCTTACGTTGTAGATTCCCGCATAAGACATATCGTCCGCATTCTTTGCAAAGCAGAGAATGAAGTCAACGAGGTTGTGGACGCAGCACATCTGGAATCCGTACTGACCCTTGCCATAGACGAATTTTGTGCCGTCTCTCGGGTCGGTGATCTTTGAAACGAGATTATCCGTGAAATTGAGAGTGTACACGGGTGCAGATCTCGTAATGCAAACCATGACCTTCTTGTGGTGAGCCATTTCCGCAATGAGAGCTTTTTCCGATTCATGCTTCATCTTTGCGTAATTGGTAACTATTTTAAGGTCGCTGTCCTCGCGGAGCGGTTCGCGGGTCTTGGGGAAGTCATACACCTGATCTGTGCTGAGAAGAATAACCTTCTTGACATTTTCTGTCATTGCATAGCGATAAATGAACTTATCGCACTGCGCGGACTCGTTTACCTCTTTATCGGTAACTATCGGACCGAGATCATTATCAACTGTGCAGGCGGCATGAATAAAAACGTCTATCTGATTATTCTCAAAAATTTCGGCAATTGTATTCTTATCGGTCGGTGCAGCCTGAATGAAGGAATAGTGAAGCTTACCCTGATTATAAATTCCCTCTTCTCTGTCAACGGCAATGACCTCAAAACCCTTTTTGAGAAGTCCGGAGCAGATATGCTGACCAATGAGTCCGCAGCCTCCGGTTACAAGAACTGTTTCCATAACATAACCTCCTTTCTATATATTACTATTTACTAACTATAGTATTATACCATAAAATCACAAATAAAGCAATAGGCGCGCTGTATCTTTTTTGCTGAAATGCAAAATATCCGCGCACTATTGCTTGTGTAATTTATCGGTAAGATTTATTCTGAGACTTTACCGCTGTTTATTTCATCAAGGTAAGTCTGAACAGTAGCGGCGATAGAATCGTATGTCTCGCTCCACGGTGTACCTCTTGTTGTAAGACGCAGGCTGCTGTCAAGGAGGTCGCTGCAGTCGGTGGAAACGCCCTTGGAGATATCAATAACAGGATTTGCGTCAGCAAGTTCCTGCATACTGTTCTTCATCTCGACCATTTCGTCAGTCCAGCCATAGTCCTCTAACATCTGCTCATCGGCGATCTTTCTTGTATCCTCGTCAATAAGAACGAATCTCTTGCAGTCGAGATACTTTGCAACGCCCTCGGGGTTGCTGCCGCCTGCTACGAACATATAAGCCTCCATGCCCGTAGGAATGTAGTACTCGTCAGCCTCGGGATCCTTCGGCATCGGAACAAAGAATGCGTCCTCGCCGTATGTCTTTGTCCACTGTTCCTTTTCAGTGTAGAACGTATACAGACCAACGGGGTAGAACAGGAGCTTTCCTTCGCCGATAAACGAGGGCTTGGCCTCCCAGCCGTAGTCGCCTACGCCGATCGCAATGCAATTATTGGTGTAGAGGTCGTACATCCAGTTCTGAACGCGCTCCATTTCGGGAGTACCGATATTGCTTACGAGTTTGCCGTCCTCAAGGCTTACAGGGGGAATACCGATAGTGTTCATGAGTCCGAACTCAAACCACCAGCCGTCAATACCGTATTTCTGATTATCAGGATCAACGAACTTTTCAAGCATATCCTGGAAAGTGTCCCATGTCCAGTTGCCGTCAGCATAAAGCTGAGCGGGGTCTTCAAGGCCTGCCTCCGCAACAGTCTTTCTGTTGTAAACGACTGCAACATTGTCGCCGGTAGCCTGAACTGCGCAAACGTAATGCTTGCCGTCCCAGATAAAGCTGTCGTTGAGATCCTCAACGTCCTCCCAAAGTTCCGAGCTGAAGTCGATATAATCATCAACAGGAGCAAACATACCTCTTACCGCGCCCTTCGGGAACGCGTCGAGGTTTCCGCCGTAGAAGAAATCAATTCCCTCGTCAGAACTGATATACTCGGCAAGCTTGTCGTAGCGGTTTGCGTAAGTACACTGGTAGAACTTTACCGAGCCGCCGTAACGCTCCTGAAAAACCGCAAGGTCGGTGGGAACATTCTTACCGGAAGCATCGGGGTTGATATCCCAGTCAGAGAGCCACTTGATCTCGCCGTTTTCGAGCTTATCGCCTGTAAGAAGGTCGCTTTCGGCAGCATTGTTGTGGATCTCCTCACGCTTTGAGGAATCAAGTTCCTTGTAGAAAATGCTTTCGGAACTGCTCTTACTGCTTCCACAGCCTATAAAAGATACCGACATCGCAGCAATAAGCAATGCGGAAATGAATGCTCTTGTTTTTTTCATCTGTAAACTCCTTTTGACCGCTTGAGGAAACGGAAATTGAATTAGGTCGTGTTGACGCTAAGCCTAACAACGCATCTTTTCGGCAAAATTTC
>UQEM01000141.1 GCA_900540005.1 uncultured Ruminococcus sp.
TCCGGTGGACTGTTTTTTAAGAGGGAACGCCCTGCAAGGGAGGGCGTTCCCTTATTTAAAATCATGTTTTGGGCAAAAAAAGAACCGCTTGACTGCGGTTCTTGATCTGATCAAAGTTTTTTCTTTTCGTCCTCGATAAGCTGGAGAAGGTCGTCCACGGACATATCGCTGACAGCTCTCTTTTTGCTTTCAGTCTTGCTGATGATATCGCTGATATCGGGCGAAGAACTCTTCTTCGGCTTTGCGGCAAACTGTGCGGACTGACTTCTGAGCGGAGTGGTCTTGGGCACGTCGTTTCGGGACATTTCTGCAAGCTGCGACTTTGAGAGGATCCCCGTGTTGTCAGCCACAGGTTCAGCAGCGGCAGCAGCCTTTACAGCCTTGATGTTGAATGTGCCTGTTCTCTCAGCCTCGGCTGTCTTGCGGAGCATTTCCTCACGCAGAGTATCCGCGGTGGGAGCTGTAGATGATGACGAACCGATGTTTCTTGCGGCAAAAGTGGATTCTGCACTGCGCTGTGCCTTGAACTGCATGGTGCGCTCCTTCTCCTTCTGATAGGGAGAATCGGGATTTACGCGCTTCTGGCTGAAATTCTCTGCGATAGACATCTTCTTGCGTTCAAGTTCGTTGCTCGGCTGGATTTCCTGCGAGGGTTCAAAGAGAGGAGTATTTGCGTTCTTTTCGTGGCTTCTTCTTGCGGAAGCATCGTTCTGCTTTTCCTCCTCGTCGTATTCGTAGAAGTCGAAATCGTCATCTTCCTCCTCATCGGTGCTTCTTGATGACGCGATCCTGACAATGAGGAATATAAGCAGGATAACGCACGGAAGAACGAGGAGCGAGAGGATACCCTTTACGGAGAGCGCGAAAGTAATGAACGCGCCAAGCTCGCGGCTCTGTGTATGACCTGTGCAGATAGCGGCAATACTGCTCTTGGGGATAGAGTCCGTGCTGCCGATATTTGATGCGTCAGAGGTGATGTATCGTGAAGTGCCGTCCTCGGCGGTGATTATATCAAAAATGCTCAAAACGTGAAGCTCCGTGGGGGCAGCAGCGGGATAGCACAGGACGATATCGCCCTTATTGAGAGTAACATTTGCCGCATCGGGAGCTAAAAGGGCTGCGCCAACGGTAAGATTATCGCCCATATTGTCGGTCTCCTTGACGACGTAGACGTATTTTCCCATAAGCTTGGGAGTCTTGCCGCCCGCGAAAGCGATATTCACGGTAAGGGTAGCTGCGACGGAAATTATGCACAGCAGTATGATAACGAATTTAAGAACAGAGAAGCCCTTTTTCTTTTCCATAATAGATCATTTCCTTTTCTTTTGTAGTCTTGCTTTGTTGTTCTACGGTTTCTGTTTTTTCAACATAACACCACATTAAGATGTTGTCCTTTACATTATAGCACATAGTTTCAGAAAAATCAACAACCGTAACAAAAAAAGTCTTGAATAATACGGAAAAACAAACCTGCGGAAAAAGATCGGGAAAAATATTTTAATAATAGTGAATATGCACAATTATGCCTGTTAATAATATTGCCGATGGTTAAATGTTACAAAAAGGATAGAACAATTTCTCTTGCGGAAACGCATGGATTTACGCAAATTTTCGTAATATGTATATCTCGTTGATAAATATTTGTTGAAATATACAGTTGAAAAATTTGCAAAAAAATAGTATAATTATTTTATACCGCTTGTAATTTGCTTTTCGCGCGGTTTTATGTTAAAAATCTGTAAATCAGCGAAAGCAATATACTAAGAGTAATACGCAGCCGCCTGCATAAGCGGCAGAAATGGAGAGTAAGTATGGCTAATTTGGCTAACAAAAAGATAAACCCCCTTATGGAACGCATTAAGGAAGAATTTCCTCGAAAGCTCCAGCTTCTTTACAGTGTTTCACCCGAAGAGGCATCGGATAAGCAGGTTTATCATGTTCTTTCTTCTATTATCGTAGAAATACTCGGCGCTAAGAGACAGAGCTTTATCAATCACACTCATTCCGTAGGCGGAAAGCAGATATACTACCTTTCAATGGAATTCCTCATGGGACGTTCACTTAAAACAAGCCTCTATAACCTTGAGCTTGCTGACGACATCAAGTCAATGCTCAAGCAGTATGACATAAACCTCGACAAGATCTACGAGTACGAGCCTGACGCAGGACTCGGAAACGGCGGTCTCGGCCGTCTTGCAGCCTGCTACCTTGACGGACTCGCTACCTGTGAGTTTCCCGCAATGGGCCACTCGATCTGCTATGAGTACGGTATCTTCCAGCAGAAGCTTGAGGACGGCTGGCAGACAGAGCTTCCCGATAACTGGCTCCCCGGCGGTTCGGTATGGCTCGTGCCCAAGCCCGAGCTTGCTATCGACGTTCACTTCGAGGGCGACCTTCATGAGTACTGGGACGACAGATACCACTATATTTCCCATGTAAACTATAACACAGTTGTTGCAACTCCTTACGATATGTATGTATCAGGCTACGGCTCTGAGGGCGTTTCCGTTCTCCGTCTCTGGTCTGCAAAGGCTCCGAGCTTTGATATGAATATGTTCAACAAGGGCGACTATGCAAGCGCTCTCGCTCAGAACTCTATCGCAAACGCTATCTCCAAGATCCTTTATCCTAACGACAACCACAACGAGGGCAAGTCGCTCCGTCTCCGTCAGCAGTACTTCCTCTGTGCAGCTTCAATAGGCGATATCATAAACACTCACATGAACGTTTACGGCACTCTTGAAAACCTTGCTGATAAGGTCGCTATCCACATCAACGATACTCACCCGACTCTCGCTATCCCCGAGCTTATGAGAATACTTCTCGATGACTGCGGCTACGGCTGGGATCAGGCATGGGATATCGTTACAAAGACCTTTGCTTACACCAACCACACAGTTATGGCTGAGGCTCTTGAAAAGTGGGACGTTAACCTCGTTAAGACAATTATCCCGCGTATCTTCTCGATCATCGTTGAGATAAACAACCGTTACTGCCAGTCACTCATCGACAAGGGCTATGACAGCGCCAAGACAACACATATGTCCATCATCAAGGATAACCAGATCCACATGGCTACACTCTGCGTTGTTGCTTCGCACAGCGTAAACGGTGTTTCAAAGCTCCACTCCGAGATCATCAAGGACTCTGTATTCCATGATGAGTACTGCTTCGCTCCTGAGAAGTTCAAGAACGTAACAAACGGCATTGCATACAGAAGATGGCTCTATCAGTCGAACCCCGACCTCACGGAACTCCTCACCGAGACTATCGGCCCGAAGTTCATCAAGGACGGCGCAGAGCTTTCCGCATTCAAGGCTTACGAGAACGACGAGGCTCTCCTTACAAAGCTTCTTGACGTAAAGAAGAAGAACAAGGAGAATTTTGCGAAGTATGTCAAGAGAGAAAGCGGTATCATTCTCAACACAGACAGTATCTTCGACGTTCAGGTAAAGCGTTTGCACGAATACAAGAGACAGCACCTCAACGTTATGAATATTCTTGCAGATTACGCATATCTTCTTAATGACCCCGATGCACCTTTCACTCCCAAGACCTACATCTTTGCTGCAAAGGCTGCTCCCGGTTACTACCTTGCTAAGCAGATAATCAAGATGATCTGGGCAATTTCCGAGGAGATCAGAAAGAACCCCAAGATAAACAAGAAGCTCTCGGTAGTGTTCCTTGAGAATTACTGCGTAACCCTTTCAGAACACCTCATGCCCGCAGCAGATGTTTCCGAGCAGATCTCTCTCGCAGGTACAGAGGCTTCCGGTACAGGCAACATGAAGCTCATGCTCAACGGCGCTATCACACTCGGTACTCTTGACGGAGCAAACATCGAGATCAAGGAGGCTGCCGGTGACGACAATATCGTTATCTTCGGTATGACAACTCCCGAGGTAAACGAGCTCAAGGCAAGAGGATACAATCCCGGCGAGTATTACAACAATGACGTACGTATCCACGAGGCTATCGACCGTATGTACCACGGGATCAACGGCTGCAAATTCAATGATGTGGCAAATTCCCTCAAGGATCGCGATCCTTATATGGTTCTCGCAGACTTTGAAAGCTACAGAAAGGCTCAGCAGTATATCACAGAGTGCTACAATGACAAGATGAAGTGGGCTAAGATGTCCCTTAATAACATTGCAGGCGCAGGGATCTTCTCTGCTGACCGTGCTGTAACAGAATACGCTGACAACATCTGGCATCTCAGATAATAAAGAGAATACTGCCCGATTTACAATGGGGACGTTAAGATTTGCGTCCCCATTTTTTCAGGTTCTGATAAAATAAATTATACGGAGTGTAACCGAATATGAAACCTATCTACGATACATGGAATTTAAGCTATAAGTCGATTTTCGGCGCAATCGAGCAGTTTCAGGACTGTCAGTTCACCATTCGCCTGCCCAAGGATATAAGACCTGATTTCCCACCCGTTCTCATTCTTTTCAGAACAGGCTTTAAAGAGCGCTTTCTCAATATGAACAAGATCACCGAGGAAGACGACTGTTTTGCATATACGACCGAATACAACGCGCGCTACAGCGATGTTCACTACTATTATTTTTCCTATACTCAGGGCGGGATACGCCACTACATCAAAAAGGTGAATGTCCACGAGGCAGCTATAGATCACGGCGACCTCTTTCAGCTAACGGTTTACAGCAATACCTACGAGACTCCCGACTTCCTCAAAGGCGGAGTCATGTACCAGATCTTCCCCGACCGTTTCTGCAAGAGCGGCAAGGTACACGAGAATATCCCCGAGGGACGAGTGCTCCGCGATGACTGGGGCGGAACTCCCTACTACAAGCCCGACCAGAACGGTCATGTCTGGAACAACGACTACTTTGGCGGCGACTTTGCAGGAATACAGTCGAAACTCCCCTATCTGCACGACCTCGGCGTGACCTGCATTTATCTCAATCCTATTTTTGAATCCCACGAGAATCACCGCTACAATACCGCGAACTACATGAAAGCAGACCCGCTTCTCGGTACTAATGACGAGTTTGCGGAGCTTTGCGCAGAGGCGAAAAAGCTTGGTATCTCCGTTATTCTTGACGGTGTTTTCTCGCATACCGGTGCAGACAGCGTTTACTTCAACAAGTTCGGACGCTACCCCGAACTGGGCGCATACCAGTCCAAGGACAGCAAGTACTACGAGTGGTACAGCTTTATCGACTATCCCGAGGTCTATGAGGCTTGGTGGGGCATTGACACTCTCCCCAACGTCTGGGAGAACAACGAGAGTTATACCGAATTCATCTGCGGCGAGGACGGAGTCCTCAACTACTGGCTCAGTAAGGGCGCGGCAGGCTATCGTCTTGACGTTGCCGACGAACTCCCAGATGAGTTCCTCAATAATCTCCGCAAGTGCGTAAAGAACTACGACAAGGAGAAGATCGTCATCGGCGAGGTATGGGAGGACGCGTCCAACAAGGAGAGCTACGGTGTAAAGCGCCGCTATCTCCTCGGCGACCAGCTTGACTCTGTAATGAACTATCCCTTCCGCGAGGCTATCATCAACTTCGTGAAGGGCGGAAGCTGCCACGACCTCATCAATTCCGTCATGACTATCCTCGAAAACTACCCTCAGCCGACAGTTGACGTTCTCATGAATTTCGTTTCGACTCACGACATTGAGCGCGCAATAAACCGTCTCGGCGGCGAGAACTGTGACGACAAGAGCAAGGACTGGATGGCTGAATGCTATCTTACTCCCGAGCAGTACGCTCACGGAAAGAATCTTCTCAAGGCAGCTATGGCGCTCCAGTTCTTTCTCCCCGGCGTTCCGAGTATCTACTACGGCGACGAGGCAGGACTTCAGGGCTATAAAGACCCGTTCAACCGCCGCTGTTATCCCTGGGGACACGAGGACAAGGAGCTTATCGCCTATGTTTCCGAACTTAGCCGCGTGAGAAAGTCGATACCCAACATGAAAAACGGCAGAGCATATTTCGTATTCAATGATACCGATACCATTGACGACCGCCTTATCGGTCTTGCTCGTCAGGGCGAGGATATCGACTATATCTGTTTCGTAAACCGCAGCGATGCGTCCGTAAGTATTCCCGTTCTCAGTTCATATCTCCCGAGATTTACGGATTTCGCTCCGTATTACGGCGAGTATGCAGACGATACCCTTACAGTTGCTCCTTACGGATATACGATAATAAAAGCGAAGTTTCTTGGTTAAAGAACGCTGTAACTAATAATGGGATTCTAAAGGGTTGTTAACCCTTTAGCGGATTCCAAAGGCA
>UQEM01000142.1 GCA_900540005.1 uncultured Ruminococcus sp.
CGTGAAATTTTGCCGAAAAGATGCGTTGTTAGGCTTAGTGTCAACACGACCTAGTAAAAATCAGGTATCTGATAATATGGATTAGGTGAATTTGTCGTTGTAGGTGCTGATTTCGGTAATTACGCCCTTTTGGCTGCCGGTGATCTCAACACAGCCGATCCTCGCGGACTTTATTTTCCCGAATGTTACAATATCGGATAACTCCTCGCCGTTGTAGCCCCTGTATGAGCAGAAACTCCGCTTAAAGCCGCGGTATGCATATTTATCGCGGTACTCAAGAGCCTGCTGCGGGTCATACAAAAACTGCCTGTCAAGTTCAAAGTACTTGTGGCGGACGATACCGCGCGCCGAGACATCACTGTCGCTTAAACTGTAAGTGCCGTGATCTCCGTTGATATCAGCCATATGAAAATCACTTATGAGCCGTCGGAACGTAAATTCCTCTCCCATAGTCAGAAGATCCGAGGCGGAGTAAGTGTAGCTCTCGGGGGTGCTCATCGGAGTAATTTGCACAGTGTTAGTCCCCCTGACATACGGGTAAGTTCCGCATAGCTTGTAGGAGAGATTCGCGAGAGCGTCCCACATTGTGGAATTATTCTTAACGAAAATGTAGTTGCTCGTGTCGGAGTTATCCTCGTGCTCGACATAGGGCAGGGAATAGAATCCGTCCATAAGGCTGTTTATTGAAACGCCTGTTTTCATGCCCGGCTCTATCTGGTTCTGACACAGCAGCGAGGTAAAGCCGCGGGACGTAAGCGTGGTTATCTGTTTTCCGCCGTTCACTAAGGTCTTTATAGAATCAATAAGGCCGTGATGAACGAGCTTGCCGGAAATGTAGAATCTTATCTCCGAGGCGTTGTCAAAGGCAGACGAATCGACAAGCATACGCGCGCTGAGTATCGAATACCGCTGATAAGCCTCTTTTTTCAGGTTGAACACGAGCAGTTTACTGCACTCGCTTGAAGAACCGTCAGCATTTCTGACCACGATTTTTACCGGAGTCATGTTTCATCACTCTCCTGTGTGACGGCATTTGCCGTGATTATGGTTATTGAAGCGTCCACGTAGTCAAGTCCGCTGTCCTCCAGCGAAAAGGCTTTCATGTGACAGCCGCTGAAAACAAGACCGCAGTAATTGACGGTCGTGTTCATAGTGCCGCGCAGGAGATTGTACATAGTAAGCAGACTGTTGAGCGGCTTGTCTCCGGCGTATATCCTGCCCGAAAAAGTCATTTCCATAGCGCGGCCCGATTCGTTGGTGATAACGCCCTCGCCCTGCACGGTAGACTCCTCGGTAAATCGCCTTGCTGCGGCTGCCTTGAAGTGCTCGCAGTACAGTGACAGCGGCCCTATCGACATGAATGTCGGCTTTCGGGAATTAAGCTGAGTGGTTTCCGTCATTAGCGGCTCCTTTCTATTTTGGTCACACCGCCTGCCGAAAGCTTCACGCACAGCACAAGCCGCTGAACATTGCTGTCAAAGCGGAGCGTGAGTTTTTTCAGCGAGCAGCTCAGACCTTCCAGTTCGTGAACAGCAGGCTGAATACTGCTGTCGTAGAAACTGTAAAGCTCCTCCGCGGAAAACTGTGCAGGAGCCGTCACATTTATCTCGATCTCCGCCTTAAACGGCAGGTAGATCATATTGTAGGTATAGATCGGAGTTGTGCTTTCAAAGGCACTTATCCCGACCGTAGTGAAGATTCCGTGGTTCTTTTTCTCAACAGGCTTTGCATCAAATGCGCTGTATACTTCGTCCGCACCGTTGCCGCGCAGAGCATTGACAACGCTGTCAATTATTTCAGTAAGCATCAGATTTCCTCCCCGTCTGCGGAAATTCCCGCGAATATAAAGCTTTTTGGCTTGATAATATCGCTGCACAACTGCATATGATCGCGCAGAAGCTTTTGAGCATACCCGAGTGCGCTGTTTTCACCGTTTGTGAGCATTTTTCCCGTAAATGCGGCTGTAGTTCTGTCGTGAGCCGATTTAAGCTGTTGGACGTGGTAATTTGCAAGAGCCGCTGCGAGAAAGTCCACCCTCAAGTCAGACTTGTCCGCCTCGCTGTTGAGCATTTTCTCCGTGAGCCTTACCGCGAGGTCTATTATCGGCTCAAATTCCTCCGCGCTTTCCTCGCCCGAAAAAAGCAGAAAGAGTGAAGTTATCTTTTCTGTGTTCATGTAAGCCTCCTTATTTCATGGAAAAACCGCTTTCCGCGGCTTCGTCTGCGCTGTCCGCCGCAAGCTGGAGTTCAGCGCCCTTAGAACCGGCAAGCTGTTTCTCAAACGACTTCTTGAAAGCGATCAGTTGAACCGAATCCATGTTCCCTGCGGATAAGCTTGCAATATCCGCGGCAGCCCTGCCTGCACAAAAGTATGCGAGACGGCGGATATCACGTCTCAGTTCGGCATTGGCAGCTTCCGCATCGGGATTTACAGGAGAGCCGAGCTTTCCGTTTTCCGTATATCGCTTTGTAACGCCTGCGTTTATCTGCGCAGGAACAGCAACAAAACTCCACTCGTATGAGTCCGTGATATCGCCGAGAATAGTGTGGCAGACCTTTCCGCCGTAGCTTTTCCCCTTGACATGAGCGCACGAGCCGTTTTCCGCGCCGCACACGGAACAGGTTCGCTTGGCTGCACTGCATGAAATGCTTACTTCCTTTTTGATTCCGCCGTCAATTTCCTTGATAAGTTCGGCATTTGACGAAGTTCGCACCATGTAAGCCTCTGCCTTTAAATAGCGATAGGGAGCGCCGTAAGCGGTGGTTCGGCTCTCGTCGGTCATTATCTGTGTGTCGAAAATACGCGCGGTCTGATTGGCGGAACTCGGGTCGTGGTCGGAGATCCCTGTCCTGCCGATAAACTTTTCTGCAAGCGTTACAAGAGCCTCGTCCGAAAAACGCTCAAGATCGCGGTCAATATCATTGTCGCAGAGAATCACAGAAAAGGTGTATACCTCGTCCTCGCCAAGTTCTCTGCGTGTAAATCTGTTGATTTTTTCCAGTGTGGTCTTTTCCATTTCTCCTCCTTAAAATATACCTGTCTTTACAAGCAGGTGTTTGTAAAGACAGGTCAAGAGTTTTTCAGCCGGAATCACTTAGTGATCTTGAGCACCTTTACAGCGTCAGGCGTGATCTTTCTGAATCCGCAGGTAATCGAAGCAGTCATCTGGTCAAGCTGACGGTCAATGAGCTTATCGGTCTCCATAACAAGTTCGGTGCTTGTGATAAATTCAAGAGCATAGTCGCGGTCGATACCGATTATAGTATCCGCACCAGCTGCGGAAGTCTTGATAAGTTCCGAACCGAACGGGAGAATGAATCTTCCGTCAGCGTCCGCGGAACTGTCAGAGAGCTGATCCATAGCGGCGATCTTGGCAGCGAGCGCAGGAGAGGCGATAACGGTAGTCATGTCAAAGCTCTCGAACTTGCCGTAAAGTTCCGCGAGATCAGCGTAAGTAAGTTCCGTTGTCGAAACTTCGTCCGCACCGTCCGCGAGAACCTCAACAGCCTTTTTGACAACAGCCGCAGCAAGTCTTACGCCGACACTTCTGAGCATAACGCCGAAAACGTCAAGTCTCTGCTGACGGATAGATTCGTAAGAGGCGCTGATAAGTCTGCCGTACTTTGCAAGAACGGTAGCAGCCGAACTTTCTGTGACAGTCGCCGTGGGGAGCGTTTCGCCCTGACTGCAAACATCGTAAGCTGTGCTGTCGTCAAGCACACAGCCGAGATACTGACCGCTGTTCACAACGGTCTTTACCGCGCAGACAGACGAGAGGACGGTATCGTCAAAGCCCTTTCTGATAGAGCGTGTAACGAATTCGGGAAAGAGCACAGCGGATTCTGTCGAGGTGAAGAACTTCTCCACGCTGTCGCAGTCGCTGCCCTTGACCCTGATGTTGAATCTCTTGAGCTGTCTCTCGAACGCATCGAGCTTTTCGAGAGGAGTGCCGCAGTAAGCCGAAGTGGGGTCAAGCTCCTCAAGAGCCGCCGTGAAAGACTTTCCGCTGAGATTATAAAGACCCTTTTCAAGTTTGATATCGTTATACATAATTTACCTCCGTTTGATCGTTGTATTTTTCGGCAAGACGGAGTTCTATCTCCCTTGCCTGAGCATTTTTCAGCCTTGCCTCTGCAAGAGCTGATTCGTCCTGTAGGTTGATGTTGTCCCATTCCACGCGGCAGACGGCATCAGAGCCGACCGAGCAGAGATAAGCGTTTCCTATCTCGCATATCACCGGCGAGAGCAGTCTGCGGAAATATTCAAGTTCCGAGGTCAGGATATCCGCCTGCTGAGAGGACATTCTCTCCGTGCTCGTCCAGTTGAGACCAAGCAGGAACGGCGGGATCGAGAGTTTGGCTATTAGCTGCTCCATTATCTGCCGCACGGGAACATTAGTGTCGAAGATCTGATTATCCGCGCCGATGACCTTGATATCAACGTCACCGACAGCGATAAAGTCCTTGACCTGACCGTATTTTGCCGAATTCATGCCGTCAGCCCATTCTCGGGCTATCTGCTGTGCCCTTTCGCGTGTGTACATCATGTCGCCGAGGTCGGAATCGGGCTTGTAGGTCACGGCATAGCGCACATTTCCCGCGCGTTCATAGTTCTGGTCTATACATTGGTATATGCGCAGGAGAATGCCGCTGAGGGAGGGAAGTCCGCGCAAAAGCGAGTGGCCGCCCGTAAGCTCGGCATAGACTATCCTTTCGGGGTGCGGAATGGTTCTGCTGTTCCCGTTCGGGGAGATAAGCGTGTACTTTCTCTCAAACGGAGCAGTTCCCGCACCGACTCTGACCGCGCAGACATCGGCGTTCCAAAGTCCTGCAATGCGCTGATTTACGCTGTCCACAGCGATCTCTCCGACCGCGCTCCCGTAGGTGAGCATACTGTCGAGAAAGTTATCGGCAAAGCAGCCGATAGACCTGCCTGTAAGACCGACGGGAACATTTTCGAGAAAGCTGTCAAGTTCCGCCTGCATATCCTCGTCATCGCATATGACCCTGAAACCGCCGGTAAGGCGAATTATCTTGGTAAGGGCAGCGTCAATGACGGGAACAGCGAACCTGAGGCTGTCGTAGAGTGCCTTTTCAAACGGCTCGACAGCATTCGGCAAAGTCTGCAAAGCAGAAACTCCGCGCTGAGCTGACACTATCTGAACCTCAGCCGCAGGGTTTCTTTTCTTTTTAAAAAGCTTCATTTTTCCTCCTTTCTGAGCGGTGATGCGGACTATCTTGCGACCGAAATGGCGAAGAATCCGTCCTCTTTCGGCTGAGCGAGCGTGTCCATAACGAAGTATCTCATATCGTCCATAGCGTGGTCGTTTTCCTTAATGGGCGCGTCAATGCCCGTCTTTTCGCTCCAGCGATAGAGATGAAATTCGCGCAGGATATCTGTGCAGGACTCATGAAACCTCAGCTTGTTCTGCCTGAGCGCGGTGCTGACATGGCGTATTCCCGTCACAACATCATTGTCAGCCTTGACAACGTGAAATCTTCCGTGACGCTTTATACATTCGATAAAGCTTGCCGCCGAAGGGTCAGCGATAACCTTATCGACTTTGAGTCCGCCGACAAGTTTCTCCAGTCCGGCATAGTGTTCCTCATCGGTTCGCTGTATTCCCGTGCGCCTAGAGGAGTAGTAATACTCTCTCAGGCGGTGCCATACACCGTCATGAAGTCCCCACAAGCCGAACGATGAGGGATTCACCGTGCCGTAATCACAGGAGACAACATATCTCTCGCAGTCGATATCGCCGCTGAAAACGTGCTTTTTCTCATCAAACATGGGATAAATAACTCCCTCCGAAGCTGTCCATTTTCCGAGTACGAAGCGGTCGTAAAAGGTACCCGAATATAGCCGCTTGTAACGGTTTTTCAGCTCCTGCGTGAGAGACGGATTATCGTCCATGGTAAAATGAAGATACAGCGCGCGTTTTTCTTCAGCCTTTTTGATCCACTCATTGTAGAACCAATGCGAGGGATTATCGGGATTGCAGTTGAACCACATTTTTGAGCCGATGACCGAACATCGCGCAACAGCCTGCTCCACGAATGAACGCGGCATAAGAGCAACCTCGTCAAAGAAAACTCCCGACAGCGTCATTCCCTGTATCAGTGAGGCAGAACTCTCGTCCTTTCCGCCGAACAGATAAAAGCGGTTAGTCTGTCCGAGAAACGTGAGGTCAATGTAATTTCCGCTGACTCTCTCGTTTATGCCGAAGCC
>UQEM01000143.1 GCA_900540005.1 uncultured Ruminococcus sp.
GTCGGCAGCGTCAGATGTGTATAAGAGACAGATGATATACTATACCCAACGATTCACTTTAAAGTGCTACAGTAAACTTTGAAAGAAGGCTCATTATGAAAGAACTTTCCAAACTCTTGAACTACAGATCAGACGTAAGAGTTGTTGATGCTACGCTGCGTGACGGCGGATTAGTTAATAATTTCTATTTTACTGAGGAGTTTATACGCGCGCTCTATCTCGCCAATATAAAAGCAGGCGTGGATTATATGGAATTCGGCTACAAGGCTGATAAAGAAATGTTTGATGTAAATAAATTCGGTGCTTGCAAGTTCTGCGATGATGATTTCATCCGCACAATTGTAGGCGATAATAATACCGATCTCAAGATCGCTGTAATGGCAGATGTCGGAAGATGTAACTATAAGAATGACATTCACGACCGCACCGAAAGTCCTGTTGACCTTATTCGTGTTGCCACATATCTTCACCAGATCCCTACTGCGGTAGATATGATCGAAGATGCGAAATCCAAGGGATACGAAGTAAGCTGTAATATCATGGCTATTTCAAATGCACAGGAATCCGATGTAAAGATTGCGCTGGATATTCTCGGTCAGTCGCCCGTTGATGTATTCTATATCGTAGATAGTTTCGGTTCACTCTATCCCGAGCAGATTGCACGGATCTCCGATATGTATCTCGATTTTGCAGCAAAATACAATAAGAAAGTTGGAATTCACGCCCACAATAATCAGCAGCTCGCTTTTGCCAACACTATTGAAGCTGTTGGTGACGGAGTTGACTGGCTCGATGCAACTTATGCTTCTATGGGACGAGGAGCAGGAAACTGCGCTATGGAACTTCTTCTCGGTTTCCTAAAGAATCCGAAATATAACCTATATCCGGTTATACGTTTTATTGAAGATCACATGAACAAGCTCCGAGAGGACGGTGTTGTATGGGGCTATGATATCCAGTATCTCCTCACAGGTCTTTTCAATCAGCATCCAAGAACAGCTATTCAGTTTACTCAGGAAAAGAGAAAAGATTACGCTGAATTCTACAAGGAGATCATTGCTCAGGACTGATAATTTACTGCATAAAAAAACTGCCTTTCAGGCAGTTTTTTCTTTTATGAGTGTCAAATCGAAATGCGGAGGTAATTCAGTGCCTTTCCATAAATCTGCTTCGGACGCACCCTCTCGGTTATGAGCATCTCCGTAAAGTCAACAGCGTCCTCGATGTTTCGCGAAAAGTCGGGGATAACCTCCTTCTCCCCTGCCTGATAATCCTCTGCCTCAATGCCATAAGTAATCACATCATCCCCAAAAATGTCCAGTATTCCTGCTATCACTCTGTAGGAAACCTTATTGTCGCCATATACCTCCATGTAAACTGTTCTGTCTCTCACTTCGCGCTTGACTTTGCGCATTATTCCGAACATATCTGAAGCTCCCTTCTTTTGTCTTTGCTTTAAATCTATGAAGATAAATCCTTGCTTTAATTATATCAGATCACAGGCAATATGTGAACGGAAATTTTTCAGAGGTTTTAAGCCTTTAAGGATAAATTTGGCGAAAAAAGCGATTGTCGGCAAATATCGCCTGCAATCGCTTTTTTATTATTCAAGATCGTTTATCTGCATATAAATACTCTGCATTTGCAGATCTGTTTCCGCTATCTTTTCAGCGCACTCGCGAAGCTGCTCGGAGATCTCAGGAGTTATAGCCGCTGAAGGCTTATACTTCAACTGGTGCTCAAGACTTGCCCAGAAATCCATTGCTATCGTTCGTATTTGTATCTCTACAGGAGCATACATTTTTTGAGTTGAAAGATATACAGGAACATTTACTATCATGTGATAGCTTCTGTAGCCACTCGGTTTCGGATTCTTGATATAGTCCTTGCGCTTTATGACAGTGAAATCATCACGTCTTGCAAGCATTTCCACTATGGCGTAAATATCGCTTATATAGCAGCAGGTAACTCTTATACCTGCAATATCCAGCAAATTGTTCTTTGCTGATTCGGGAGTGAGCGGAAGTCCTTTTTTCTGTAATTTTCCAATAATGGACTGTGGTGACTTCAATCGGCTTTCTATGTTATGTATCGGGTTGCGCTGAAACTTAACGCTGAACTCGCTGTCAAGGATATTCAGGTAAGTTTTCACTACCTCTATTGCCGAATCGTATAAATGCGAAAGCTGCAAAAAATCATAGAATACATGAGCAAACTTTTCCTTTACCGTTTCCTTGTTGTCAACGGTTGCAGGCAGATTATCGATTGCATCAATATAAAAATCCATTTCTTCCATTTCTGACATTAAAATGCCCTCCTTTCACAAGCAGAACAAACGTATCTGCAACTGTTACTTGATTATTTAATTATTTAAGGCAAAGCGTTTCAAGCGAAGTTTCATACTTAGGCTCAACCCGCTCTGAGCTGACATATTCAATAATGCTCTTTACAAAAGCCTGAACTTCCGGACGTTCCTTTATTTCAGAGAGCTTTGAAGTGCAGACAAGAAGCTTGCCTGCTCCCACTCTCGCCTCATAAAGAAGTCCGAGCTTATGATTGCGCTCACAGTTGTCTATCATCTGAACTATCGGTCTGAAATCAGACTCCGTATCATCAAGAATCGCACATTCAGCATGACTTACTATGTTATACCATTGCGGTGCAGACCATTTCTTGGTCGGGAATCCGCTTAGTGCCGGATGAGCGGTATCTACAAGAAGTCCGAGAGTTCCGACAGGAAGCTGTCTTCCCATGCTTTCAGAAATCGTTTTGAACATCGGGTAGTTCCAGAAGTCCGCACAATAAAAGCCCTCAATACTGTCTTTCAGTTCATTCGGAAGATAAATCACTCTTTCCCCTGCTGCAAGAAGCTTTTCTGCCAGTTCGAGTTTTTCAGTAATATATGCGGTAATTCCGTCTCGTTCGATCACGGCAGGTATATCAAAGTCATCTTTTGATGGCTCAAAAGCCCAGAACTCGTACATATTCTGAGATATACACGTTTCTGCGCCGTCAATTATTCTCAGTACAAGTTCATTTCTGCCTGTTGCTTCGGCTGAAAAAGTTATCTCTCCGATTCGTGCGAGTCCGATGAGATTATCAGGGACATCAATAGTTCCCTTGCATGAACCGATACACCACTCAAGCCTTGTGCCTTTAAGCGGACTGCCACTCATGTTGCGAATATTTACAGGAACTGTTACTGTATTTCCTACGGTGATAACAAAACTATCAATTTCAGCAAGAATAACGATTCCCGAGCAGAATCCTATCCATTTATTGCGTATATTATTCTTTACTGCAAAGGATTTTTCTTCCATAAACGCGTCAAGCATTCCTACTAAAGCAGTTCCCTGACCTGTGAAATCCTGCAGATCAAGAAGCTGAAAACCTGAAATATACTCAGAACGCATAGCGGCTTCTATTTCAAGTTTATAGCAATTGTATGCGAGCATACCTGAAGCTTCATGCATATCATCAGCAAGTGATGACATTCCTTTCTCAGCAAGGCGCTCGCGGAAAATTTCGAGATTGCGAGCCTTCAGAGAGCCTGTATACTTCTCTATCTCGTTATAGTAGGGGTACACAAAATACTGTCCGACCTCATGGGTAACTATAGGCTTTGAGGGAATAAGTCCGTCAGAAGCTGAATCCACCTTTACACGTTTAACACCAGTACCATACTGTATTTCAATGTAGTCAGCAGATGAATCATCGTGTTCAGAATCAGATTCGGGAAAAATAAGTCTATCATACGAATGTGATGTATTGGGTTCATCAGTCTGAATAAAGCCGTATGGAACATCACAAGCTGCATAAGAGCCGCGTATAAGTCTGTGCTTGCTGAGACGAACTCCCGAAAAGAAATCATCATTCGGCTGAATGTTTGGATAAAACTGGAAGTTATTACTGCCCTGTGTGTAAAGATGACGGCTGTCGAGCATTTTATACTCTCCGAGTATGGAATTGAGACGTTCAGTGCTGCCCCATAATTCATTTCCGAGCGACATCATCACAAACGATGGGTGGTTTCCGAATGTTTTCAGTATGCGTTTTCCCTCTTCTATCAGAAATTCCTGCTCTTTTTCATTGAAGTCAGGATCATCAGTTGCGTGAACTGTTCCCCAAAACGGAAGTTCAGGCTGCATATAGATTCCGAGCATATCTGCGGCAGTGAACGCTGCATCAGGCGGACAGCAGGTGTGAAAACGATAGTGGTTGATTCCCCATGACTTTGCAATTGACAGAACTCTGTGCCATTCTTCAACAGTAGTGGGAGCTGCAATGGTCCTCGGGAAAATCATTCCGTCATGCTTGCCGCGAAGGAAAACCTGCTCTCCGTTTATCTTAAAATGCATTCCGTCAGCGGAGAAATCTCTCATACCGAAAGTTACGGTACTGATGTCGGAACTTCCCTCAATTGCAGCTTTGAGCGTATATGTTACGGGAGTATGCTCACTCCACAGAGAAACATCATCTCCCAAGTCAACGACTATTTCAGGAGAATCTGAAGTTATGAGGTAGCTTTTGTTATCGACTGTTTTGCAGTCCGATGAAACTCCCCAAACATTTACATTGGCAGATCCTATTCCGTCAAGTTCAAAAACGAGCCTTACCGATCTGTTTTTAACATCTGGATAAGCCTGAATGTTCCTTATCCCTGTTTTATCAGAAATAATCAGCGAAATATCACCTGTTATACCGTTCCAGTTAGTCTGTGTGTCCTGCGAAGTCATGTGACCACCGCTCGTTACATATCCGACATTGCTGACCATAACGCATATATCAAGTTTACCGTGTATTATGTGATCGGTAACATCATAAACGTGAGGCGCGCAAAGACTGTCAAACTCTCCGACAAAGCTGCCGTTTACCCATAATTTTGTAATACGAGTACGCTCAAGAAAAAGCTCTACGCGAGATTTTTCGGGTATGGCTGAAACATCAACGCTTTTGTAATACCATGCGTATCCTTCATATTTGTATTTGTCCGTAAGGAAGCCGTCCTCACGGTTTTCGTTGATCCTGCCCTTTTCCGCCAGAGAGGTTACGGAAGAGAGAATGATTGTGTCATTTGGTTCTTTTGAGAAGAAATGCTCATTAATGCCGAGCATTTCTTCATCTGCACGAAAACCCCAATCGCCTTTGAGATCTATTTTTGTTATCATTAAAGTTCAACTCCAAATTTTTCTGTTATTTTCTTATGCGGATCACGCCTCAGTTCCGCCCATTGCATCTGTTATCGCCTTTATTGCAGCTTCATATTCGCCCTTTGCAGCTAAGGTATTTGCCTTACTTACCGCAGTTGAAAGCTTTTGAGGGATTTCACCGTCTGATACGGCAGTCACGGTTTTGGAAACAGTATCTATAAGCAGCATAGTTCCGTTTGTTCCTGTGTAATGCCTGTCAAAATAGGATTGCAGAAGCTCCTGATTTGCCGTTCCTGTGCTGTTTGAGGTTACAAGCACAGATATCTCGGCATTGCAGGCTGCGAGGGCGCTGTCGATTTCGGCACCTTTTTCCGATGTAAATACTCCTGCATTATCGAAAATATGAGATGGGCAGTTCTCAGCAAGTTTCATGAGTCTGGTGACAGCACCTTCATAATCACCACTGACTATTTCCTTGGTCGCCCAGTAGAACTCCTGCTTTTCGGCTTCGTCAGTTACATAAACACCGCAGCTTCCTGTTCTGAAAATATAGTCATTGTTTGTGTCATTGTTGATGAGCAGGAGAAATCCACTGCCCTTGCCTTCATAAAGCTCATTATATGCTTCCTGTGCGTACTCATAGGGCGTTTTGCCGCCAAGGTCATTAGTTGTGACAACTGCGGCATTAATGAGCTTTTCCTTGTAAAGTGCCGCGGTGTAAGCATTGCAGTTTGCAACAGCTTCAGTTGAGAGAACCGCTGCATTATCATAAACGTATGTACCTTCCACGGCTGTAAGGACAGATGTCTGAACCGTTGCAGCGGTAGTCTCCTCAACAGATGTTGCAGGCTGTATGTCATTTTCATCAGTGTAAATTCCGCACCCGCATTGAATACCTATACATAATATTGCTGCCGCAGCGGCAAAAATTTTCTTCAAAAATATCATTCCTAACACTTGTAATATACATTATCTGTCTCTTATACACATCTCCGAGCCCACGAGA
>UQEM01000144.1 GCA_900540005.1 uncultured Ruminococcus sp.
GCTATTCGTCGGCAGCGTCAGATGTGTATAAGAGACAGAGCAAAATCTCTGCGGCAATGACCTGATTTTGCAATGTATTGCCGCAAGCATTCCCGATACGGAATGCTTTTTTCTTTTTTGTGTCACATATCCATTCTTTGAATTGTTATATTATACGAGACGTCTTAAAGGAAGTGATAAAATGACAAGTGAAGACTCCGAAAAAATCAGGGAGCTGTATGAGATCTACGAGCAGCCTATGTTCAGGATAGCTTATGCTGTACTCCATGACAGTGCATTAGCGGAAGATGCTGTTTCGGATGCCTTTATACGCATTATCGGAAAGCTCGACCGACTTAAAGCTCCTGACAGCCCAAAGACAAAACAATATATCGTGAAAACGATAAAGAGTACCTCCATCAATATCTATAGGAAAAACCGCCGCTTGTTTGAGCGCGAACTGCCTATTGATGAGGAAACCATGCAAATGCCAGACAGTCAGCAAAATGTTGAGAGTACGGTCATTGACTATGTCAGCAGCGATCCCGTCAGAGAAATGATCGCAGATCTTAACGAAACTGACAGGAAAATAATCCAGATGCGCTGCTCGAAAGAAATGTCATGGAAAGAGGTTGCAGCTTCTCTATCGCTTACCGAAGTTAATGCAAGAAAGCGTTTTGAACGTACTAAAAAACGCCTTATAAGTTTGAAAGGAGAATTTACAGATGAAAAATAGAAAACTCCCTACATCAAAGCAGTTTGACAGAATCGTTGAGAATGCTTTTTCATCAGATGTAAAGCACAACTTCTCCGTAGACTACGAAATAAGAAAGGAAGCAATTCAGAGAGGCACATCTATGAAAAAGAGAAACCGAACTATTCAATGGAAGTCTATCGGTATGACTGCCGCTGCCGCTGCAATAGTAGCAGTTGTTCCGTCATCGATATTCCTGATGTCAAGGAACAGTTCACAGTTAGGCCCTGCGGCTCAAGTTGAAGAGAAAAGCGAAGTTTCACAAACTGCTGAACCTCTGACCGAATCTGCAACTGAAAGCAAAAATACTGTACCTGAAGGAAAGGTTATTTCAGACCACATTATTCAGACTAATCAATATTCGTATTATGTAACGTACAACCCACAGATTGATGAAAACAGATCGTATCATCAACAGCAGCTTAACTATATCCCTGATGATTTCACGAAAATAAATGAGCCTAATATGAAACCGGGTTACTACAGTCCTGACGGAGGGATATTTGAGTCGTTCCTTTACTACATTCCGAATGAAGTAAATTTCGCTGAGGAAGTACTGAATGTTACATCAGTTGAAGAATATACTGTTGATGAAAAAGAAGTTATTCTCCTGACCCGCGGTGATAGTCTCGATGACGGTGATATCAATCATTTTGGCAGAACAGGATATGTATTCTTCAACGGAACGCGAAACTACATTGAGTTCTACGCTACTGACGATATAAGTGATAAAGCTCTCAAAAACATTATTGCAGGAATGAGTCTTGCTCCTGCTGACGAAAGTGAGTTCATTTGGTCAGCTCCTGAAACGAATTTGGGAGAAGGACTTTATGTTGAACCGAAAAGCGAAGCACTCGGACGTGACGGGCTTAATCTGCATAATATTGGTGACTGGTTCTGTGACGATTATGATGACGGATCTCTGCTGATAACTGTTGATGATGCGTGGATTCAGCATGACTTTAGTGGTATTTATACTGACGCTACTGGTCACGAACAGGATTTCAGCCAGTATGTTGACGCTACGGGAAACATCTATATGGACTGTTCATGGCAGAAAAAGGGCGACGGCAGAAATGAACCGTTCTACAAAACAGAAGTAAACCAAACACAGCACATGAATGTTGTTGTCGTGGAATTAACCTACACAAATACGAGTGACATTGATCTGACATACGCTAACAGCACAGAAACCTGCATTTCTCCCTCGTACTTCACGCTTGTTGATGACACTCCTGCTGACACTCTGGAAACAGCAGACGGACTAACAGCGTATTACAAGGAAGAGATAATGCAAAATGACTCAGGTGGTTTCTTCTCATTCTACTCACCCGCTGCATCATCAAAAAACAACATTGATCTTCTCGCAGGAGAATCCACTACAGTAAGGCTTGCTTTTCTTGTACGCGATGATCTCCTCGGAAATCTCTACCTTGACATGAACCAGATGAGTTGGAAAGCGCTTACCGCAGACAACTCCTACAAATCCCCTATTATAGACTTGTGTGATATAAAAGAAAGATAACATATATAAAACGAAAGTGCGGACTTAATGTCCGCACTTTTTATACTGCAATGCTCTTGGTTATGCTTACCTTTTCGTTTTTAAAGTCAACCCTGACCTTTTCTCCGTTGCAAAGCTGAGAGTTTACTATCATCTGCGCAAGGCGATTTTCGATAAGTTCCGTGACACGACGCTTTATCGGTCGTGCTCCGTATTTATCTGTTTCCTTTGCACACGCTACAGCCTTTATCACCTCGGGTGAATAAGTTACTTCAATGCCGAGTGTTTCGGCTCTCATACGCAAATTATCAAGCGCAATGCGGCTTATCTGTTCAAGCTCTGCCTCACCTAACTTATGGAAAACTACTACCTCGTCTATGCGATTCATGAATTCCGGTGAAAAATGACTGCGCAGACCTGCGATAACTCGCTCCTCCGCTGCTGCTTCTATATTTTCCGTAAAACCAAGTGCTGTTTTTCCTGTGATTTCACCTGCACCTACATTCGATGTCATGATTATAATACAGTTTCGGAAGCTTACGCTGCGCATTGAAGAATCCGTCAGTATGCCCTCATCAAGAATTTGCAGAAGTATATTCAAAACCTCAATATCCGCTTTTTCTATCTCGTCAAAGAGGACTATTGAGTAAGGATTACGCCGAATTTTCTCGCAAAGATTCTTGTTCGTATCGTTGTAACCGGCATATCCGGGAGGCGCTCCTATCAGCTTTGAGACCGAGTGCTTTTCCATATATTCGGACATATCCACTCTTATCAGATTATTTTCCGAGCTGAACATACAATCCGCAAGAACCTTGGCAAGTTCAGTCTTTCCGACACCTGTTGGGCCGGCAAACAGAAATGACGCTGTAGGACGCTTGCTGTCTCGCAGTCCGGATTTGGCTCTGCAAATAGCATTTGTAATTTTCTTGACAGCGTATTCGTGTCCCACCACTCTGCTTGACAATTGCTTTTCAAGGCTGCTTAGTCTCTCTGCCTCCTCAACGTTGATTTTTCCGACAGGTATCCCTGTTTTCATCGAAATCACTGAAACTATATCTTCCTCTCTGACCACGGCGCGACTTTTTCCTGATATTGACCTGCTTAGCCTGTTGAGATTGATTCCCGTTCCGTTAACATCTATATAGCTTGAATCATGCGGTACAATCGCCGAATTATGACGGATTTTTGCACAGGCACAAGCTTCGTCAAGCACATCTATTGCTTTATCGGGAAGATAACGCTCCGATATATATCTTACCGACATATTAACCGACAGCGCTATTATCTCGTCTGTTATTACGACATTGTGAAAGTTTTCGTAGTTTCCTTTCAGCCCCTTTATTATCTCTATGCAGCTCTCCTTGTCGGGTTCGCTGACCGTTATCGGCTGGAATCTGCGCTCAAGCGCGGAATCTTTCTCAATAGTTTTGCGATACTCATCATAGGTCGTAGCACCTATTACCTGAAGTTCTCCTCTTGCAAGCTGAGGCTTCATTATATTGGCAGCATCAATTGCACCTTCGGCAGCTCCTGCACCAACTATTGTGTGAATCTCATCAATAAAGAGAATTATATTACCTGCACTTACAGCCTCCTCAATGCAAGCTTTTACGCGCTCCTCGAAGTCACCCCTGTATTTTGCACCTGATAAGAGTGAAGTAAAATCAAGCGAGAAAATGAACTTGTTTTTGAGCGTATCGGGAACGAGATTTCGCATAAATAATTCTGAAACGCCCTCGATTATTGCTGTTTTTCCGACACCTGCCTCCCCTATCAGGCAGGGATTGTTCTTTGTGCGTCGCGATAGAACCTGTAAAACACGCTCCACCTCCTTGTCTCTGCCGATAAGGGGGTCATTTTTCTTTATGAGCGAAATATCCGTCAGATTTTTTCCGTAGCGAATGAGGTTGGGAAGATGTGACATTTTAGGCTTTATGGAGTTATAAAGTTCCTCCTGCACCTCACTGGAGTTGATCATATTAAGTCCGTTACATATTCCTGCAAAGTCTCCGCCAATCTTCTTAATGATCGTGCAGGCGCTGCAAGAGGATTCTTTTATCATTGCCGCAAGAATATGCTCGGGGGCAGACTGCTTCTTTTTTGCGCTCACTGCTATTGAATATGAAAGCTCCAGTATCCGTTTTGTTGCAGTTGTGAAAAACCTCTGATTGAGTATTGAAGGAGTTCCCTGTCCCACGAGTTGTATTATCTCGGTACGCAGCTCATCATAAGCTACACCGTTATCTATCAGTATTTCCGCCGCGCAAGTAGAACCGTCACTTGCCATTGACAGCAGTATATGCTCGCTTCCGACATAAGTATGACCGAGATGTGAGGCGAGTTCTACCGCACCCTCGACTATCTTGATTGACTTCTTGGTAAACTTTTCCGAATTGATCATTCTCGTACCCTCCTGAATATCATCTGATATTATTATGCCACTATTTTCATGCGATAACAGTCGAAAGTGCAAAGGACAGAAAATTTTGTAACACAATTTCGGCTGTGGCATATTATGTACTATGAAACGCAGAAAGCGGTTCAAATCCAATTAATTTAAGGAGATGCTTAATTATGTGTAATTCATGCTTCGGAGGAAATAACTGCTGGTGCATCATTCTCGTGATCCTTCTCTTCGTTATTCTTTGCGGCGGCTGCGGTGGCTGCAACAACGACTGCGGTAACTGCGGCAACAATGGCTGCGGATGCGGATGCTGAGTTAAATGAATAAAAATGTGCGGTGGGGAAAATTCTCTGCCGCACATTTTTTATTTACCAAAGTTATATATTCAGTGTAACTACCTTGTTTCGTCTGTTCATAACAACGGGCTGTGAATCATTAAGCACGCAATCGGCTGTAATAGTAACCTTTGCAATGCTTCCGTCTGACGGTACTGCGTACATACTCTGCTTGAGAATGCCTTCAAGTATGGAGCGAAGTCCTCTTGCACCGGTTTTCTGCGCGATCGCCTTCTTCGCGATCTCAATAAGAGCATCGTCCTCGACTTCAAGTTCTATATCGTCATAGTGGAAGAGCTTTTTGTACTGCTTGATAAGAGCGTTCTTAGGTTCGGTAAGAATTCTTACGAGCGAGTGCTCATCAAGTTCTTCAAGGACGGTGATGACCGGAAGCCTGCCGACAAACTCCGGAACCATTCCGAACTTAACAAGATCCTTCGGGACAACCTTTTTGAAAATATTATCCTTCTCCACGTTATGAGGCTTGATCTCGCCGCCAAATCCTATAGGAGCCTTACCGATCCTCTTTTGTATCTGTTTCTCCAGTCCGTCGAAAGCTCCACCGCAGATAAAGAGAATATTCTTGGTGTTGATTTGAATAGTCTCCTGATTCGGGTGCTTTCTTCCGCCCTGAGGGGGAACATTTGAAACAGTTCCTTCGATAATTTTGAGGAGAGCCTGCTGAACTCCCTCACCGCTTACATCACGGGTAAGCGAAGTGTTCTCGGACTTTCTCGCAATCTTATCTATCTCGTCAATGTATATGATTCCCTTTTCAGCAGCCTTGATATCAAAATCAGCAGCCTGAATGAGCCTGAGAAGCACATTTTCAACATCGTCTCCGACATATCCTGCCTCAGTAATTGTCGTTGCGTCAGCTATTGCAAACGGTACATTCAGAAGTTTTGCGAGAGTCTGGGCAAGGAAAGTTTTACCGACACCTGTAGGACCGAGAAGAAGAACATTGCTCTTCTGAAGCTCTACACCGTCATTGTCCTTGTCATCGCCCTCGTTTTCCTGACTCATGATACGCTTATAGTGGTTGTAAACAGCTACTGCAAGTGAGATCTTTGCATCGTCCTGACCGATTACATATCTGTCTCTTATACACATCTCCGAGCCCACGAGACTCGACGTCATCTC
>UQEM01000145.1 GCA_900540005.1 uncultured Ruminococcus sp.
ATCTACACAAGGCTATTCGTCGGCAGCGTCAGATGTGTATAAGAGACAGTTTCTTGATAGAGTCGAGGATGACCCCGCAGTCCTTGCGCCGTGTATACGCGTACATTCCGCGTTCTCTGAGTTTGTTTGCAATACTTACACCTGTTTCGGCAGAATCGTCACCAATAAGTACCTTTACTTTGTTATTCATACTTTATACCTCCTTTGTTCTGCATATTTATAATATCACAGAAAATGTGGGAGGCGCAACGGAATATTTTGGAAAGTTTCGTACTAATTGGGCGGGAAATGGGTTAATAGTGTGTTCACATTTTATTTTGTCAGAACCTGACATTTGCCGTCGGTTTCGGCGGTATGCTCAGCGGCGGTTTTTGCCCCCGTGGAGTATGCCCTCAACAATGTTGCGAACCTTAGTATTTGGCGGAAACAGGCGGTCTGCGAGCTTATCGAGAGAGCTTTTCTTCCTGCCTGCCGAGTGTACGGGAGCAAGCTGCGGTTCGGTCGAAGATTCGAACCACATCGCAAAAATTTCGGGTTCAAGCCCCTTTCGCATGATGTCGCGGTCTGCGGCGGCGGAATGTTTTTCGAGAAATTCCACCGTAAGCTGACATCCGCTGTGAGGGTACTTGTCGAGGAGACCGTTGAAAATGCTGTCGTACAGGGCGAGAAAGTCGGTCTTTCCTGCGGCTGTTTTCTTATTTTCCGACAATGTTTTCACAAGCGCACCGCCTATGTCGGAAAGTTTCGGCTGTTCGCTGTCAAGCGATGATATGCCCGAAACCGCCGCACCGAGCAGATATTCGTCTCCGCAGAAGTCGCTGCGCGGAGTTTTATTCATCGGCGTGTCAAAGGCGTAGAGCGCATATACCGCGAACGCGCACCGAAGTACGAGCAGTCCGGCAGAATCGGAGTCGTAAATGTGTCTGTTTTCAACGAATCCCCTGAGCCTGCCCGATTTTACCATGAGCGGGATCACCGGCTGAATGAGGACTGCCTTCATGCCCTTCATTATCGCAGTTTCCACATCGGCGGAAACATCGCTCCCGATGTGGAGTATCTTCTGCGGCGGTACTCCTGCCTTTTTTATTATTCGATCAAAGCACGGACTTTGATCCGCGGCAGGAATATTCAGTTCCGAGCACATTATCAACTCGTCATAACTGCCGAGACCACAGGTGCTCAGGATATTCACGATAACGCTGCGCGGATATATCCCCGAGCAGGTAACGATGACTTTTTTGCTCCGTGCCTTGGCGGCAAGAAAAAGTTTTTTGCCGAATTTTCGCGGCATAGTAAAGCGCAGTATCAGCTCGCACTCGCGGTTCATCAGTTTTTCGCGGTATCCCGTGCTCACGCCGCTCATCTTTGCAAAGATGTCGTAGACCATGTCAAGCGTCACGCTTTGCTTTTCGCCGAATTTGCGCACGGCGGCATCATAAGCGGCTTTGCGCAGTTCGCAGAAGGACTTTTTTTCGGCGGTCAGGTCTTTGAAATCGTCCTCCATCAGCAGAAAAATGTCCTCTTTCATCGAAAACGGAGTCACCGTGAGGACTTCCTCAAGCTTAAAGCTGACAGCGCGGATATTATCGTCAGTGACCTGCGCGAGAAGTTTCTGTTCCAGTTCCGACTGCTGCGGCGAGAGGGGTCTGCTGAGGGATATTTCGTTGTAATTCATGGCTTACCCCTCCTTTGTCATTTCCTTGTATTCGTCAAGCGTTAATGCTCCGTCGGAGTTATAGGTCCTTGCGAGAGTGTCACGGCTGGTGAAATCCTCCGAATATTCGCCGTTCTCGTCAGCAATATACTTGCCGTACCATATACCGAAGAACGACCACACTGAGTTGTCGCGGAATGACGAGTCGATGTCAGGAACACTGCCGCATTCGCTTATCGCGATAAGCTTGTCGCTGCCGACAAACTGCTGAACTGCGGCAAATTCCTCGTAGAATTTGCTGCCGTAGTCCTTCTGACCGTCAATGTAGATATCAACTGCGGCAATGTCGAAGGTCGAGCGGTCAACGAGTGTGGACTCGCTCTGACCGTTCCAGACCCAGATGAGGTTGTCAAGCCCGAAGTATCCGGTCATGCGCTTATAGACGAGATCCCACAGCCACTTGTAAGCGTCTGCGCCGTCCGCGCCCCACCAGTACCAGTTTCCGCTGCCCTCGGGGAGGGGGCGAAAGAGAACGGGAACGCCCTTGTTTTTGAGCGAGGTGAGCTGTCCCGCCATGTTGTCGATGTCGAGTATCAGGCTGTAGCATTCTTCGGAAATATTTCCCTTGCCGTAAAGTCCGCGTATATCCTCTTCGGAGAGAGAAGCGATATCGTAGTCGGTAACAGCGTTTTTCAGCGAAAAATCCGTCTCGTCCGCCATTATGGAGCTTTTCTCGCAGGGAGCGCTCCAGAACCAGCTTACGCACGAAATACCGCCGTTTTTGTACCAGTCCGCACAGGCATCGACCGCCTTGAAGCTGTCGTCGTACTGTTTGCGTGCAACGTCAAAATTCGCAAAGCGTATAACGGGATACTTGCCCGTAGTGCGGTAGATAAGGTCAAGCTCGGAGTTATCTTCGCCCGAGGCGTATTGACCTGTTATCGTGTACTTGCCGTAGTTTTCCGACAAAAAGCTGAGAAGTTCCTTTGCCGCCCTGCCCGAGTCCTCGTTGACGGGTTCGCCCTGAGCGTCATAGGAAAGCTCGCTGAGCGAGGTGTTGTCGGAAAGGCGCATATAATCAAGAGCAATGTCGCCGTTTTCGGGTCTGATCTCGATCGTTGACGCTCCCTTGGTGAGGAAAACACCGTAGATCGTGATGAAAGTGAACGCTCCGTCAGCGGTTGTCTCAAAGCTTGTGAGCGGTTCGCCGCCGAGAGTAACCGAGCATTGGGTGAGCTGACTCGCGGCTATGCTGAATGAAATATCATAGTGCTGATTGCTCGGCACTTCGATATCAAACGCGGCGGACTTGTCACCATTGCCGCCAAATCCCGTAACATAGCCTGTTCCGCTGAATCCGCCAATATCCTGTGCCTGAACGAGACCCTCTGAAAGCCGCGCAAGTTCCGCCTCGTAGACGCTGCCCGTAGCCTGTTTTTCGATCTCGGGATAGGTAACCGGAAAATCGGGGTAAGTCGCGTCTGGTATGATTTCCTCCGTGGTCATTTCAGGCTCGGTCGAGGGTTCTTCGATTATCGGTACGGAAGCCGTGATCTCGGATCTTTTGTCCGAACTGCACGAAACTGCGGACAAAGCCGCCGAAACTCCTGCGGTAAGGACTGCAATTATTTTACGGATATCCATATTTCCTCCATCATAACCGGTACTCACAAAATGCGGAAAAGGCGAGTGCATACGCTTATAAATACCGGTTATTATAATAATGGTGATTTGTACATTATGCTTTAACTGTGTAGGTCTTTCCGGCAGCGGTGTCGAAAACGATCGCGCCGTCCTCAATGCGTGAGCCTACGGAAGTTCCATCGCTTATTATGCTTGCAACGCAGTTAAGGCGCAGTCTGCATTCCCCGCCGAAGTCGGAGATTATTTCAGCCTTGGTGAGTTTTCCGTCATTCCACTCGATATTTACGCCGAAACCGCCTTTAGCGCGCAGACCCTTGATGTGTCCGCTGCTCCATTCCTCGGGAAGTGCGGGGAGTAGAATTATCTCGCCGTTGCAGCTCTGCATGAGGGCTTCCTTGATAGCAGCAGTTCCACCGAAGTTTCCGTCAATCTGGAACGGCGGGTGAGAATCGAGCATATTCGGGTTGGTCGAATGTGCGAGGAGCTTTTTGAGATTCTCGTAAACCATGCGTCCGTCATAGAGACGTGCCCACATATTGGTGATCCACGCGCAGCTCCAGCCTGTGTGACCGCCTCCATGGATAAGTCTCCTTACGAGGGTAGCCCTTGCCGCGTCTGCAAGCTTGGGAGTCTTGGCAGGAGTGATTAGGTCTGCCGGATGCAGAGCGAAAAGCTGAGAAACGTGACGGTGACCTATCTCAACTTCATCGTAGTCAACTGCCCATTCCTTTATCTGTCCGTACTTGCCGATCTCAGGCTGCGGCAGTTTTTTTATCATTTTTGCGAGCTGTTTTGCAAAAGCCTCGTCCCTGCCGAGAATTTTTGCCGCCTTTATGACGTCGGTGAACAGTACGGTAAGTATCTGCGAGTCCATGGAAGGCCCCATGCACAGGCAGCCCTTTGCTCCGCTTTCGGTCATATAGGTGTTTTCGGGCGAGACCGAAGGGCCGGTCACGAGATGACCGTCGCCGTCCTTGGTGAGGTACTGAGTGAAGAACTCGGCAGCCTCTTTTAATATATGGTACTTATCCTCAAGGAATTCTCTGTCGAGGGTGTACTCATAGTGCTCGAAAACGTGCAGAGCGAGCCATGCTCCGCCCATTGGCCAGATAGTAGCTGGCATCCACAGATCCTGCGGAGCGGTGTCTCCCCATATATCGGTGTTGTGGTGGCAGACAAAGCCCTTGTCGATACCGTACATTTCCTTAGCTGTTATCTTTCCGTTTTCACAGACTCTTTCGAGCAGGTCGAACAGCGGCAGGTGGCACTCGGGGAGCGCACAGCTTTCGGCAGGCCAGTAGTTCATCTCGATGTTGATGTTTACGGTGTAACGGCTGCCCCATGCAGGCCACATATCCTTGTTCCAGATACCCTGAAGGTTCGCGGTCTGAGTTCCGGGACGGCTGCACGAGATAAGGAGGTATCTGCCGAAGTTGAAGTACAGCTCGATAAGTTTGTTGTCGTGTATGAGACGGGTGCACTCCTTGTTGTCAAGCTCATCACCCCTGAGACGGGTTATGCGCTCATCGGTCGTGAGGGCGGAGATGTCCGTCTCGCTGTTGTTATTGAGTGAAAGCTCGACTCTTTCAAAGAGTTCGCGGTAATCGTTTACATGGCGGTAGAGGAGTTCGTCATACTCGCACTCAAGAGCCATTTCCGCATCAACTTCTGCGGATTCTTCATAGTGCTCGGTGTAGAAGCTTGTACGAACCGAAAGCACGAGCATTACCTCGTCAGCGTTTTCTGCGCGCAGAACTCCGCCGAGAGTTCTGAAACTGCCGCCGCGAGCCTTTCCGCCGAGACAGGCAGCGAAGAAAATACCGTCACGGCTGCCCGTGCCGCCGTTGTACAGTATCATGTTGTCGGCACACGGGCGGTTGTCGTCATAGTAGTCGTCTCTGCCGTCAATTCCGCACGAGAGCGTCACAGCACCCGGCTGAGAGGCAGTGATACGAATGACCATTACCTCATCGGGAGCAGAAACAAAGACTTCGCGCGTGTATACAACGTCTCCTACTGTGAAAGAGTCGTCCGCGACAGCCGAACCAATGTCAAGCTGACGGTGATAGTCCTTTGCCCTGCCGTTGAACTCCATGGTGATATTCAGGTTGCCGAGTGGCATATAGTGGCGCATATTCGGGGTAACGCCCTGCATTTTTTCAAAGGCGACTTTCTGCGCTTCCTCTATTTTCTCCTGTTTTAGAAGCTCGCGGACTTCGCGGAAACCCTCCTGTGCATCGGGATTAACGCGGTGTCTGAGTCCGCCCGACCAGACAGAATCCTCGTTGATGTGAATGAGGTTTTCTTTTATACCGCCGTATATCATGCCGCCGATCCTGCCGTTTCCGACGGGCAGAGCCTCATCGAAATTTTCCGCAGGACTGTTATATGTAAGGATCTTTTCTGTAGTCATATATTAACTCCAATCATAAATAATAATCAAAACTCTATCTTTATATTATAACATAGAACACGCGGCAATGCAAATTTCCGATAGAAATTGCCGATAATTTCAAAAGATAGACTAAATACCATATGGTGTTTCACAGCGGCTTTGTGTAAATTTACAGCGTTTCCACACAGCAAACATTCTTTATAATATGTATCGGCTCACATATTTATGATGATTCAGGAACACCGAAAAAAGCCGCCCCCGAAACAGGGACGGCTAAGTCTGTCGAAAAGAGATAATTTTAGGGAGCGTTGACACTAAGATAATATGCAGATTTTCGAGCATAAATTTTACGT
>UQEM01000146.1 GCA_900540005.1 uncultured Ruminococcus sp.
ATATACAACTATTATTTCACCATATATATAAAAACAAAGGAGCGTAGAAATGGACGGAAAAACGGGGTTTTATTTTAAAACTGATTCCGGTAATGATTATTTCTATAATGACAATGACGGAACAGTTTCGCTTGAAGAAAATATCAGCGGCGAAACGTTTGTATTCGGCAGAGAAAATGAAGAGCTCATCCCTTTTAATGCGTATAATGACATGATCTCAGATTTTCTCCGATATAACGGATTCAGCCAGATGCTTCTAGTAGTTACAGAAAAATGCAATCTCAGATGTAAATACTGTATCTACTCAGGAAACTACGATAATCAGCGTGAACACGGAATGCAGGTAATGAGCTTTGAAATTGCAAAAAAGGCTATCGACAGGTTTTACGAAACACAGATGGAAGCAATTGCAAACAATGTACTTCATATACCGCTTCTCGGCTTCTATGGTGGCGAGCCGCTTATTAATTTTCCGCTTATCAAGGAATGCGTAGCCTACGCAAGAGAGCTTTTCAAGGATAACATTACATTCCTTGTAACGACAAATGGTACTATTATGAATGAGGAAATCGCTGATTTCCTTATTACAAATAAATTCGCACTTTCAATTTCACTCAATGGTGACGAAAAGGAAAACGACCGTTTGAGAGTTTTTGAAAACAGCAAGGGTACCTTTACTTCAATTATGAAAAGCGTTCAGCTTCTCAGAGAAAGAGACCGTGACTACTTCAGCAAAAATGTTACCTTCATCGGATGCTATGACTGGAAAAGCGATCTTGATGCAGTCAACAATTTCTGCAAGAGCAATGAGTACGATATACCTGAGTTAGTAAGACTTACTCTTGTTTCTGATTATTTTACAGACTGGTATACAAAGTTTACACCGGAAGAGAAGAAGAGCTTCTTCGATAAAAAAGTGGAAATCGGAGCTTCACTTGCTGACAAGCTTGCAAACGATGAGCCGATTGAACCGATTGAACGCCTTCTTTATACAGGTGCATTTACCGAGGTTCTCAACAGATGCGTAAACATACCGATGAAAAACTATCATCCTTCATTCATGCCTTACAGCGGCTCATGCATACCGGGAACAAAGATATGTGTTCTTCCGAACGGAACAGTTCATTGCTGTGAGAAAATTAATAACACAAGACCTATCGGAAATGTTTATGAGGGACTTGATATTCAGGCAATAAATGATATGCTCAGAGATTATTACGAGACAATGTCACCGATATGTTCAAAATGTCCCGTAAAGAGACTTTGTCCTATCTGCTTCACAGCCTGTCTCGGTGACGACGGAAAGTTTACACGAAGCCAGATCGGCGACTGTAAAAATGTCCATGAATCGGTACGCAACAAGTTTACATATGTTTATAATCTGCTTGAAAAGGGTGTGCGAGCTGATAAGCTTCTCAGTCTGAACGCTGACAGATCAGCAAAAAAGAATGAAGTTCCGGAAAGGAGACTGTTTCAGTATGAAGAAATACATGATATTAAATAAATTCTACACTCCTGAGTATGGTGAATACGATATAACGCTCATCAACTTTGAAAAAGAAAATTACTTTTCTTTGAGTGGCAGCAAGTGCAGCACCCTCAAATCATGGCTTAAAGGCGGCTGTATAGATACCGATTCGCTTACAACGGAAGAGGCTGCGCTTTACAGCTTCCTTAAGGAAAACAATATTGCTGAGTTTGAGGATAAATTCTACGTTTCTGAAAGCTTCGATGTTGGTAAGAAGCTTGTATTGTACAACGAGAAGAAATGTCCGCTCAACCGTGTTTTCCTTCAGCTTGAAAACGAAAACGAAGAGAACAGATTCGGTAGCATTACTTCTCCCTGCTGGGTTTGTTGCAACAATAATGCGGTAAATGTATCCGACGAAAAGCGTTACACAAGACTTATTGAAGAGCTTGCTGCAAATAGAGTACATCAGGTGGTTCTGTACGGCGGCGATGTTCTCGGAAATCCGTCAGCAGGAGTTTTCATGAAAACTGCCGATGAATCATATATTCAGCTTTGCATAATTGCAGATGAAAACGGCATAACCGAAGAAAATGCAAAGCTTGCGGCAGAATATGATACAACTCTCATAGTTACTGTGGACTGCAGAAGCAACGTTGATACAGAGCGTATCAATGCTCTTACAGAGAGACTTAACGGATATAATGTTTCATTCAAATATTCTGTTGTGATAAGCAGTGAAACAGCTTCTGCATACAAGGCAGCTGAGGAGAAAATCATTTCAGCCGGTGCAGAAATCGTGAATGCAAGCTATGTGATGGAGGACAACATATCAGAAACTGAGCTTTCAGAGATATGCCTTCTTAACACAATAAATCTCAACGAATATAAGATATATTCCACTATGAATACCTGTATGGCAGGAACTCTTGCAATCAATTCAGAGCTTAACCTCATGCCGTGTCCGGGAATCAGAAATATGCCTCTCGGACAGCTCAGATATGAAAACGATGAGTTTACATTTGTAAAGGCTGACGCTGAATACAGACTTGCTGATTTTTGGCTGAGCGGAAAGAAATTCCTCAAGGAATGCTCGAAATGTTCAAGAAGAAATCTCTGTATGGACTGCCGTGCCGCTGAGAGATACTATCAGACAGCTGATACAGGCAGATTTGCAAAGAGAGAATGCTTATACATGAAAAACTGTCGTGATTCTTATAAAAAGACTGTAAAAGAAGTCTGAGGAAAAAGAAATGAATAGTAAACGAACTTCTCAGAAGAGGATTATCAGTGGTCAGCTGAAGAAAATGGTGCCGCAGGGAATACTTCTTCTGATAATAAGTGCAGTAATATGTGTACTTGAGCTTCTAGCTCCTTATTTTGACAAGCTTGCGGTAAATGATGGACTTGCCGGCGGCAACAAGCATCTTTTCATAAAATTTCTGATTGCAGGATTCCTGGTGACAGTAGCCGGCAAGCTTGTATCGTATATCAATACAGCTCTGTTCAATATGTTTTCAGGCAAGGCTATGCGGAATATCAAGTCTGAGGTTTTCAGACGGCTTACAAATCTTCCGGCTTATATATTCAGCAGCAATCCGAGCGGATATGTTCAGGCGAGAATGGAAGAAACCGATGCTGTTTCAGGAATATTCTCGCCCGTTGTTTTCAAGATAGCAACTTCATCGGTTACTATGATAGGAGCACTTATTTATCTTTTCAGGCTTGATCTCATGATTTTCGGTATAACGCTTGTATCCGTACCGATAATATTCATTATATGCCAGTGCTTTTCAAAAAGGATCTCAAAGCTTTCCGAAAACATAAACGAATCACAGGCTGAGCTTTCAGGAGAAATGCAGGAGTACATTCAGGGTGCTTCTGAGATAAAGCAGCTCAATCTTGAAAAAGGCGTTTCCGAGAAAGTAGATAAGCATCTTGATGATATCGTGAACGGCTCTATCAAAAGAAGCAACAGAATCGAGTCAGGAACAGTTCAGGCAACAGCAGTATGCACATTTATTCAGCTTATCATTATCATGGTCGTCGGAATGCGTATAATGGACAGCACCATGAGCATGGGTGATTATGTTTCGGTAGCAAGATATATTTCATATGTATTTACACCGATAGTGCTGTTTTCAACATACTTTCTTACTCTTCAGGAGGCTGTAGTTGCAGGACGAAGAATCGAGAACTTCTTCAGTACTTCTGAGGATAAGAACGAGGATGGAAAGTGCATAACGCATATCAACAAGATCGAGCTCAGGAACATAAGCTACAGATATAATGAAAATGCAGACTATGTTTTTGAGAATGCGGATATCGTGATAGACTCAAAGGATAAGATGTGCATATACGGCGAAAACGGCTCAGGAAAAACTACGCTTATAAAGCTTATAACAGGACTTATCAATCCTACAGGCGGAGAAATATATATAAACAATATTCCGCTTAAAGAGATAAATATTACATCTGTGAGAAAACGCATAGGTGTTGTTTCACAGAATTCATATATATTTTCAGGTAGTTTGATAGAAAATATTGCATCATCATCTGAGGAGCTTGTTTTATGGAGCAGTATCTGTGATAATGAGGTTTTCAGCGGAATCGACTGGAAAAGGGGAATCGTTATAGAAAACGGAAAAAACCTTTCAAGCGGTCAGAAACAGAAAATTGCACTTGCAAGAATGCTTGTAAAGAATCCCGATGTCATAGTGATTGACGAGGGAATCACCAATCTTGACGCTGAATCAAAGGAGATAATCCTGAAAGCAGCCGATACGCTCTTCAAGGACAAAATCTGTATATTTGTTTCACATTCGGATGATTTTTCTGCAATATCAAAAAGAAAGCTTATTATAAAGAACAAAAAACTGATGAACTGCTATGGCAGTTTGAAACGGTTCCGGTAAGGGACAGCATAAGACAACTGTAAAAATTAATTATTGACAAGGAGTGTAATTTGTGAATACTAAGGATATTATACTTGTAGCCGTTGGAGCTCTTCTGCTTGTTATAGCCCTGTTTTCCAAAAAAGACAAGGAGGGCGAGGTCAAGAAAATCGGCGGACTTGGTCTTGTAACTCTAGTTGTGCTTTTAGCCGTCGTTGCTGCGGGATACTTTCTGTAAATGATTGGAGGGAATGAGTTATGTTAAAAGTAAAAAATCTTGACCTTTCATACAAGAAGGATGAGCAGATACTTCATAACGTAAGCTTGAATGTGAATCCTGGAGAAATAGTTGGTCTGATCGGCATGAACGGAGCAGGAAAAAGCACCCTCATGCGAGCTGTATCAGGCGTTATCCCTTATCAGTCCGGAAGCATAACAGTTAACGGAAAAGATATAAAAAAGCTCACAGCTCAGCAGAGACGTGAGATATCGTTCCTTAATGCTGCGCATAATCTCTACAGCGATATGACTGTAAGAGATAACATGAACATTATGAGAAAATTCTACAAAGCTGATGAAAAGAGCGTTCAGATAGCTGTAAAGCTGCTGAAATGTTCAGATATGCTCGACAAGAAGACGAGTGTACTTTCATCAGGTATGCGTCAGAGAGCTTCAATTGCAACATCTACACTCGGTTCATTCAGACTTCTTCTTCTGGATGAGCCGACAAATGCACTTGATATAGAAACAAAGAAATATATTCTCGATTATATACATTATCTTTCTTCAGAGCAGAATGGTATCCTTATTACCTCGCACAATATCAAGGATATTGAGGAACTTTGTGACAGAATATACGTTTTAAGGCACGGAAAAATTGTCAAAGAGGCTACAATCGAAAGCATTCTACGTGAATCTGCCAAGAAAAACCATAAGTGGAGCATATCTATTCCCAAGACAGCTCAATGCAGAACAATCGTTGAAGCTTACGGAAAATCCGAATACTCGATTGAAACGACTGAGCATTCTGTAAATATCATAGCTGATGAAAAAATCAAGCAGGATATTCTGAGGAAGCTCGTTCTTGACAATATTGAGATCATATCTGTAAACAGTCTTGTTGATAATCTTGAGGATGCTGTCCTTGAGATTATTGGCGACTGATTCTGAAAGGATACGGCTATGCTATATAAAGAGCTTACTTTCTTAAAAAATGATATCAAACGATACCTGCTTGTGCTTGTCTTGCTTGCAGTTGTGATCGGCTATTTTATCTACAAAAAAATTGATATTACAATACTGATGTTTCTGAGCTTTTCTCTTCCAGGACTTCTTGTTTCATTGCAGACGGTTCAGAATTCCGTTATGCAGGAAAAAAACAACGGTATGTTTGAAAAGCTTCTGACAGTTCATCCTCTCAACAGGATATTGCTCCTCAAAGCAATGGTTTCGTTCATAGCAAGCGTTATCGTAACCCTTATCTGCAGCGGAGCAGTAGGAATCTTCATCAATATCAACGATACAATAGTAATTGATTCATCAGTATTTATCTGCGAGCTTGCAATAGCTCTTTGTGCTGATTGGACCATGTCTGTACTGCTTGTGATACTGTATATGTATCTCAATCAGGTTATAGCTGTCTCTTATACACATCTGACGCTGCCGACGAATAG
>UQEM01000147.1 GCA_900540005.1 uncultured Ruminococcus sp.
CAGCCGATGATATTAAATCCCACTACACGATCTGGCTTGCGCACTGGGTGGATAGGACCAACTACAGCGGTGCCTATGCGGTGTGGCAGTACAGCGAAAAGGGCAAGGTGGACGGCATTTCCGGCAATGTTGACCTCGATATCTGCTATAAGGATTTCCCGATCATCATCAAGGGCAAGGGGCTGAACGGCTGGGGCAAGGCGGCGAATCCAACGCCTGTACCTGATCCTGAGCCGACCGCAGACAGCAAGACCGCTACTGTGACCGTGCAGATCGGCAACGAGACCTACAAGGGTACGATTGTAAAGGCGTGATTATCTTCTCACGGGCAGAGGATGTTCTCTGCCCGTTCTTTTCATATGTATCAGCAAGTCAGGAGGTATGCTATGACAGATTTACAGAAAGAAAAGATCACAGAACTGCGGAAAAACGGAGAGTCTATTTCTTCAATTGCAGAAAAGATGAATCTGTCTGTCAATTCGGTGAAATCGTTTTGCAGAAGAAAAGATGTTTCACCTATGAAAGACGGCTGTAAACGATGCGGTCAGCCTCTTGTCAACACACCCGGACACCGGCAGAAAACGTTTTGTTCTGCTTCCTGCCGTCAGAAGTATTGGCGGGAAAACAGCAACCTTATAAAGCATATTTCGTTTGTGTCGCTCATTTGTCCCGCCTGCGGAAAGACTTTCTCCGACTACAAGGGACACCACAGAAAATATTGCTCACACGCTTGCTATATCGGCCATCGCTACGGAGGTGCAGCAAATGGAACAGAATGATTTTAAGTATCATGTCACAATGAGTCTTGTGCGAAAAATGGCGAAACAGGGCTTGCTGACCGCTGATGAATACGCCGTAATTGATACAAAGATGAGGGAGAAATACCGCCCTAAAATCGGCACAATATTTGTCAAAATACCGTTGACTGAACCGAAATAAGGCGGTAATATGGTAGCTGATAAACGAGGAAGGAGGTCTGCTATATGGCAGAAAAAGCGCCCAAAATCACGAAAATTGAGCCTGCTATCGCAAGTCTTCCAATAAGAAAGCGGGTTGCTGCTTATGCCCGTGTTTCGATGGTAACTGACCGCCTGATGCATTCCTTGTCTGCGCAGGTCAGCTACTACAGTGATCTGATCCAAAGAAACCCCGAATGGCAATATGCAGGGGTATATGCGGACAGTGCGGTTTCCGGAACAGGTATTTCCAATCGGCAGGAGTTCAAGCGGCTAATCGCAGATTGTGATAAAGGGCTTATCGACATTGTGCTGGTAAAAAGCATCTCACGCTTCGCAAGAAATACTGTAGACCTGCTTGAAACAGTGCGCCATTTGAAGGAAATCGGAATCGAAGTGCGATTTGAAAAAGAGCATATCAGCTCCTTTTCAGACGGCGGAGAATTGATGCTTACCCTGCTTGCAAGTTTCGCACAGGAGGAGTCGCGCTCAATTTCCGAAAATTGCAAATGGGGTATCCGGAAACGATATGAAAGCGGACAGCCGAAAAACTGCATCTGCTACGGTTATCGAGTTGTTGACGGAAAGCTTGAAATCGTGCCGGATGAAGCAGAAATTATCCGGCAGATTTTTGATTGGTATCTTGCGGGTGATTCCTGCTATATCATCTGCAAGAAGCTGAATGCTTCCGGTGCAAAATCCTATTACGGAAAAAAGTTCACGGAGACAGTACTGAGCTATATTCTCCGTCAGGAAAAGTATACCGGAAATATGCTCTTGCAAAAGTTTTATACTGAGAGTCATGTGTCGCACAAGGAACGCAGGAACAACGGTGAACTGCCTATGTTTTTGATTCATGATTCGCACCCTGCGATTATATCACAGGAAACATTCGATGCGGTACAGCAGGAGATCGCAAGGCGGTATGGTGTTCCCATCGTGAACGGCATTGCCGCCAAGGATACCTATATGCATCATCCGAAAGATGGGAAAAAGCCGAAGTCATCATACCCACGCAGAAAAGCATACTGGTCGGATGAACAACGTGCAAACCATGCTGAAATCTATAAATCCAGAGAGACCTACAGGCATTTCAGGCATGACCTATCGCTTTTTATCAAATGCGAGACCTGTGGGCAGAATCTTACTGCGAAAACGAAGCGATATGCAGATGGAACAGTTGAGCTATGGTGGGATTGTTTCAAACACAATAAGGTTGCACCGAATGAAGTAAAGCCCAAGCTGATACAGGATGCAGCGCTAAAAAAGCAGATTGCTGCCATACTTGAAATACCTGAATTTGATGCGGAAATCATGGAACAGCGGCTGTCGCACATATCGATTCTCGTAGATAGGCTGACGTTCCATTTTCGTGATGGTCTTACGGTCACACAGCAGTATATCCCAAGCAAGCGGCAATATCGCAGAAAGGCAGAAAAATGAGTACAGTAACAAAAATCCCTGCATCGATCAGCCGATATACCTCTGCGCCGATCAATGCACCGGTGAAAAGGCGTGTGGCTGCCTACGCAAGAGTATCGACTGACCACGAAGAACAGCTCACATCTTATGAGGCGCAGGTCAGCTACTACACCGACTACATCAAAGAACACGCAGATTGGGAATTCGTTAAGGTCTACGCCGATGAAGGTCTGAGTGGCTGCTCAACGGCAAAGAGAGAAGGCTTCAGACAAATGGTCGCAGATGCGCTGGCAGGCCGGTTGGATCTCATCATAACAAAGAGCGTGTCGAGATTCGCCCGAAATACGGTTGACAGCCTCTCAACGATCCGTGAACTGAAGGAGCATAATGTTGAGTGCTTTTTTGAGAAAGAGAATATCTGGACATTTGACGGACGCGGAGAATTGCTCATCAGCATTATGTCGAGTTTAGCGCAGGAGGAGTCACGCTCGATTTCAGAAAACGTGATCTGGGGGCAGCGAAAGCGCATGGCAGACGGAAAACCGAATGTTCCGTTTGGACGGTTTCTCGGTTATGATAAAGGTCAGGGCGGAAAACTGGTTGTGAATGAAGCCGAGGCGGAAATCGTGCGTGAAATTTACAGCCTGTTTCTGACCGGACTGACACCGCATACCATTGCGAAGAGACTCACCGAGCGGGGAATTAAAACTCCTGCCGGAAAGGACAAATGGCACAGCAGCACTGTGAAAAGTATCCTGACAAATGAAAAGTATAAGGGCGATGCACTTCTGCAAAAGACCTACACCTCCGATTTTCTGACGAAAAAAAAGAAAATCAATCACGGGGAGATCCCGATGTATTATGTGGAGGGCAGTCATGAGGGCATTGTTACCCCTGAGATATTTGAAGCGGTACAGGTTGAAATGGAGAGACGGCAGTCACAGAAAAGCCGCTATAGTGGCGTGGATATTCTTGCGGCAAAACTGGTCTGCGGCGAATGCGGATGCTTTTACAGTCCGAAAGTCTGGCATTCGAGTGACCGCTATCGGCGTGTAGTATACCAATGTGGTCATAAGTACAAGGATGCAAAACGCTGCGAAACACCACACCTGACCGCCGATGAGATCAAGACTGTTTTCATTCAGGCTGTCAACAATATGCTCCAAAACAAAGCAGAGATCATAGCGAACCTTCGGGCGAGCATTGCAGAAATTTCAGATATGACTGCACTGATGGCAGAGCACGAACACTTCAAGGAAGAGACTGCAATGCTGGCTGAAATGGTCGAAAACTGTATTCGGGAGAACGCTCGGATCGCACAGAACCAGCAGGAGTACCAACAGCGATACAATATGCTCGTTGATCGCTACGATGTTGCCAAGAGCAAGTACGAGGAGCTTGACAGGGAAATTACCGCACGGCAGGCGCGGGTGCAGGCGATGGAGAGCTTTATTGCAAACATTGACAAGCAGAACCCGCTGAACGAATTTGACGAAGACCTCTGGGGGCTGCTTGTGGAGAGTGTGACTGTGTACAGCAAGGACGACATTCGAGTGAAATTCAAGGATTGAAAATAGAAACATTAAAATCAAAGATGCATCTCTATGGCACTCTGCTATTTCAGCGGAGTGCCTTCTTTTTTTGTTTGTATGGATGAGCATTGTGCTATACATAGGGCTTTCGTTTGTTTATGCACCCCCGATTGCACCCAATGCACCCTCGATTGCACCCTCGATTGCACCCTCGATTGCACCCAATGCACCTTTTGGAAATGCCGATTTTACGATGTTTTTGGAAGTGCCTGAAAAGCTATCGTTTGGTGATGCACCCTACTGCACCTTCGCCGTCTTTTCTATGCACCCCCGATGCACCCAATTTGATAGCTGACCGACAATCAGAATCAGCTTGTATCTACGGAAGTAGGAAGATAGACCTTATTGTTACGAAATCAGTATCCCGTTTCGCAAGAAACACTGTGGACAGCCTGACGACCGTCAGAAAGCTGAAAGAAAAAGGCGTGGAGGTCTACTTCGAGAAAGAGAATATCTACACCCTCGATTCCAAGGGCGAATTGTTCATCACCATAATGAGTTCCTTGGCACAGGAAGAATCACGATCCATTTCTGAGAATGTAACGTGGGGACAGCGAAAGCGTATGGCGGACGGCAAGGTCACAATGCCTTACGGACGATTCTTAGGATATCGTAAGGGCGAGGACGGACTTCCTGAGATCGTACCGGAAGAAGCAGAGATAGTCAGACTGATTTACAAGTCCTTCATGGAAGGACTGTCCTACTACAAAATTGCAAGAATGCTGATGGAGAGAGAGATTCCAGCCCCTGCCGGCGGTGAGAAGTGGTACACACGAACTGTGGAAAGCATTCTCACGAACGAGAAGTACAAAGGCTCGGCACTGTTGCAGAAAAAGTTCACTATGGATTTCCTGACGAAAAAGCAGAAGGTCAACGAGGGTGAAGTTCCACAGTATTTCGTTGAACACAGTCATGACGCGATCATTGATCCGGAAGAGTTTGAATTGGTGCAGGCGGAAATCGAAAGACGAAAAGGGCTCGGCAAGGAATACAGCGGCAGCTCCATTTTCTCAGCGAAAATCGTCTGCTCCTGCTGTGGAGGGTTCTTCGGCTCGAAAGTGTGGCATAGCACAAGCAAATACCGGAGAATTATCTGGCAGTGCAATCACAAATTTTCCAAGTCTTCCGGAAACGAAAAGTGTAAAACGCCACATCTTTATGAGGACGAGATAAAAAAGCGGTTCATCGAGGTGTGTAATCGGATAGCAAGCGACAAGGAGGAGTTTCTGATTTCCTGTCAGCAGATTGTGGAAATGCTCTCCAACACCGCAACACTGGATAGAAAAATCGAAGCACAGTATATCTACCTGAACGGGCTGGCAGTTTCGATGCAGGAGTTCATCAAAGAAAATGCTATGAAACCGCAGGATAAGGACTTCTACAAAAAGAAAATGGCGGAGTACAATTCACAGAAAGCTGAAGCTGAAAAGGTTCTGCACGACCTTCAGGACAAGAGAGCTGCACGACTATCACGCAAGGAACTGCTCGAAGGGCTTATCCGGACAATGAACAGAGAGGGTATTGTGACCGATACCTTTGACGGAAAGCTCTGGCTGCTGTTGGTGGAGAAAGCGACTCTGGGTACATACGGAAAGCTGACCTTCACGCTACGGAACGGCACGGAGATCGAAGTGTAAATACTATATTTAAAGGGGCTGTGGAAAGACTCTCATGAGTTATCATCCACAGCCCCTATTTTTGTTATCCATATCTATCACAATTCTGACAAATCACACGAACAATTCTCCTAATAGAGTGTTGAAATTTATCAGAACATACGATTTATGTCAAATTAGCATTATCACGCTTGACACTGTTAAGGATCTTGTATTATAATATATATATGAACTCAGTGTGAATTCGTTTATTTTCACTGGTTTGTTAAAAATAAATATGAAGGAGGACTCAAATGGGAAGTTTTTTCACATCAACGCAGATTTACAATCCAAATCTGCTTGAT
>UQEM01000148.1 GCA_900540005.1 uncultured Ruminococcus sp.
ACGTCGAGTCTCGTGGGCTCGGAGATGTGTATAAGAGACAGGCATACCCCTTCACTTTACTACCGTGAAAATTGAAAAAGTGGGAAAGAAAAGCGGAAGTGTTCACAGAAATTTTACATTTGTAATTGCCTTGGATCTTACTTCCGTTATGATACTTCTCATCATCAGATTGTTTCATTCCTTGACCGATTTTGCCTGCCGTGATATAATAAGGAAAAGGAGTTGAGGTTTATGGCAGGTATGCGGTTCACGATCAGGTCTGAAAGCGACCTGATAAAAGCGATAAATAGGTACGGATTTTTGCCGTTTTTCCGAAACAGTATCGAAGGCTTTTCCATAGAGGAGCATATTGCACCGGAACACTGGTATTACTCTGACAGCGGACAGTGGGATGCGTGGGAATGGAAAGGTCCGGTCATTCAAAAAACAGGCTGTGCATACGGAAAGTTCTTTGAACACAAAGCTGTCTATATCAGCAAGGAATGGTTTTCCGACTTTGCGAACTATCGTCGTGACGGTTATGACTTGCGGCAAGAAGGGTGCGGCAGCGAGAGAAAGGAGAAGGAAGAAGTGAGCAAACAAGTAACAATCATTCCGGCAAAGCTGAATTGTGCAACATTCACACCTTTAGACCAGCCGAAAAAGCGTAAGGTTGCCGGATATGCACGAGTTTCGACTGATTCCGAAGAACAGCAGACTTCCTACGAAGCGCAGGTTTCCTACTACACAGAATACATTCAAAAGCGTGATGACTGGGAGTTTTGCGGGCGTATATACGGATCAGGGCATCTCGGCGACCAATACAAAGCACAGAGACGGTTTTAATCGAATGATCGCAGATGCTTTGGACGGAAAAATTGATTTGATCGTAACTAAATCAGTATCTCGTTTCGCACGAAACACTGTGGACAGCCTGACGACTGTCAGAAAGCTGAAAGAAAAAGGCGTGGAGGTCTATTTCGAGAAGGAAAACATCTACACGCTGGATTCCAAAGGGGAACTTTTCATAACCATTGTGAATAGTTCAAATAGTAACAGATAATCAGCAGCCAAATTCGACACATTATAAATACTACGGAGGATATCATAATGAGCAGATACGAAAGCGAACAAGTTGCATATAGCCCTCTGAAAAAGAAAAATGTGCCGATATGGAAAATCGACACAAATTCAATGACAGTCACACACTTCAACACCGATACGCAGACCGAGGAGAACAAGACCTATACCACCGACTTCATCAGGCATCATCTTCATTTCTTTGATAACCATTGCCCCGACAGGCTTCGCAGACTCGTCAACAAGGGCAGGATCATTCAGTACCTTGATGATATGGAACGGAAAGTCAGTGAAGCTATCTCCCGTCAGGTGGAGCTTTGGAAGCAGACTGATAGTTGCTATCAAAAAGCTATCATCAGCGGTGATGCTGAGAAGATGCTCGGTCTGGAGAAATGCTTCGTCTATATGGCGAGAGAAGCGGTGTTTGAGTGTATGATTTGTATCTGAGATTCTACGGCTGCGCCTTCGAGTGTAGCCGTAGATTATTTTATCAGTTTAAATGCGACGGTGCAGATGATGTGTTCCTTTCTAACTTTGCTTTTTCAGTCGCATAAATCCTCTCGGCATATTCTTTCACTTTATTACATATCCACATATATGCAGTAGTACCTTTGGAATAGTCGGCTTCGGCATACATGTTTATTCTGCCGTCTTTCCTCATTTGCTCAACTTGTTGAAACGCCTTATCATCTCCCTTGGGATAGATAGCGAATGTTGCGCCATTTCCCTTATTTACAAGAGAAAAAGCAGGAATATCACTCGGTCCATCCGCAATGTATATCATATTCTCAAACTTGACTCTTCTGAATTCCTCCGGGAGTTTACTGTTTACATCTACACCGTCACGCTTTCCAACACCTTTATTAATTTCAAATAATGCTCTTGTTTTAGATGTATTATCGAGGGCATAAACAATCTCACTTAAAACCATATTTCCACTTTCATCAACAGAATCGATCAGTTCGCATCCCCATATGTCCTCAACATGATCCTTGACAAGTGATCCACGTATTGTTTGTGCCGTACCTGTGCTTACGATATAATGTTCAACTTTTATGTCATACTTCCCGTATTTTGAATCACTTTCTACTATTGCCTTAGTTGCTTCAAATATTTCCGGAACGCCTTCATAAAAAGACATCTGCTTACCATATTCAAACAGTTTATCGTTGTTTAATCCTTTGAATTTGCCTTCACGTGCATATTTTATAAGGAAATTCAAATAGCAGGTATCCCTGTTTACTCTAATTCCTTTTTGCTCCAACTCATGAGGGAAAGCGTTAACTTCCTTCCAGAAAGTGCTTGCATCTATGCCGTATTCTTCAAATATCGGCGTCTGCATATAATTGCTTATAAGCGTTTTGTCAAAGTCCCAGATGATCGCTATAATATTTGCCATGTGTTTCAACCTCCTAATCTATAGTCATATATTACACTTTCTAACTGTGTAGATATCAGGTCGAATGAATTGTTTAAATCCAGCGTCCTCGCCCCGATACTATTCCCTCCAATCACAAACGGCTCACCTTCGGGAAACACCTCGTCCTCGGTCTTGGCATAGAGCAGCAGCCCCGAAACATTCCCCGTATTCGTAGTATCCATGTTCTTCACATAGGCGAAAATTTGATACAGGTGTGCCGACCGCAGCGTTTCTTTTGAGTAGCTTTGCGCCATTGACTTGCCGTAATATTTGGCATCAATGATGAGCGTTTTATCGCCTTTCTGCAAAGTGATGTCGGTTTGCATCTTTGGAAGGAACTGTATCATCGTTTCATCAGGCTGCTCGGTCAGATTCCACTTTACCTGAACAGATTTCGGATCAAGCTCAGGATGGTGCTGTTTGTAGTATTCCAGAATAAATTTCTCATACAGCCGTTCCATGTGTTCATCAGAGAAAGCAAGCAGCTTGTAACTGCCGTCCTCGGTGGTCTGGAGCATACCGTTCAGCACAAGATAGCAGATATTCAGCAGCAGCTCATAATTGCGGTTGCTGCGCTGATAGATGAGCCGGTTCCATGCAATATGATCGGGCTGTATCAGCCTGACATTGCCAAAGTATACGCTTACCCGCCTGAGTGCCTGTTTTCTTTCTGATGCAACATCTTCTGCTCGTACAAGCCTGTGTATCGTGACTTTCAGTATCTGATTATAAAGGTTGTCCTCCGAGAACTCGTCGAATTCACAGCCGAGTTTTTGTTTGTTCTGCACTTTCAGCCGAACCGTTTCGCCCATATTCAGCTTGCCACGCATGACGGAGAGGTCTTCATGCATCGGGACATACTCACGGTACAGTCCCTGCTTGACTTGTCGTGAAACACCCTTTTCCAGTATCGCCGCAAAAAGGTCATGTATCTTCTCAAACTTCTCGCCTGCGACCTGCTTGTAGTCCTCCTGCTTCAATATCTGAAAGGCGTAGGACAGCATATAATAGATATTCTGTATAAAAATGCCCTTGTCAACGGTCATTTTGATCACCTAACACCTGATAGAGAGCCTTTGTCCATTCATCGACCTTCTTATCGTCATCGAACCAGTACTCCTCGATCAGCGGAATGATCTCATAATACACAACACCACGAACCCACTCGTCATTTATCTCCGATTTATTTTCAGGCGCAAAATAGCTGTGACCGATCTCGAAGCCCTTGCCGAGCGTGCTGTCTTTGCGAATAGTATCGTTAAGTTCTCTGATCTTAGCGATAACAGAGTGATACAGCTCACACTGAATATCCGCCGTATAATCGCCAAAACCGTTCTGATCGGCGTTTTCAAAAGCAGGCTGCATCGTGTAGAAGCTGAAACGTCTGCGAAGGGCGTAGTCGATCATAGCAAGGCTTCTGTCTGCGGTGTTCATCATGCCGATGATATGCAGATTTTCGGGAATATAGAAAGCCGTTCCACCGTAAACGAGGTTTAGCTTATGCTTCTCGCCACGCTTATCAGTCTCGATCAGCATGAGCAGTTCACCGAATATCTTGCTGAGGTTGCCACGATTGATCTCGTCAATGATAAAGAAATACGGCTTGTCGGGATTCTCTTTGCATCTGATGCAAAAATTATAGAACACTCCGCTTTGCAGTTCAAATCCGCCGCCGTCATTTGGGCGATATCCCATGATGAAATCCTCATAGGAATAGTTCTGATGGAACTGCACCATACAGATACGGTTTTCGTTTTTCTCTCCGATAATTGAGTATGCAAGCCTCTTTGCAGAGAAAGTCTTACCTACACCGGGCGCACCTTGTAATATGATGTTTTTCTTTCTGAGGACGAGGGAACGGAGTTTGTCGTATTCGGGTTCGGTGAGGAAGACTTCTTTAAGGAATTTTTCTTTAGTGTATGGTTCGTGGAATTCTGTGGTGCTAAGATCGGATATTTTCAATCCGAAATAAGGCTGTAAAATCAATTCTTCAAACAGTTCGTTATCGGTTACTTTTACGCAGGTGGAATTATAATTAGATGTCCATATCTTCTTTGTACCGGTATATTTGTCATGAATCAATGAGCGTGCAATAAGTCTATATGGACGTTCGTACCAATCATAATCGTTCCATTCATGCACCATTTCCTGATTGAGTTTGGTGTCATCTGATATGAATTGACCAAACAAAACAATCTCACCAGCATAACAGAGATAGAAATAGTCTCCTTTCTTTATTTCGTTCATATATACTTGACCTTGCGGAGTGTTTTGTACCGCCAAACGATTAGTAAGCTGATTGACAATAACTACCTTTTTACTTTCAAGTATTTGGCGAATTTCTGTTGTAATACCGCTTGTTTGAGGAGTGCCATAACTTATCTTCCAAATAACAGTTTCAGTGGATATGTTTTCTGTTTCAGAAGTCGGATTTCCCTTATTGTGCTTTGTAAATGAATCCCAGTTTTCAATAAGCCACTTAGAGGCTTCGGGTTTGATCGAGATTCCTGCGCCTTGCGAACTCCATTGCTGTTCAGGAAACTTTTGCTTTAATACGTCCTGTGAAATCAATTCATCAACATGATAATCAAGGAAACCTGTTATACATATATCTACACAACGTTCAGTAATGGATTCTCCGTTTTCATCTGTATATGTATTTTCGTATGTATCACTTGCCGCATAACCTGTTGCAAAAACACCTCTGGGTTTTGCTCCAAGTTTCACCATAAAGAATCGGTCGCCTTCTTTGACTTTCTTGCTCGAACATCTCCAACTAAAGAATACAGTTCCGCCGCTTTTAACTTTCTGTGCTGTAGCATTATAACCGTGGTCATCTTCCTGTTCTTCCCATTGCCATGTTGGATTTGAGGGATTCCAGTTCAAAAGCCAGCATTTTACAATATTATTAGTATTATTATCTGTGTAATCATATGATCCTTGATTATCCTGTGACTCATAAGCAGAATTGTCATTTAGTATGTAGTAAATATCATTATCCATTTCACGAGCAATCGCAAATTCTTTGTCACGGATCGAAGATTTGTTATCAACTCCTACACAGCTTCTACGAATAGTTGAAACGACTACGCTTTGCGAATTTCTTGCATTGAATTTGTACAGGTTATTATCAATGATTTCCTTGTATATCTGCTCAGCTGTCATTCCTTCGGGCTTATCTTTAAGGACAATTTTAATTGCATCGGATATTGTTCGGTCTCTTTTCATAATTTCGATACCTCCTTCGATAGATGAAACATCTTCGAAAAACGTCATGACATAGTCATCTTGATAAACTGTTTACTATATTATATCATAGCTTTGTCGAAAAAGCAATACAATTCTCCGATCTTACGCTGATTGCAACTTCGACTCCACCGGAGTCAAAGCTCAAACCTTCCTCCCAAACTTCTCCACAAGCTCCTCGACCACAGCCTTGATCTCCGCCT
>UQEM01000149.1 GCA_900540005.1 uncultured Ruminococcus sp.
ATACGAGATGACGTCGAGTCTCGTGGGCTCGGAGATGTGTATAAGAGACAGTAGCAGAGTAAATCTTGGCGCTAAGCCGTATCTTTTTCCACAGCCTGTTATGATAATCGGAACATATGATGCTGACGGAAAGCCGAACGCAATGAACGCTGCATGGGGCGGAATCGTTGGCTCTGACGAGATCATAATCGACCTTGGAGCTCATAAGACAACAGAAAATATTGAACTGAAAAAAGCATTCACTATCAGTATTGGTGATGCTGACCACATTGTTGCGTGTGATTATGTGGGTATCGAGTCTGGCAGCAAGGTTGCCGACAAGATGGCTAAAACGGGATTCACTACCACCAAGAGCGAATTCGTTGACGCTCCCGTTATCAATGAACTTCCGCTCGCGCTTGAGTGCGAGCTTATCAAGGTAATTGACGGCTGCAAGTATCTTGGAAGGATCAAGAATGTAAGCGCTGACGAAAAGATCCTTGACGAAAGCGGCAGTGTTTCACTTGCCAAATTCTTCCCGATCATATTCGACCCGTCCGGAAACGGATATTACAAGCTCGGCGAAAAAGTCGGACAAGCCTGGAGTTCCGGCATGGCTCTTAAATAATGACAACAAGCATTTTAACTAATAATGCGATTCCAAAGGCAGAGTCTTTGGTGGAGTGTAGGGCAACGCTTCGTAAGTGAGAGCGTTCTCTTATTATCTTTAGTATCTTTTTTGGCAAACTGAAACGGCTGCTGTCACAATGACAGCAGCCGTTATTTATTTTGTCTGCTCACAGTATCCGTCCTCGCGGTACTGTGTAGGAGTTTTACCAAGCAGATTCTTGAATTGTCGGTTGAAATACGAAGGATTGTTGTATCCTACCATAGAACTGACATCATTTATTGATAATTCGGAATTTTTCAGCAGATCCTTCGCCTTTTCCACTCTCCCTGCTATGATATCTCTTGAAATACTCACGCCGAACGTATCATTATAAAGGTGCTGGAGTCTGGAGCGGCTCAGCGAGAGATCCGCCGCCATATCGTCTATATTCCATTGACGCGCAGGCCAACGATAAATACTTTCGCGCAGCCAGAGAAGCTTTTCAAAATATTTGTTTTTAGTGATCGAACCCGTCAGAGTGCACGACTCCATGCACTCGTTTAGTTTCAGAAGCAGCAGGCGGAAATAAAGATCAACAGTCTCTTTTCTGTTCTTGTTCGCGGAATAATTCTCATAACACATATTCCTCACTATGTTTGAGATTTGCGTAATATCGCCTATATGTACAATTTTATTATATGGTATCGCAAGTCGCTCGGCAAGTTCCGTTTCCTCCTCGCTGAATCCAAAGTGAATCCAGTCATCAGCATACTCGACATTATCCGCGCGGTAATACTGGGGACAATCAGGCGTAAACATAATAAACGAATTCGGCTCGACGTGTATTTCCCTGCCGCCGATCCGGAACAGCGCCTTTGTTTTTATTATGAGAAAAAGCCAGTCGCCGCTGCCGTTTGGTCTGTCTATGCAGAAAGTTTTATCGTGTTTGTGGTCATAACCTATCTCGTCCATTCTCACCTTATCAGCCCCTTTCCTCAATATGTTATCATAATAAAGAAAGGAAATCAATACCTGCACGAAAATTTCTTTATCTCCGAGAGCAATTCAAACAATATTACTATTGTGCTGAAATTTCAGCACAGCAAAATCAGCACAATAGTGCTATAAATTCAGCACATTCGTTGATTGACATTTATGAACATAAAATGTATAATTTAAAAAGTGAATATGCTACGTTTTTCATAAAAATATTAAACTCAAGGAGTGATGAATTAATGAACCTCAACAGAATCGTATCAACTGCCGCGGCTTTGGCTTTTTCTGCCGGAATGGTTACTGTTTTCCCTGAACTCACGCAGGAAACCTATGCTGCGGAAGTGGTTGCCAACAGCTTTGAAATCAACTATGAGGGTTGGCATCCGAATGCAGACAATGTAGTCCTCACAGCCGAAAGCGGCTGCGGATACAGCAATTCAAGGGGCATGAACGTTACGGGAAGAACTTCGTATTCAGACGGAGCTGCTTCCTCAAAGGGATTCTATCTTGAGGGTGGGGTTGAATATCAGTATCGTGTCATGGTTCGCAGCGACTACGCCGAAACTTTCCGCCTTTCCCTCATGTACATTGATGAAGATACCGAAAAGGAGACCACAGTTCAGCTTGCTGCGAAGAAAGCTGCCGCAGGTGAATGGACTGAACTCTCCGCAAAGTTCAAAGCTCCGTCAAATACTTATGAATACGAGCTGACAATTACAGCCGACAGCACCAACGATTTCACCTTTGATGACGTTTCCATTACCTCAAAGGAACAGACAGCAGGTTTAAGTGCATATGCCGCCGAATCGGGTCTGAAAGATAAGTTTGACGGCTATTTCAGAGTAGGCAATATACTTAACGGCGGTACTATCAAAAACTCCGCTATTACAGCAAATATCCTCAAGGACTGCAACAGCGTTGAGTGTGAAAACGAGACCAAGCCTGATGCCACTCTCAATCAGTCTCAATGCAGCGGCACTAATATTGGCGTAAAGCTCGACAGCGCTGCCGCAATAATGGACTTCTGTTCAAAAAATAACATAGGTATGCGCGGACACACTTTAGTTTGGCACAGTCAGACTCCGTCGTGGTTCTTCAAGGAAAACTACAATGCTAACGGAGCGTGGGTCTCATCAAGCGTAATGGATCAGCGCATGGAAAGCTACATAAAAAATATGTTTTCCGCTATCAAGACCCAGTATCCCAATCTTGACCTGTACGCATATGATGTTTGCAACGAATGTGTGAGCGATGACAGCAACCGCACAGCAAATAACGGCGGTGCAAGAGTTCCGGGTGACAACAACGTTAACGGCGGAACTTCCGCGTGGGTTCAGGTTTACGGAGACAATTCATTCGTTGAAAAGGCTTTCACCTACGCAAGGAAATATGCTCCGGCAGGCTGTGATCTCTACTACAACGACTACAACGAGTACTGGGATCACAAGCGCGACTGCATTTACAATATGTGCAAGGACTTGTATCAGAAAGGACTTCTTGACGGTGTAGGTATGCAGTCTCACGTCCCTGCAAACGCAACAGGATTCGCAGGAACGGACTCCTACATTGAAGCAATGAAAAAATACCTCTTTATCGGATGTGATGTTCAGATCACCGAACTTGACATCAGCCTTGAAAGCGGTAAGTACACATTGCAGGAACAGGCTGACAAGTATAAGGCTATCTTTCAGGCGGCGATTGACTGGAACAGCGCTCCTCAGTCTGACGGACGTGTCACAGCAGTCTGCATATGGGGCCCGAACGATGCAAATTCTTGGCTAAAGAGCGGAAGTGACGCTCTGCTGTATGACCAAAACAATCAGCCCAAAGCCGCATATACAGCATTAATGAACATGAACGTTCAGCCTCCTGTAGTCAAGCCTGTAGAACCTGACGAAAACGGCTGGTATTTCCACAGCACCTTTGAGGGCGATACAGATGACTGGGGCGGCCGCGGAGCTGCTGACGTTCTCACCAGCGGCAGAACTTCCTACAAAGGCTCAGAGGCGCTCCTCGTTGAAAACAGAACTGCTGCATGGAACGGTACTACAAAATCGCTGAATACAAAGGCATTCATTCCGGGCAATGAATACAGTTTCAGTGTAAATGTAAATTATTTTGACGGCAGCGCAACCGATAAGTTCTTCCTCAAACTCCAGTACACTGATGGTAACGGTGATACTCAGTATTCTACCATAGCAGAGGGAACGGGTATCAAGGGCGAATGGGTTCAGCTTGCAAATACAAATTACAAGATTCCCGAAGACGCAAAAAATATGCAGATATATGTTGAAACTGCCGAAACAAGCAACAATTTCTACATTGACGAGGCTATCGGAGCTGTTGCAGGCACGGTCATCGAGGGAGCAGGAAACTCCGAACCGATCATACTCGGTGACATCAACGGTGACGGAAAGATAAACGCTCTTGACATGAGCCTTGCAAGAAAAGGACTTATAAGCGGCGGTTTCTCCAGTTCAAGAAAAAGCATTGCCGCTGACGTTGACCAGAGCGGTAAATTCGAGATAAATGATGCCGTCCTGATACAGCAGTATATTCTCCGCAAGATAACGGAGTTCCCTGTAGCTGAAAAAGTTATCGACACAGAGGCTATGGAAACTCTCTTTAAAAGCGTGAATGTCGCTTCGAGCTGGAAATATGACGGAGAGAACAATCCGCTAACCACAGAGCGTTTCGGCGCTGACCCCGGATATCTCGTTTATGACGGCAGGCTTTATGTTTACACGACAAATGACGCGTTTGAATATGAAAACGGTTCTATCCGCGAAAACACCTATGATGTAGGAACTATCAACTGCGTTTCTTCATCAGACCTTGTAAACTGGACAGACCATGGCGCTATCCCCGTAGCAGGCAAAAACGGCAGAACTCAGAACGGAGCTGCAAAATGGGCGAACTGCTCGTGGGCACCCGATGCCTGCTGGAAGATGATAAACGGTAAACCAAAATTTTTCCTTTACTTTGCAAATAACGGCTCAGGTATCGGCGTTCTTACAGCAGACTCCCCTACAGGCCCGTGGACTGATCCCCTCGGCAAGGAGCTTATAAGCAGGAGCACTCCCAACTGCGGAAATGTGGCATGGCTCTTTGATCCCGCCGTTTACTATGATGAGGAAACAGATGAAGCCTATCTCTTTTTCGGCGGCGGAAAGAACTCCAATGACGGCACAGGATACGACAATCCTAAAACAGGCAGATGTGTGAAGCTTGGCAAGGATATGATATCAATCGAGGGCACTCCTCAGACTATGGAAACGCCTTACCTCTTTGAAGATTCAAGCATTACAAAAATCGGCGACACATGGTACTATTCATACTGCTCTAACTGGAATGTACCGAGCGGAACAAGCATTAACGGACAGTTGTTCAACAGTGCCGATATCTGCTACATGACTTCCAAGAATCCTCTCGGCCCTTGGACGAAAGATCAGTTTGCAGGTATGCTGTTTGCGAACACAGGCAGCCAGAAAATAGATAACGGCGGAAACAACCACCACTCGCTTGTGGAATTCAAGGGCAAGTACTATGTTATATACCACAGCCGTCAGCAGGAAATGCGCATGAACGGCGGCAAGGACAGAAATTACCGCTCAACTCAGATCAACGAGGCTGTGTTTGACCAAGCCACAGGAAAAATAACCTGCAAGGGCGATATGAAGGGTGTTTCACAGCTCGAAACTCTCAACCCGTACACTACCGTACAGGCTGAAACAATGTCCAACCAGTCCAACGATATCTCTGTGGAAGGTCTCGGCGATACCGTAGTAAAAGGCTCAAAGGGCAGTTGGATAAAAGCAAGCGGAGTTAATTTCTCAAACGGAGCAGATACCCTGACAATTAAAGCTTCTTCCAAGAATGGCGCAGTCATCAAAGTCTGCACAGGCTCTGCAAACGGAACAGCCATTACATATGCTGAAATTCCGGCAGGCAGCAGTATGAGTGAAATCACCGTTCCTGTAGTTAATTCCGTAAGCGGAAACAAAGACATTTACTTTGTATTCAGCGACGACATCAGCTTTGACAGTTGGTCGTTCAAATGATTATAACTGACGCCTTTCTGCACAATCGGCGACAGTTTAATAATGAATTTGTTGTAAGGGACAAATCAAAAAAGCAGCCGCATTGAGAGTGCGGCTGCTTTATACTTTTTTGACAAACTATACCAATACAAAAAGGCGACATTCATAATGACCCGCCCCCTGTCAAGTAGACAGCGCAAAAAACAAAAATATTCTATGTTGTG